>JAYUGL010000082.1:0-6304 GCA_043738385.1 Sterolibacteriaceae bacterium
GAAAACCGGTCGTGACGTCATCGTTGGCGCGCTATTAGGCGCGGACGAATTCGGGTTTGCCACCGCGCCGCTGGTGGTCACGGGCTGCATTATGATGCGCAAGTGTCATCTCAATACCTGTCCTGTCGGTGTCGCGACGCAGGATCCTGTGTTGCGCAAGCGCTTCACCGGCCAGCCGGAGCACGTCGTCAATTTCTTTTTCTTCGTCGCCGAAGAAGTGCGCGAACTGATGGCGCAGATTGGCATACGCAAGTTCGACGATTTGATTGGACGCGCCGATCTTCTGGATACCCGGCATGGCATCAAGCACTGGAAAGCAAAGGGCCTGGACTTTTCCAAGATCTTTTACATGCCACCGCTACCCGCCGGGGTAGCGCGCCACCAGTGCGAGGTACAAGATCATGGACTGGCCAAGGCGCTCGATCACACGCTGATCGCCCAGGCCATGCCGGCGTTGGAGCGCAAGGAGAAAGTGGTCATCGAGACCGCGATCAGAAACCTCAATCGCACCTGCGGCACCATGCTTTCTCATGAAGTCGCCAAACGCTATGGCCACGCCGGCTTGCCGGACGACACCATTACCGTCAAGCTGAGCGGCACCGCCGGGCAGAGCCTGGGCGCCTTCCTCGCGCGCGGCGTGACATTGGAATTGACGGGCGAGGCCAACGATTATGTCGGCAAAGGCTTGTCGGGCGGCAGGATCGTCGTCAAGCCACCGGCCGCTTTCAAGGGCAAGTCGGAAGAGAACATCATTGTCGGCAACACCGTGCTGTACGGCGCGATCGCCGGCGAGGTTTATTTCAGCGGCGTCGCCGGCGAGCGTTTCGCGGTTCGTAACTCTGGCGCCACCGCGGTGGTGGAGGGCACCGGCGACCACGGCTGCGAATACATGACCGGCGGCACCGTTGTCGTGCTTGGCCAGACCGGCCGCAACTTCGCCGCTGGCATGAGCGGTGGTGTGGCTTATGTGTTGGATGAAGATGGCAGCTTCGAGAAGCGTTGCAATCTTTCCATGGTGGCGTTGGAAGCCGTGTCCGAAGACGCCGTGATGCCCGAGACCGGCGAACTGGAAGGCCATGGCCCGGTCAATGTGCGTCACCTCGGCCGCGCTGACGAGGAGTTGCTCAAGTCGCTGATCGAGAAACACGCCAGTTACACCGGCAGCGCACGCGCCGAGGCCATTCTCAAGAAGTGGTCCGCCTGGCGCAACAGGTTCGTCAAGGTCATGCCCCATGAATACAAGCGTGTTCTGACCAGTCTTGCCACCGCTCCCAAAAAAGTCGAACAGAAGGAAGTAGCATGAAATATAAGTTCCCCCCGTCTCCCTTCCCATGGAAGGGGGTGACTTGGGTTCAGCTGCTCGCGCAGCTTCCGGTTAATGACTTGCTGCCTCCTTGGGGCGGCACTGCGGAGGCAGCGTAATGGGCAAGCCCACCGGATTTATTGAATATCAGCGTCTGGCCGAGGCTTACGAGCCGGTTAAATTACGGCGCAAGAATTACCATGAGTTCGTCCATCGCCTGCCCGACGAAGAAGCCAAAGTCCAGGGTGCGCGCTGCATGGACTGCGGTATTCCATTCTGTAATACGGGTTGTCCCGTCAACAACATCATTCCCGACTGGAACGATCTGGTGTATCACGGGCGCTGGCGCGAAGCCATTGAGGTACTGCATTCGACCAATAACTTCCCAGAGTTCACCAGCCGCATTTGCCCGGCGCCTTGTGAGGCCGCGTGCACGCTGAATATTCCACCCACCGCGCCGGTCGGCATCAAATCCATTGAACGCGCGATCATCGACAAGGCGGGAGAGAACGGCTGGGTCGTGCCGCAACCGGCATCGCACACAACGGGCAAAAAAGTCGCCGTCGTTGGCAGCGGCCCCGCTGGATTGGCGGCGGCGCAGCAATTGGCGCGTGTTGGCCATGATGTGACGGTGTTTGAAAAAAGCGACCGTGTCGGTGGGCTACTGCGTTACGGTATTCCCGACTTCAAGCTCGACAAGGGCCTCATCGACTGGCGCCTGGCGCAGATGAAAGCCGAGGGCGTCAGGTTTCGCACCGGTGTCATGGTTACCAAGAGTGTCCTGCCCAAGGGGGTGACCAGCGATGCAACCGAAATTGTCACACCGGATCAGTTGCTCAAGGAGTTTCATGCCGTGGTGCTGGCGGGTGGGGCCGAAGTGCCGCGCGATCTGCCGCTACCCGGTCGTGAGCTGGGTGGCGTTTACTTCGCCCTCGAGTTTCTGGTTCCACAAAATAAGGAAGTGGCAGGCGGCCGCAAGAATCCCATCAATGCTGCCGGCAAGCATGTGGTAGTCATCGGTGGCGGCGATACCGGCTCCGACTGCGTTGGCACTTCCAACCGCCATGGCGCCGCCAGCGTCAGCCAGTTCGAGTTGCTGCCCCAGCCGCCGGAGCAGGAAAACTCGCCCTTGGTCTGGCCCTATTGGCCGATCAAACTGCGTAGTTCTTCTTCCCATGAAGAGGGTTGTGGTCGCGACTGGTCCATCGCCACCAAGGAGTTCATCGGTGAGAATGGCACGGTCAAGGCTTTGAGAGGTGTTCGGCTGGAATGGAAGGACGGCAAGATGAGCGAAATTCCAAACTCGGAGTTTGTGATGAAGGCCGACCTCGTCCTGTTCGCCATGGGGTTTGTGGCGCCAGTCGGCGGCGTGCTCGATGCTTTTGCTGTGGAAAAGGATGCGCGCGGTAACGCCAAGGCCGGCACCGAGGGCGAGAGGTCCTATTTCACCAATGTGCCCAAGGTGTTCGCCGCAGGCGACATGCGTCGTGGCCAGTCCCTTGTCGTTTGGGCGATTCGCGAGGGTCGTCAGTGCGCGCGCGCTGTGGATGAGTTTCTGATGGGAAGCAGTATTCTGCCTAGATAGACTATTCTGAAACGGACGCAAAAGGCGTGGAGCGAACTACAATCCCTCCGCGCCTTTTTTATTGACCAAGCCATGAAACAGAAATCGCTGAATGTCGTGATTCTCGCCGCCGGTCAGGGCAAGCGCATGCACTCCGATTTGCCCAAGGTGCTGCATCCGATTGCAGGTCGACCGATGCTGACCCATGTGCTCGATACCGCCCGAAGCTTGGGTGCGGAAACAATCTGCGTTGTCTACGGCCACGGCGGCGAGCGGGTACCGGAAGTCCTGGCCGCTGCCGATGTTGTCTGGGTCAAGCAGGAGCCCCAATTAGGGACCGGCCATGCGGTGCTGCAAGCATTACCTCATCTCGACCGCAATGCGATCACCTTGGTACTTTACGGCGACGTGCCGCTGATTCGGCGCGAGACACTTGCGCAATTAGCAACGCAAGCGTCCGCCGAGACCTTGGCGCTGCTTACGGTGTATCTGACAAATCCCCAGGGCTATGGCCGCATTGTTCGCGAAAGTGGCGCGATCCAGCGCATCGTTGAAGAGAAGGATGCCGACGATGTCGAGCGCGCCATTACTGAAGTGAATACAGGAATACTCGTTGCGCCCACCACGAAGTTGCGGCATTGGCTGCCGGGCCTCGTCAACCTTAATACCCAGGGCGAGTACTATCTGACCGACATCGTCGCGCTTGCCGTAGAAGAGGGCATGGCGGTACATGCGGTGCATCCGCATCACACGTGGGAGGTGCAGGGGATCAACAGCAAAACGCAACTGGCGGAACTGGAGCGCATCCATCAGCGCAACCTTGCTGCGGTATTGCTCGACCATGGTGTCACCCTGGCCGACCCGGCACGTATCGATGTGCGCGGCGCGCTGGTTTGCGGCCGCGACGTCAGCATCGATGTTAATTGCGTGTTCGAAGGCAGGGTGGAGTTGGGCGATGGCGTCGCTATCGGTCCCAACTGCGTAATCAAAGATGCCGCCGTCAACGCCGGCACCCGTATCCATGCCTTCTGCCACATCGAAGGCGCGGTCATCGGCCCGCACAGCATCGTCGGCCCCTATGCCCGCCTGCGGCCTGGCGCCGAATTGGGCGCCGACGTGCATATCGGCAATTTCGTCGAGATCAAGAACAGCACCATCGCCGACCACTCCAAGGCCAACCATTTGTCCTATATCGGCGATGCGACAGTAGGCCAGCGCGTGAACATCGGCGCCGGCACCATCACCTGCAACTACGACGGCGCCAGCAAGCATCGCACCACCATCGAAGATGACGTCTTTATCGGCTCCGACACACAACTCGTCGCGCCGGTGACAGTGGGTCGCGGCGCGACGCTGGGGGCCGGCACCACGTTGACCAGCGATGCACCGCCAGGACAATTGACCGTGTCGCGCGCCAAACAAATTTCGTTCGCCGGGTGGAAGCGGCCGGTGACGCAGAAGAAGTGACTTGTCCAGAAAACACGCTGCCGCCGTGACGATAGCTTGTTTTTCCGCAGCGCAGCATTGACTGCCAGTTTTGTGTAAAGTGTCGCCCTCATTCTGAAGTGGGGAGCAAGGGCATGGCAATTCAAACCATCGGCGTCATCGGCGCCGGCACCATGGGCAACGGTATCTCTCAGGCGTGCGCGGCAGCCGGACTTCATGTCGTGATGCTGGATGTCAATGAGACCGCTCTACAAAAAGGTCTTGCGACCATTTCCGGCAGCCTGGATCGGCTGGTCCGCAAGGAAAAACTGACCGAAGGTCAAAAGGCCGACACCATGGGTCGTGTCACAGCGACCACGCAGTACGCGGATTTACGTGATGTGGACTTTGTGATCGAGGCCGCTACGGAAAACGAGTCGCTCAAGATCAAGATATTCAAGGAGGTGGAAGCGGCGGTGAGGTCGGATGTGATCCTTGCCACCAATACCTCATCGATTTCGATTACCCGCCTGGCGGCAGCGACAAGGCGTCCTGACCAGTTTATCGGGACGCATTTTTTTAATCCGGTCCCGGTCATGGCCTTGGTTGAGGTCATTCGCGGTCTTCAAACCTCTGACAAAACGTATGCAACTGCCGAGGCGCTGGCCAGGCAATTGGGGAAAGCGCCCATTAGTGTCAAGAACAGCCCAGGTTTTGGTGTCAATCGAATCCTTTGTCCGATGATCAACGAGGCGGTCTTTGCGCTACAGGAAGGTCTAGCTTCGGCCTTGGAGATCGATGAAGGCATGAAACTGGGCTGCAACCACCCCATTGGTCCCCTGGCGCTCGCCGACCTGATCGGGCTCGACACTGTGCTGGCGGTGATGGAGGTGTTTTATGACGGCTTTGCCGACTCAAAATACCGCCCGGCACCGCTGTTGAAGGAAATGGTTGCGGCGGGTTATCTCGGCCGCAAGACCGGGCACGGCTTTTACACCTATTGATCAGGGTTTCGGTGGCGGTTTCGGTTCCAGATCAGGTGATGGTTCGGCGGCGGCACCCTGTTGTGGGAGGTTCCAAGGCCAGAGCGCTGGGTTTGCAAAAGGGTTAGCGCCTGCTTCCCCGCCTGTCGCGGATTGGCTGACTGCTAGCAGGGCGGCCAATGTGGCGCGCTGCACCTCCAGGCCCTGAATGCTCATCTGCAGCATGTTGAGATTGAGCTTGAGCCACCCTTCGACGGCCTTCATGTCGGTGATGCGTTTATCCAGTTCGCTGATGTCGAGGGTCGGCGTAACCAAGCCTGGCAGGGGAACACCGGCGCTGCCCCACAGATTGCGCAGGAAAGCCATTGGATCATTTGTGGTGTCGGACATATGCACTCCTGTTGTCGGTCTGTGCGTATCTTAATCGAAGCTGCGGGGTGATTTTGACCGTATTGCCCGAAATTGCCGCGCCGGACATCATTTCGGACAAACTCTGTGATTGACAGGATTTATGCAACCAGAGATAATCTTCGGTTACGCTGGGAGGGGTTCCCGAGCGGTCAAAGGGAACAGACTGTAAATCTGTCGGCTCTGCCTTCGAAGGTTCGAATCCTTCCCCCTCCACCAAGTAAGTAAAAACTGGATGGGCTGGACGGCGAAGGTGGAACTTGTAGATTGAGATTGGTGGCAAAGCGGGTGTAGCTCAGTTGGTAGAGCACTTGCCTTCCAAGCAAGATGTCACGAGTTCGAACCTCGTCGCCCGCTCCAAAGATCGGTGAGACTTGAGCAAGTAGATTCGCCCTTGTAGCTCAGTGGTAGAGCACTCCCTTGGTAAGGGAGAGGCCACGTGTTCGATCCACGTCAAGGGCACCAGTCGTGGCATAGCAGCTGTTTAGGCGTTTTCTGAATTCTAGTTGTTTTTATTGGGGTAATCGATCATGGCAAAAGGCAAATTTGAGCGGAACAAGCCGCACGTGAATGTGGGCACGATAGGCCACGTAGATCACGGCAAGACCACGTTGACAGCGG
>JAYUGL010000083.1:0-6303 GCA_043738385.1 Sterolibacteriaceae bacterium
ACATAGGCCAGGGTCTCGGCGCGCAGCGCGCTCCATTCCTCGCGCGATTGCGCGGCGAAGGTTTCTTCGGCCTCCCAGGCGAGGCAGAGGTATTTCAACGCCTCAGGCCTGCGGCTGCAGCGCGGCGAACGCCGCCGCCATTCGTTGCGGCGCTTTGGACCGTGCGTACATTCGCTCGAGATAGGCGCGCAGGTTGGGGAATCCATCGAGCAAGCCGTTCTCGCCGGCCCAGTCGATGGCGTAGACGGTCACGCAGTCGGCGATGCTGATATGGTCGCCGACAATAAAGTTCCGTCCGGCCATGTGTTTTTCGAGTACCGCCGCCATGTCGCGGAAGTCTCCGCGCGCCAGCTCGATGTCGGCCGGCGAGCGCTTGTCCTCGGGATAGAGGAAGGTATGGCGCGCGATGCGCCATAGCGGCTGCTCCAGCTCGGTGACCGCGAACATCGTCCAGCGATAGACCTGGGCGCGCTGCGCCAGATCGGCGGGCAGCAAACCCTTGTCGCGATATTTCTCGGCGAGATACATCACGATCGCGGCAGATTCGGTGACCACCACATCACCGTCCACCAGCACCGGCACCTTGTGCGCCGGATTGAGGCGCAGGAATTCCGGCTGCATGTGCTCGCCGGCCTGCAGGTTGACGGGAACGAACTCGAACTCGACATCGAGCTCGCGCAACGCCCACAACGCCCGCACCGAACGGGTCGGACCCAAGCCATATAGTTTCATCATGATTGTCTCCTGTTATTGAAAATTACATGCGTATGACAAATGCCCCACTTTCGTCATCCCCGCGGAAGCGGAATGACGCCGTCACTGCATCGAATGCAGGCCGATCATGTTGCCTTCCGTATCCGTTACCAATGCGATAAAACCGTACTGGCCGATGGACATCTTTTCCTTCACGAGACTGCCGCCGGCGTTCGCCGCCCTGGCCGCCTCGACGGCACAGTCGGCGCACATGAAGTAGACGATCACGTTATGTCCGCCCGCATCGAGCCCGGGCATCTTCACCAGCGCGCCGGTGATGCCCATGGCGTTCTGGTGCATGGGGAAGGCCTGCATCTCCATGCCGGGCGGCTGCCCCGGGCCCTCCAGCTTCGAGAACTGCGTGCCGAACACGGCTTCGTAGAAAGTTTTGGCACGCCGCATGTCGTTCACATAGATTTCGAACCAGCCGACGGGGTTGGTGTTTTCGCTCATGACGTCTCCTTTCAGTCGGGAATCTCGGGTTCGACGAGCCGCGCCAGATGGTCCAGCGATTCCTGCCAGCCGAGGTAGCAAAACTCAGGCGGAATCGCCTCGGGAATCCCTTCCTGCACGGCAGTCAACTCCGTGCCGCAGACAACGGCCTTCAGCGTGATCGTCGTCGTCATCTCACCGGGCATGTTGTGATCGTCGAACTTGTCGGTATAACGGATGCGTTCGTTGGGCGAAAGTTCCAGATAGGTGCCACCGAAGGAATGGCCGTTGCCGGTGGTGAAATTGCGAAACGCCATGCGGAAGGTGCCGCCCACCCTGGCTTCCAGCCGGTCGACCTTGCAAGTGAAGCCATTGGGCGGCAGCCAGCGGGCAAGGGCCTCCGCGTCGAGGAAGGCGCGGTAGATTTTCTCGGGCTTGGCGCGCAGCACGCGGTGCAGGCGGACGGTGTTGGTGGGCATTACGGATCTCCTTGCTCGGTAGGGGTGGATTTATAACTGCTGTTCTGTCTTGTAGTCGAACGACGCGCCGCCCGATCGACAGACCATTCAAAAAAGTTTGATCTCTTGCTTTTCTCTGCGCCTCTGTGTCTCTGTGGTGCAGAGTTTCAGGTTTTTTCCGCGACGAGCTGCCGCACCGGCCGCACCTCGATGCTGCCGACCCGCGCCGGCGGAATCTTGGCCGCGAGCTTGAGCGCCTCGTTGAGATCGGCCGCCTCCAGCATGTAGAAACCGGCGAGCTGCTCCTTGGTTTCGGCGAACGGCCCGTCGGTAATCGACACCCTGCCGTCGCGCACGCGCAGCATCGTCGCCGTATGCACCGGCTGCAGCGCATCGCCGCCGATCATGTGGCCGCTGGCGCGCAGGCCATCACCGCAGGTCATGCATTCCGCGTCGTCGATGTCATCGAGCCTACTTTCCTCGGCATAGACCAGACAAAGGTATTTCATGTTTTCTCCTTCGAGATTGCGAGCGCGGCTGCTCGTATCATCAGCCGCCGCTCAGTGCCTGGACGATCACCACCTCGTCGCTCTCGGCCAATGGATGCGACAGGTCACGCACCTGCTCGCCGTTGACGAAGATGCGAATGTGGCGCCGTATCCGGTCCTGCTCGTCGATCATGCGAAAGCGGATGCCGACGTAGCGGCGATCCAGATCGTCCAGCATCTCGGCGAGCGTCGCGCCGCTCGCCTCGGCCTTGCTCGCTTCGGTGTACGAGCGCAGTGCGCTGGGAATGATGACCTGCATGGCTCAGCCTACAGCGCCAGCGCTTCCACGGCGTAGATTTCCGGCAGGTGCTGCGCCGTGCACTGCCAGCGGCGACCCTCATCGCGGCTCATCCACAGCTCACCGCTGGTGGTGCCGAAATACAGGCCCACCGGGTCCGCGGCGTCCGCCGTCATCGCCTGGCGCTTGACGGTCCAGAACGCCTGCTGCGCGGGCAAACCGGCGTCGAGGCGCTGCCAGGTCTTGCCGCCATTTCGCGTCGCATACACGGCGGGCTTGCCTTGCGGACTGGTGCGCGGCCACACCGAAGTGCCGTCCATCGGGAACACCCATGCCGTGTCGGCATCGCGCGGGTGCACCACCATGGGAAAGCCGATGTCGCCGGTGCGCTTCGGCATGTTCCTGCCGATGCGCACCCAGGCGTCGGACGGCCGGTCGATGCGATAAATGCCGCAGTGATTCTGCTGGTACAGGCGGTCCGGGTTGGCGGGAGCCATCCGCACGCAATGGGGATCGTGAAACGTGGGCTTGCTCGCGTCAAAACCTTCAACCACCTCCATCCCCTTCAGCAGCGGTTCCCAATGGCGACCGCGATCCGTCGATTCGTGCACGCCGCCGCTCGACATGGCCAGGTACAGATGCGCGCTGTCGCGCGGATCGACGATGATCGAATGCAGCTTCGGCCCGTCCGGCGTGCCATCCTGCGAAGTGCCCAGCCATTCGCGGTAACGCGGATCGTCGTCGAAGGAGAACCACGGCGTCCAGTTGACACCGCCGTCTTCGGAGCGGAACAAGCCCTGCGGCGAAGTCCCCGCGTACCAGACGCCGGGTTCGTCCGCGCCGCCCGGCGTCAGCCAGAAAGTGTGATCGACCGCGCGCCCCTCATTACCCCCATCACCCTTGGCAAAAGCCGGCGGCCGTGCCGCCTCTTTCCAACTGCGGCCACGGTCGGTGGAGCGGAATATCGTCGGCCCGAGGTGGCCCGTCTTCGCCGCCGCCAGCAGGGTGCGGCCGTCGCGCGGATCGAGCACCAGATGATGGATGATGTGGCCGAGGAAGTGCGGCCCGTCGACGCGCCACGTCTTGCGGGCGGCGTCGCCGTGGTACAGCCAGGCCCCCTTGCGCGTGGCCACCAGCACCAGCACCCGGCGCGATGGGCCGGCAGCGTTGCAGGTTTCCGTTTTGAAGTTTTGTTGATCGTGGATGGCATCCTTTACTCCTTCATGAAGATGATCGCCAACATTGTCGATTGGCGAAAGGCGGAATCGGCAGGCCCGAAAGATTATTTTGCACCGCGCCCCACCGGTTTGGAAGCCCCTACTCCGGATTGCGTGAATCCATGGTAATTGTTACCGGGCCGTCATGGATAAGGCTGACCTGCATGATAGCGGCCCATCGGTTTGGATGAAAATGGATGGACAAATGGATGATCCTGTGCCATCCTTGATCGGATGGAAATGGATGGAACAATGGATGCGCCGCTCAACATCGCCACGCTGAAAATCACCCCCCAACTGCTCGGGCTGATCGCCGATCTGGATGAATTCAAGGGCGCGTGGCGGGCGCTTGGGCGGTTGGCGCCAGACCGCCTTTTGGGCCTGCTGCGCGTCGCCACCATAGAAAGCGTCGGTTCCTCGACGCGCATCGAGGGCGCCCGGCTCTCCGACCGAGAGGTGGAGCGGCTGCTCTCCCATCCGGCGATCAAAGCATTCAGCTCGCGGGACGAGCAGGAGGTCGCCGGTTACGCCGAAGTCATGGAAATGGTGTTCACGCGCTGGGATGCCATCGACCTGACCGAGAACCACATCAAGCAGCTTCACCGCGATCTGCTGAAATATTCAAGCAAGGACACGCGCCACCGGGGCGAATACAAAACGCTGCCCAACCATGTCGAAGCCTTCGGGCCGGACGGCAAAAGTCTTGGTGTCATCTTCGAAACCGCCACGCCGTTCGATACGCCGCGCCTGATGGTCGCGCTGGTGCCGTGGACACAAGCTGCCTTGCGGGACAACCGGCTTCATCCGCTGCTCGTCATCGCCATTTTCATCGTGGCGTTTCTGGCCATTCATCCGTTTCAGGACGGAAACGGCCGCCTGTCGCGCGTGCTGACGACGCTCCTGCTGCTGCGCGCGGGCTATGCCTATGTGCCTTACAGCTCGCTGGAGAGCCTCATCGAGCACAGCAAGGACGCCTACTATCTTGCCCTGCGCCGTACGCAAGGCACCATCCGCGGCGCCAAGCCCGACTGGCAGCCGTGGGTCACCTATTTCCTCAAGGCGCTCAAGCAGCAAAAGGATCGCCTGGAGAAAAAAATCGAACGTGAGCATATCCTGCTGGGCGCCCTGCCCCAGTTGTCGGCGCATATCCTCGAACTATGCCGCGAACGCGGACGCGTGACGATAGCCGAAGCCGCCAAAGCGACGGGCATCAGCCGCAACACGATCAAGGATCATGTCGCCGCGCTTACCGCGCAAGGGCATCTGGTCAAACACGGCGCGGGCCGCGGCACGTGGTATGCGCTGGCGTGATACTGATTGGTAACTGTGAGGAACGTTGTGCGTGAGATGTATTGGAATGCGTGAAACTTCATGATTTCTTCCTGCCGTCCGTCAATTGCTTCGCCATCCGGTCAAAGTCACTGCCCACCCGCGTCTGTTCCTCGATCTGCCGTTGGTGATACTGCTCGTATTCGCTTTCCGCGCGCTGCTGCGCCATCTCGTGCGAGATTTTCCCGGCATGGGTCAGAATTTCGCGGTCGTTGATGTTGAGGAAAGCGTCGAGCTTCTTGATCCAGTCGCTCATGTGCATGGCAATACGGCGCATCGCCTGACCTTCGGCAAAAATCAGGTATTGCTCGGCCAGATTGTTCAAGGCCCGCAGTTCGTCTTCCGCCAGATAGTTCTTGGCGATGGCGACATCCTGCTTGCGCGGCTTGGGGCCACGCCAGGTGGTCAGCCCCATGTTGGGCTTTTCCGCATCGGCCCGCGCATGGACGATCTCGGCGGCGGTGTGGCCGGTGATCGCCCAGTGCATTTTGTTCTGCACGGTCTTGAAGAAGGTCAGGCTGATGTCCAGCGTCGGATCGTAGTCGATGCTGGTCGCGTAGATGTCGGTGATTTTCTGGTAAAAGCGCCGCTCCGAGGTGCGGATGTCCTGGATGCGGCGGGTCAGCTCTTCGAAGTAGTCGAACGGCTGCTGCGGGTTCTTCAACCGTTCGTCGTCCAGCGTAAAGCCCTTGACGATGTACTCCTTGAGGCGCTGCGTCGCCCAGATGCGAAAGCGCGTCGCAACATGGCTTTTGACCCGATAGCCGACCGAGATGATCACGTCGAGGTTGTAGTGGTCAAGCTGGCGGCGCACCGCCCGGCTGCCCTCCTGGCGAACTGTTAAGAATTTCTTAATGGTTGCCTCGGGCTGAAGCTCGCCCTCCTCATACACATTGCGGATGTGCATGCTGATATTGGGCACCGAGGTCTGAAACAGCTCGGCGATCAACGCTTGCGACAACCACACCGTTTCGTCGGCCAGCCGCACGTCGATCTTGACGCGGCCGTCCTCGGCCTCATAGACGAGGAACTGGCCCTTGCCGGGGGCGGGCGGTTCGGGGATTAGGTCGCTCATGGCTGGACGGCGGTCTCTATGAGTTGTTCGACGCGGGTTGCTGCCTTTGGGTAGATGGTGATGATGTCGTGAATCGGCTTGCCAAGGTTTTCAAACTCGGTCAGCTCAAATTTGACGCTGGGCTCTTTGAAAATACGATCAATGAGTTCTTTGGTGTCGGCGCGCGTCAAGGTAGTTGTCGCCTGAGTCATGCAGCCAATGGTTGATTATGGTTGCCCGCCAAATGCGTCTTTATGATGGAGTCGCGTTCGGG
>JAYUGL010000084.1:0-2099 GCA_043738385.1 Sterolibacteriaceae bacterium
ACATCGACCAGGCTCCCCGGCGCAATGCCCAATTGCTTGCGAATGTCCGCGGGAATGACGACCTGCCCTTTGCTGGATACAGTTACAGAAGACATGACACACCTCGTTCAACGTCGTTGAACGAGCAGTGTAACACCACTTGAGCTAAGGCGTTCAGACGTGCCCGGTGCTGCCAAAACCGCCCGCACCACGCTGGCTTTCGGTGAAGTCATCGACCACGTTGAACACCACTTGCACTACCGGCACCACGACCAGTTGCGCCAAGCGATCCATGGGATTGATGGTGAATGTTTCGTGGCCGCGGTTCCACGTGGAAACGAAAATCTCGCCCTGGTAATCCGAGTCAATCAAGCCCACCAGGTTGCCGAGCACGATGCCGTGTTTATGGCCGAGGCCGGAGCGCGGCAGGATCATGGCGGCCAATCCTGGGTCGGCGAGGTGAATGGCGATGCCGGCGGGGATCAGATGCGTCTCGCCCGGATGCAGCTTGATCGCCGTGTCGATGCAGGCCCGCAAATCAAGGCCCGCCGCGCCGGGAGTCGCGTATTGGGGAGGCACTTCCTTGAGGCGCGGATCAAGGAGTTTTATGTCGATACGGGGCATGAGGTTAACTCCGTTCGTCCTGAGCCTGTCGAAGGACGAATATGTCATCAGGGCTTCGACAGGCTCAGCCCGAACGGTGATTTTATTTAAGCAACTTCGCGATGTGCGCCACGATGCCGCGCGCGACTTCAAGTTTTTCTGCCGCCGGCAAGGGGTGAGCCCCGGCTGCGTCAAACAGCGTCACTGCATTGGTGTCGCCGCCCAATCCATCCTGCACCAGATTACCGACAACCAGCGCCAGGTTCTTGGCCTTGCGCTTGCTCTCGGCGTACTTGGTCAGATTGTGGCTCTCGGCGGCGAAGCCGACGCAGAACGGCGCATTCGGCTGATTCGCCACCTCGGCAAGGATGTCCGGATTCGGCACCAGTTCGATGTTGAGCGTCTGCCCCGACTTCTTGATCTTGTGATCGGCCGGCGCGGCGGGCCGGTAGTCGGCGACGGCCGCAACCGCGATGAACACATTTTGACCGCCCAGATTCGCCAGCACCGCATCGCGCATTTGCAGTGCGCTGGTCACGTCGATGCGTGTCACACCGGCAGGCGTGGTTTGGGTGACCGGTCCAGCCACCAGTGTTACGTCGGCGCCGGCTTCAGCACAGGCGCGCGCAAGCGCGAAACCCATCTTGCCTGAACTTGAATTGGTCAGGCCACGCACCGGATCGAGCGCTTCGAAGGTCGGCCCAGCGGTCAACAACACGCGTTTACGAGCAAGCAGTTTCGGACACAATGAGGCTTCCAGCGCCGCGAATATTTCCGCAGCCTCAAGCATGCGGCCATCGCCCGTTTCTCCGCAGGCCTGGTCGCCGCTTCCTGGGCCGAGAATGTGCAAACCGTCGCCGCGCAGTTGTGTCACGTTGCGTTGCGTGGCCGGGCTTTCCCACATTTGCCGGTTCATGGCGGGCGCCACGAACAAAGGACAGTCGCGCAGCGCACCGTCAACACCGGCGCGAGGTCGGGCGAGACACAGCGTGGACAGCAAATCATCCGCCAATCCGTGAACCAGCTTGGCAAGAAAGTTGGCGGTCGCCGGTGCAACCAGCAGCAGGTCTGCGCCACGCGTGAGATCGATATGTGCCATGGCGTTGGCCATGCGCTCGTCCCACAGCGATGTCCACACCGGCCGCCCCGACAACGCCTGAAAAGTGGTGGCGCCCACAAAACGCGCACCCGCCTCGGTGAGCACCACATCCACATCGGCGCCGGCCTTCACCAGCAGACGCGTCAACTCCGCGCTCTTGTAGGCCGCGATGCCGCCGGTGACGCCCAGCACGATGCGCTTGCCGGAAAGTGAAGCCATGACAGGTAGAATTCAGATAAAAGCGAGCGAGGATTTTAACCCTTTATGGCAATCACTAACTGGCCTGCGGCCGAGCGGCCGCGCGAGCGTTTGCTGGCGCATGGGGCGGCTGCGCTGTCCGACGCGGAACTGCTGGCGATCTTTCTGCGCGTTGGCGTGCGCGGCAAGAGCGCGGTCGATCTGGCGCGCGAGCTGCTGA
>JAYUGL010000085.1:0-16445 GCA_043738385.1 Sterolibacteriaceae bacterium
CCGGCACGGCGTGCCTTGCCGCCGTTTTGTTCACGGCGCTCCGGTTTGGCCTGGATCATCGCGAGCACCAGATCCGCAACACGTTCTGCCGTCTCGTTCGCCGTCAAACGGCCATCCTGGCGGTACCAGACGTAAGACCAACTAATGATGCCACCGATGGCGAGCGAGGCCAGCTGCACATCGTCGACGACGAATTCGCCGGTTGCTATTCCCTCATTGAGGAGCGCGCAAATCTTGCGGTCGAATTCGCGCCGCATCTGATTGATCGCGTCGCGGCTTTCCTTGGACAAGTGCTTTTCCTCGCGCGTGTAGATCGCGATATGGCCCTGGTTCTCAATCACCGCCAGCATGAAGTCGTGTGCCATGGCGCGGAACTTGTCAGTGACCGAGCCTTCGGCCAGCGCAACGCGATTCAATACGTCAAGCGAAGAACGAATGCCGCGCGAGCAGATCTCCGCCAGCAGATCATCCTTTGATTTGAAGTGCGAATAGATGAACGGTTTGGTGACGTTCATCCTCTTGGCAACGGCTTCCAGCGTCGTTTTGCTCAGGCCGTTGTGATGGAACAGTTCAACCGCCGTCGAAATAATGCGCTCGCGCTTGAGCTTGGAAACCGCGTCGCGAATGTCTTCTATCGGATTCTCGTCGACCGAAACACTTCTAGCGATTTTGACGCGTGGGGCAGGTTTGCCGGTAAGCACGACCCGCAGTTTGCGGCCACTGGCGATTTCTTGGTATTCGGAAGCGGGTAGTTTTTTCATACTCGCGAGTATATCAGGATACGCAAAAAACAAATCCCGAACGTGCTGAAGGCTCGCCTCAGGTCTGAATGTAGGCCACCTGCGTGTGGGTGAATTCGTACAGGCCATGTCTGCCATCGGCGCCGCCGATTCCGGATCTGCGCACACCGGCGTGGAAGCCCTGAATCGCTTCGAAATTCTCGCGGTTCACATAGGTCTCGCCATACTTCAGGCCGTTGATCGCATGCATCGCGGAGTTGAGATCGTTGGTAAAAATCGACGAGCTCAAGCCGTACTCGTTTGCGTTCGCCCGTGCGATGCCCTCCTCCAGACTGTCTATTGGATCAATGATGATGACAGGTCCGAAAATCTCGCGTTGCAAAATATGCATATCCGCACTGGTCCGTGAAATAACCGTGGGCTTGAAATGGAAGCCGGGGCCGTCTTCGGCTTTGCCGCCGGTGAGAATCTCGGCGCCTTTCGCGCGCGCATCGTCCACCAGTTTCCCAATCCGGTCGACGCTGGCCCGATTGATCAGGGGCCCCATTTCCACCGGCGTCGCGCCCAATGGGTCACCGTAGATGATCGAACCGACCGCGGCCGCAAGCTTTTCGCTAAACTCGGCGAAAACTTTGCGATGGACATAGACACGCTCGGTACAGTTGCAGGCTTGCCCGGTGTTGATCGTCTTTGATGCTTTCAACACTGCCGCCGCCAGATCAAGATTTGCGTCGTCGAGCACAATGGCCGGCGCCTTGCCGCCCAGCTCCAGGCTGACCTTGGTCACGTTGCGCGCGGCATTCGCCATGATCGCGGATCCCGCTGCCGAACTGCCGGTGAAGCTGATCATGTTGACATCTGGATGCGCCACGAGGGCTTCGCCCACGGTCTTGCCCAGCCCCGCCACCAGATTGAAGACACCGGCAGGCAGCTCGGCGGCGGCGGCGATTTTGGCGAACTCATAAGCGCTGTAAGGCGTTTCTTCGCTGGGCTTGATCACGATGGTGTTGCCGGTGATGAGCGCCGGGGCCATTTTGCGCGCGACCATGAACAGCGGAAAATTCCACGGCAGTATTCCGGCGACCACGCCTAGCGGACGACGAAACAGAAAAATGTTTTCGCGCGGACGATCACTGGTGATGATTTCGCCTTCGATGCGTCTGGCCCATTCCGCCGAATAGTCGAGATATTCAGAGGTGAAGTAAACCTCCATCTCGGCGAGTGGCAGCGCCTTGCCCTGCTCCAGCGCAATCACCCGCGCTAGATGCGGCATATTCTCGCGCACGCGCTGCGCCATGCGATGCAAATACTGCCCCCGCTCATTGGCCGGTTTGGCCGCCCATGCATCCTGAGCCGCGCGCGCCGCAGCGACAGCCTCATTGACGAGCTTTGTATCGCCATCAGTGACGGAACCAATTTTTGCCCCGTTGGACGGATTGAACACGTCAATGGAACGGGAGCCGCCGGGTACGAAACTTCCCGCCACAAAATGTTCGAAGTGAAACGCTTGATTTGTCATTTGGCCCTCTGGAGTGGTTGGTGGGAAATGTTTGGCGGTGTCGCCGGGTGCGCAAGAAAGTCAGGCAATTTACCACTAGCCGTGATGTGATGGCGGCCGAGTTCATCCAGATTGGCGCAGCCGAGGAGCGCCATGGTTCGTTCGGTTTCCTTGCGCAGCAGATTGAGCACCCGCCGCACGCCAGGTTGCCCGAAGGCGGACAAGCCATACAGATAAGGACGGCCGATCATGCACGCCCTGGCGCCCATGGCCAGCGCCTTGACGATATGCGTGCCGCGGCGCACGCCGCCATCCAGCACGACTTCGAGCCGATCACCCACGGCATCGACCACGTTGGCGACAAGATCTATGGTTGCGGCGCCGCCATCGAGCTGGCGCCCACCGTGGTTGGAAATGATGATACCTGTCACTCCGCACGCCGCTGCATCGCGTGCGTCCTCGACGGATTGCAAACCTTTAATGACGAACGGCTTTTCCCAGTGCGCCATGAGGCGTTCGACTCTTGACCAGGTGATGTTCTGTTCCATCTTGCTGGCGAAATAGGCAGCCAACGTACCCAGATTTCCGCCATCCTCACCGGCCGGGACGTTCGGCAAGGTGACGCCACCGCCGGCGAAGTATCTGAAACACCAGCCCGGTCGCATTGCGAAACCAAAAAAATTTCGACGATTGAGACGCGGGGGAACCGTAAGACCACAGCGCAAATCGCGCTCGCGGTTGCCGGCCACCACGGTATCGACGGACAGACAAAGGACATCGTAGTTCGCGGCCTTGCAGCGATCGATCATTTCGAGGTTGAGCGCATCATCGTTGAGCAAATACAATTGATAGATCTTGGGTCCCTGGCTGGCTGCGGCGACATCCTCAATGCTGGTCGTAGCCATGGTGGACAGCGAATAGGCCGCACCGCATCTTGCGGCCTCCACCGCCACGGCCTTTTCGCCGTCGGGATGGAACAATCGGGTCATTCCCGTCGGCGACAGGAGGACGGGCCATTCAAGCTCGCAGCCAAAGACTTTTCTGCGCAAGTCCATTTTGCGGATATCCCGCAGATAGCGTGGAACCAGGGTGTACCGATCAAACGCCGTCGTATTGGCAGACTTAGTGACCTCGTCGTCGGCCGCCCCATCGATGTAGTGAAAAAGCGGCCCAGGCAAGCGCTGACGCGCCGCCTGTTCAAAATCGAAAAGGTTGAAACAGTTGTCCAGTTGAATCATCGCGTCACTTTCATGTTCATCGCAACTTATGGCGAACGCGCAAGTGCCGAGGCCTCGCGCGCACCGAATATGATTTGAAATCATTTGCGTGCAAATGATTTCTCCTTCCACTAATTTTCTATTTCCTTAACCTTGTCGACTGCGGCCAGCCTATTGGGCGCGCAGTTATTCGTACGGACACGGTGAATCAAAATTCCTTTTGGATGCTAACCTCGCTAAAACGCTGAATGGCTCAGCTCAATGGTTCAACATGACAGCGGCGCATCCGGTGTACCAATTGCTCCTGCACATGTTCCTACTGATTGAGGAACTTGGGATGTGCCTGACTAACGATTGTCACGATCCGCTCAGCATTGGCATCTAATGCAGTGGGGGTTGTCGGGTTTGCGTAATATAAAATGGCTCGAGCGATTTTCGCTCAGATTAGAACAAACAGATTCCTGAGGAGACCTTCGATGAATGAACCTGTTCAACCCACCGATTTGTCACGCCGTGCTGCTTTGGGCGCGGTCTCGAAGACGGCGTTGTCCGCCGGCGCCGTTGCCCTGCTGTCGTGGAACGGCGCAATGGCCGCACAAAAGGCATGCGGCATACGACACAAGGATTTCAAGGCGGCCCAGGACTGGGTGACGGCCTTCTTTAAAAAAGGCGCTGATGTGGTGCTCGGCTATTACGCCGACAAGTTCGTCTGGGAGGACGTTGAGTTTGCCCAGACGATCGTTACCAAGGAAGAGCTCCACAAGGCCTTCGTGGTGTTCAACAATTCCGGCCCCGATTCCCCCTTCGGCGTGCACAAGTTCGAAATGATCACCTATGACGGAGGAGCCGTTCCCGCCAAATCCCGCCCCGAGATCCGCAAGGAAACCGCGCCGCCGGAGGGTTGGGACGAATTCACCTTCAACCGGCTGTCGAAGAACATCCTGCTCGGATCCGATTACGACTACGACGAATGGGGCTACATGCAGTGGGTTTGGCAGGCCACCCACAATGGCGATTTCTTCGGCATTCCGGCCAAGGGCAAGACCACCTATACGCGCGGCACCACTACCCAAATGTATCGGGAAGGCAAGATCGTGCGCTGCCGCACGCACTGGAACTTTCGCGAGTTCGCCTGGCAGCTTGGCATCATCCCGCCGCCAAACGACGCCTGGCGCAACAACAAATAATTCCCCGAACCTACAGGAGTGACTATGCGCTATTCAATTCTGGGGCGCAGCGGGCTGCGTGTTTCAAAGGTATGCCTGGGTACCATGACTTTCGGGCCGGGTGGTGACTGGAGCCGGTCGGAGGCTGAGTCGCAGGCGGTTTTTGATGCCTATGCCGAAGCCGGCGGCAACTTCATCGACACCGCGAACATGTACACCGGTGGTGAGAGCGAGAAGATCATTGGCCGATTCGTGGCCAAGGATCGCGAGCGATTTGTCATCGCCACCAAGTACGCCAATGCAGTACCGGGGAAGAACGATGCCAATGCGGCCGGGGTGCACCGCAAGAGTTTGACCCAGTCGCTTGATGCCAGCCTCAAGCGCCTTGGCGTTGAGTATATCGACCTCTATACCGTCCACTGGTGGGACTTCACAACGCCGATCGAAGAGGTCCAGCGCGCATTGGACGATGCGGTAAAGGCCGGCAAAATACTGCACATCGGTTTGTCGGACGTACCGGCCTGGGTCGTTTCACGCGCGCAGGCTTTCCACGAACTGCGTGGACTTTCTCCGGTCGTTTGCATGCAGCTCGAATACAGCCTGGTACAACGATCCATTGAAAGGGAACATCTGCCCATGGCCGAGGCTTACGGGATGGGTGTTACTGCGTGGTCACCGATGGCGGGCGGTATTCTCAGCGGCAAATACACGCGGCAGAAGCAGCATTCTGGACCCGCACGAATGGATTCGTTGCAGTTGCAGCCGCTCAGCGAACGCAATCGGGAGATCGCGGTGGCGGTGGATGCCGTCGCCGACCGTCTTGGCGTACCGTCGTCGCAGGTCGCGCTGGCATGGGTGATGTCGCGCGGGGTCACTCCCATCGTTGGCGCAACGTCCGCAAATCAAATGCGGGAGAACCTCGAGGCAACGGAGCTTGCTCTGGACGATTCAACGCTGGCAGAACTGGACAAGGCCAGCGCTTTCGATGTCGGCCATCCTTACTCGATGGCGCACTGGGAAATGCAGCTGGCGCTGGGCTATGGCGGCATGTTCGACCAGATCGACATTCCGAAGTATCCGTCAGCCAGATAAATCAGATGTGCGGTCTGGTCCGCAAACCTTGGTGAATTGCGGCGAGGGTGCTGATAGAACAGCACCCTCGTTTTTAATTCGGGAAACGAAAATCTACGCTGCTGCAACCGGCATCAGCGACTTGAGCGGCGTCGCCGCGTCAGCCAGCGCGGCCCGATCCGGTTTCAGATTGGCCTTGATCAACGCCTTGCCCTGCACGTAATCGCGCACCAGGTTCAGGCAATCCAGCGCCAGAATCCGACCTTCCTTCAGATACACCACCGAGAAGCTGCGCGCAGCCGGATCGCCGCGCACCACGACATCGTCGTAGCCGCCTGACAGTCCGACTGTCTGTAGCTTCAAGTCGTACTGGTCCGACCAGAACCACGGAATCGCATCGTACGGCTCATGCTGTCCAACAATGTACTTGGCCACGACTCTCGCCTGATCGTTGGCGTTCTGCACTGATTCCAGCCTGATCGGTCCCGATGTCGTCGCATATTTGTTGATATGCGCCGCACAATCTCCAATGGAAAAAACATCCGGCAGTTTGGTGCGGCAGAACTCATCGACATTGACTCCATTGACGTCCTTGAGTCCGGCATCGAGTAATGGACCTACTGCTGGGATGATGCCAATGCCGACAATAACCATGTCCGCAGGCAAGACCGTGCCATCGGCCAAACTTACGCCGGTCACTTTTCCATCGCGCCCCTCAAGATGATCCACAGCAACACCGAGGCGAACATCGACGCCATGGGCGCGGTGTTCGGTTTCGAAGAAGCGCGACAACGCTTCCCCCGCCACGCGCGCCAGCACGCGATCTTGTACCTCGAGAACCGTCACCGACTTGCCGAGCTTGGTCAGCACCGCAGCGGCCTCCAGACCAATATATCCGCCGCCGATCACCACCACGTTACGCGTTTGATCGAGCTCGGTGATCATCCGGTCGACATCGGCACGATTGCGCACCGAGTGCACGCCGGCCAGCTCACTGCCGGCACAGGTGAGTTTGCGCGGCGGTCCGCCAGTCGCCCAAATCAGCGAACCATAACCGAACTCATCTCCGGTCGCCGTCGTGACCCGGTGGGCATCGGCATCTACGGTAACCACGCGCTGCCCCAACAACATTTCAATGTTGTGCTCCGCCCAAAAACCGGCTGACCGAAGTAGCAACCGTTCGAATTCCTTTGCTCCGGACAAATACTCCTTGGACAACGGCGGACGTTCGTAAGGCAATTCGGTTTCTTCGCCGATGACGGCGATTGAACCCTGAAACTTGTTCTGGCGCAGCAAGGCCGCTGCCTGCGCGCCAGCGTGGCCCGCACCCACGATCACCACATCCCGATGTTGCATCTGGTCGCTCCCCATCTGTTTCAATTAAACAGGACCGAACTGCTCATTCGTCAGTCGCAATCGTCAAACGCAGGCCATCAAGCGCGTCCCGGTAGGGTATCTGACAGGAGAGCCGCGACGTCGGAGTGCGATGTTCGCAGCTATCGAGCATTTCATTCTCATTTACGCTCATCGATTCAAGGCGGTCGACGAATTCAGGATCAACGATCACATGGCAAGTGGCGCAGGAGCAGGTGCCGCCGCACAACGCGAGAATTTCCTCTACGCCGCCCTCACGCATAATCTCCATCAGCGACCGCGAACCCTCCGCTTTTATTGACAACTGGTCGCCGGCACGGTTTTTAACAATAAGTGTTCCCATTTTTTCCTTGAATATTTCTCTAAAGATTCAGGTTGATTAATTGCGTTCGAAACCCCGGCCTCGGCCAAAGGCCAAGTCCACGGCAGCAACGACGCCCGCAATGATACAACCCAAGCCTGTCATCGGCATCAGTGATGCATCGATGGCGCCCCTTGCTTGACAGTTTCAGAAATTTGCGGGCAAACTGTGTCACGAAATGCCTGCCACATAGTAGACCACAAGCTCCATGGATTACGCATTGGAATCGTGCCAGGAGGAGAAGAGATGAAATCAGGACTTTCCGGATGGGTGCTGGCGATAGCGCGCACCCTTGATGCCGAAGGCGTGCCGCACGAGCGGATTTTCCGTCAGATCGAGATGGATCCGGCGCGCCTGAATCAGGGTAGCAACCGTTATTCGCAAGATGTCCTCAGCAGGTTGTGGCGTGCTGCCGTGGCGGAGACAGCGGATCCCTACTTCGGATTGAAGGTCGCCGGCTATATTCGACCATCGACTTTCCATGTTGTCGGCTACGCAATGAGCTGTAGCGCAACCCTTGGCGATGCGTTGCACCGCTTCGCGCGCTACGCAAAACTGATCTCCAGTTCGGTGACGGTCGCCCTGACCGAGGCACCCGGCCGGTTGCGCGTTCAAGTGAACATCGAAACCGACGGCGAACCGCCCATTGCCCAGACCGTCGATGCCGTCCTGGCCAGCGTCGTCTGCTTTAGCGGCTGGATTGCGGGGGAAGACATCGTGCCGACCGAAGTCCGGTTCAAGCACGAACGCCTTGGCGATTCAAAGGAGTACGCCAGGGTTCTGAAGTGCCCGGTCCTGTTCAATCAAAAAGAAGACTGCATTGTTTTTGATGCCGCCGATATGGCACGTCCTGTCCTGTCGGCGGATGAACAGCTGGCCGCTTCGCTCGATAGCATGGCGATCAGTCAGGTGGCCCAAATGTCCGGACGATTCTCGAGGAAGGTGCGCGAGTGTCTGTTGAAACAGTTTGCGAGCGGCGCGGTATCGAAGCGCGGAGCGGCCCAGCTCATGTGCATGACCGACCGAACATTGCTGCGCCGCTTGAAAGAGGAAGGCACCACATTTCAGGAGGTACTCGACCGACTTCGCGAAGAGCTTGCGTGTGAGCACCTGCGCCGAACCGACGTTACCGTTCAGGACATTTCGTCCATGCTGGGTTTTTCAGATGCCAGCACTTTCTCGCGGGCATTCAAGCGCTGGACGGGACGCAGGCCAAGCCTGGTGCAGGAGGACTATCAATTCCAGGAAGTGGCGCGCGTACCTGAAGACGGTCTCAGGATATGACCTTGCCGCAACAGGCCAGTCTTGATCAAGACTGGCAACCAAAATAAATAAGGAATTCTGGTTTGGGAGGGGGACTCGAACCCCCACAGTGTCGCCACCGACGGATTTTGAGGGTTGTCCGGATTGGCGCTGCATCAAGCGGTTACGTAGAAACCGTTCTACAAACGGCTGCGGATTGCCATCCCCGAACCCAGACCACTACGCGGCGTCCAAAACGATTGTAGAAGCAAATCGGCCTTATTTCGCCAGTTCCGAAAGACGGTCGCGCAAGTCTTCCGGAGCGAAGAACACAAAGGCATTCCCCTTCCTTTGTTTCTCCAGAAGCCCGAGGGCATGGAGATCAAGCAAATCGTTTCGCGCCGTCTGGTAGACGACATTGTGCGAACGTTGATGAGCATCGACTCGATACCCCTCTCCGTGGCTTTTAAGCGCATGCGTCAGCAACACAATTTGTCGGTGATTGAATCGGGTACGAAGTTTTGGAGAGGCCGAAAGTAATCGCTCCGTTTCCTTTTGCTCACGAACCTTCCTTGCCATATACGCATGCAACGCAATGATCGCGCGTCTGATGGTGGAAAGCTGGTGCAGCAAAAAGTAAGTCGTATCGTTGCTGTCCGTCTCAGTAAAGAGATAAGCCCGCATGTATTTCGCCGGGCCTTTGCGCAAAATGTGGCTGATCGAAGCGTACTCCATTAGCCAATAGCCGCTACGTGCCAGTGACCAGTAAAACAGGGCTCTAGCAGTACGGCCGTTGCCATCCACAAAGGGATGGTCATAGCCAATCATGAAGTGCAGCAAGATCGCGCGCAGCACAGGATGCACGAATGGCAACGAAGTCTCGTCCGCATTTGCAAACGCGCACAGTCTTGCCAGCCGTTCGGGTAATTCCGTGTGTGTTGGCGGCTGATGAACCACCGCCTGGTCACGAACATCAACCACGCGCACATCGTCGGTTTTGCGTAGCCGACCGGCATCCTGCAGGTCTTCCAACGTGCCTTCCGTCAGGATGCGATGTAGATCGAGAATCAACTCAGGGGTAATGGCTTCCTTCTTCAACGAGCGCAGATGCTCCATTGCCCGATAGTTGTTGAAGATCATGGCTTCGCTATGGTCGCGTGGCTTGCGCCCCGCACGTAGCATCTCGGCAGCCACTTGGCGTGTCGTTGAGGCGCCCTCAAGTTGGCTGGAGGTAATCGCCTCTTCGATAAGAGAGCTCATCAGGTAGCGATTCGGGTCTTCTTGAATCGGCTCCCCTGCTGGCATGTTGATCTGCCCTGCCGCGTCCCGGTCAATGTGGTGCAAATCAATTAGCACAGGGCTAGGCGTTGCAAATTTGAAGGGGACACCCTCCTTATCCACAACAGGTAATTCCTGCATCAGAGCATTACGGCCAAAGACAACCGAGGCCCACCACGTTTCATGTGACAGTCCATCAGGGGGGGCTCTGAGCAGGAGTTCATCCCAGTGAAGATAACGACCCCCTGGCAAAGGCGATGCGTTCCGAAAAACCAGATTCAGTTGCTCGGAATTGAGTTCATGGAGTCCTACAAAAGGATCGGGAGGCGCTTTGGGAATTCTCATTTTTCTACTAATCCTTAATTAAATTAGTAGAAATTAGCATAGACAGGGGATTGCACAAAGTCTACTAATTTATCTAAACATTAGTAGAGTCCTGCTAGGCGGAGCAACCGGTGCTCTCGGCTGGTTGGACACCCTAGCGACTGGCGGTTATCATCCGTCGCCATGTCACCCCTCCTTCTTTACGTCTGCGGTCCCGACATAGCAACCAGAGAAAACCAAGCAACCATGCGGAATTCGGGACGGTTGAACTGATGACCCGAACCATGACGGAGCACTACACATGGAACCGAAAAGGCGACAGGGTCAAGCCCTTGCGCTGATTTTTGTAGCAATCGCTCCCGGAATTGTAGAAGACCGGATTGCGTTCGGTGAAGGTAAAATCGCGGAAACCCGCGTCAATGCTGGTGCCGGGAGGGGGACTCGAACCCCCACAGTGTCGCCACCGGCGGATTTTGAGTCCGCTGCGTCTACCAATTCCGCCATCCCGGCCTGAACGCAGGCGCGTACAATGGCGCGCCCTGCGAAAAGAGGGCGCATTATCCGCGAAATGCGGCTTCGCTTCAACCAATGACGCTCACGCTAGACGAATTCGACTACCACCTTCCACCAGAAAACATCGCCCAAGCGCCTCTGCCGGAGCGGACCGCCAGCCGGCTGTTGGTGATGCGTGGAGCCGGCCAAAATGACCGAAGCTTCCGCGAACTTTCCGATTTTCTGGCGCCGGGTGATCTGCTGGTCATGAACGACAGTCGCGTGCTCCATGCGCGACTGCTGGGCCGCAAGGAAAGTGGCGGCCAGGTGGAGGTACTGATCGAACGTTTGATCAGTGACACCGAAGCCCTCGCCCAGGTACGCGCCAGCAAGACACCCAGGCCGGGTTCATTCCTGATTCTTGAGGACAATCTGCGCATCGAAGTACTCGGCCGTGACGAAGAGTTTTATCGGCTGCGTTTTCCGGGCAACGCACTGGAACTCATCGAACGTCATGGCCGCTTGCCGCTGCCGCCTTATATCGAGCGCGCCGCAGACATCGCCGACGAATCACGTTATCAGACCGTCTTCGCCCGCGAGAGCGGCTCCGTGGCGGCGCCCACCGCGGGCTTGCATTTCGATGACAACCTGCTGGCGCAACTTCAAGCGCGCGGCATCGGCATCGCCCACGTCACGCTGCACGTCGGCGCCGGCACCTTCCAACCGGTGCGGGTGCAAAACCTGGCCGAGCACCACATGCACAGCGAACGCTATTCATTGCCGCAAGCCACCGTCGACGCCATTGCCGCGACTCTACAACGCGGCGGCCGTGTCGTCGCAGTGGGAACCACCAGCCTGCGCACGCTGGAATCCGCCGCGCGCAACGGTGCGCTTGTGGCCGGCAGCGGCGACACCGATTTGTTCATCACGCCCGGTTTTAGGTTCAATGTCGTCGATATGCTGATCACCAATTTCCACTTGCCGAAGTCGACGCTGCTGATGCTGGTCTCGGCCTTCGGCGGCACCGAAAACATTCGCGCCGCCTATCGGCACGCCATCGCAACCGGTTATCGATTCTTCAGTTATGGCGACGCCATGCTGATCCACCGCCATGAAATTTGATCTTCTCTCCAGCGACGGCGCCGCGCGCCGCGGCCGACTGCGACTGGCGCATGGCACGGTCGAAACGCCGGTGTTCATGCCGGTTGGCACCTATGGCGTGGTCAAGGCCATGTCACCCGACGAACTGGTCGACATCGGCGCCCAGATTGTGCTCGGCAATACATTTCATCTTTGGTTGCGGCCGGGGCTGGACATCATTCGCGCCCATGGCGGCCTGCACCGCTTCATGGGTTGGGACGGGCCGATCCTGACCGACTCGGGCGGCTTTCAGGTGTTCAGCCTGGGCGCGCTGCGCAAGATCAGCGAGGATGGCGTGAAGTTTCAATCGCCGATCAACGGTGACAAGTTGTTCATGCGACCGGAAGATTCCATGCAGATTCAGCACGTGCTGAACTCCGACATTGTGATGATTTTCGACGAATGCACGCCTTACCCCGCCACCGAAGGTGAAGCCGCCGACTCGATGCGCCTCTCACTGCGCTGGGCACAACGCTCCCGCGCCGAACATGATCGGCTGGCCAATTCCAATGCGCTGTTCGGCATCGTCCAGGGCGGCATGTACAAAAGCTTGCGCGACGAGTCGCTGGCAGGCCTCACCGCGATCGGCTTTGACGGCTACGCCATCGGCGGGCTCTCGGTCGGCGAACCGAAGGCAGACTGCGCCCGCATCCTCAGCCATACCGCGCCGCGCCTGCCCGCCGACAAGCCGCGCTACCTGATGGGCGTCGGCACGCCCGAGGACATCGTCGCGGCCGTCAGTGCCGGGATCGATATGTTCGATTGCGTGATGCCGACGCGCAATGCCCGCAACGGCTGGCTGTTTACCCGCCATGGCGACGTCAAGATCAAGAATGCGCGCTACAAGGACGACCTGCGTCCGCTGGATGACACCTGCGGCTGCACCACCTGCCGCCATTTCACCCGGGCTTATCTGCACCATCTGCACCGCATCGGCGAGATTCTCGGTGCGCGCCTCAACACCATCCACAATCTCTTTTACTACCAGGTTTTGATGGCCGAATTGCGCGACGCCATCGGCGCCGGGCGGCTGAATGAACATATCGCCGAGTTCCATCGGGGCCGCGCCACCGAGCCGGTATAATGCGCCGTTTGAATTTCCGGAGCCTCACATGCTGATTTCGAATGCTTACGCCCAAGCCGCCGCAGGAGCCAGTCCACAAGGCTTCTTTGAACAGTTCTGGATATTCCCGCTGATGATCGCCGTGATGTACTTCATGATCATTCGGCCCCAACAAAAGAAAGCCAAGGACTTGCAAAAGACACTCTCCGCGCTGGAAAAAGGCGACGAGGTCCTCACCCAGGGCGGATTGGCCGGCCGCATCAGCAAGGTGGGAGAAAACTACATCACGGTTTCAGTATCGGAGGGCAAGGATGGCCCGATCGATGTCGTCATCCAGAAAAGTGCGGTGGGTACGCTGCTGCCCAAGGGCACGTTAAAAACGCTGTGAGGAGCAAGGAGGCAGGAGTGAGGAGTGACGCCACAACCTCGCTCGTGCTGACTCATCACTCCTCTCTCCTCACTCCTCACTGACCCAGCCCATGAACCGATACCCGCTCTGGAAGAATGCCGCTGTCTTCATCGCCCTGATGATCGGCATGCTCTACACACTTCCCAATTTTTATGGCGAAGTTCCCGCGGTGCAGGTATCCAGCGTCAAGGCCACCATCAAGGTCGACAATACTTTGTTGGCGCAGGTCGAGGATGTGCTCAAGACTGCGGGCATTGCCAATACCGGTGTATTCACTGACGCCAACAGCATTCGGGTGCGCTTTGCCGACACCGACATTCAGCTCAAGGCCAAGGACGCCATCGAACGCGCGTTGAATCCTGATTCGACTAACGCCACCTACAGCGTCGCGCTGAACCTGGTTTCCAATTCTCCGCAGTGGCTGACCTCTATCAATGCCCTGCCCATGTATTTGGGTCTGGACCTGCGCGGTGGTGTGCATTTTCTGTTGCAGGTGGATATGAAGGGCGCGTTGACCAAACGTCTCGATGCCATCAGCGCCGACCTGCGTTCGCAGTTGCGCGACAAGAACATCCGCCACAACGGCATCTCCCGTGAAAGCCAGACCATTGTCATCAAGTTTCATGATGCTGAAACGCGCGACAAGGCGCGCAGCTTGATCAGCGACCAGCAGCAGGATCTGGCACTCACCGACGGACAAGATGGCGCCGACTTCAAACTCACCGCTGCGTTCAAGCCGACCGCCGAGAAGACCATCCAGGAGTTCGCACTCAAGCAGAACATCAACACCCTGCACAACCGCGTCAATGAGCTCGGCGTGGCGGAGCCCATCATCCAGCAGCAAGGCGCCGACCGCATCGTGGTGCAATTGCCCGGCGTGCAGGACACGGCGAAAGCCAAGGATATTCTCGGACGTACCGCGACGCTCGAAGTCCGCATGGTCGACGACGAAAGCAGCACCAACCCTGAAGTGATGCGGCAAGCTGCAGCCGGTCAACCGCCGATGGGCACCGAGTATTACGTGGAGCGCGGCGGGCGAGGTCTTCTGGTCAAGAAGCAGGTGGTATTAACCGGCGACCGGCTGACCGACGCCCAACCCGGCTTTGACGGCCAGACCCACGAGCCGGCGGTGCATCTTGCACTCGATTCGGCTGGTGCGCGCATATTCAAGGACATCACCCGCGAAAGCGTCGGCAAGCGCATGGCCATTTTGCTGATCGAGAAGGGCAAAGGCGAAGTGGTGACAGCCCCAGTGATTCGCAGCGAAATCGGCGGTGGCCGAGTGCAGATCTCGGGCCGCATGAGCACCCAAGAGGCCAGCGATACCGCACTGTTGCTGCGCGCCGGTTCGCTCGCCGCGCCAATGGACATCATCGAGGAACGCACCATCGGCCCGTCACTCGGCGCCGACAACATCAGCAAGGGTTTCCACTCCACGCTGTGGGGCTTCACCGCGATTGCCACCTTCATGGTGCTCTACTACCTGCTGTTCGGCCTGGTCTCGGTGCTGGCACTGGCGTCCAACCTGTTGCTGCTGGTGGCCCTGCTGTCAATGTTGCAGGCGACGCTGACCCTGCCCGGTATCGCCGCCGTGGCGCTTACGCTGGGCATGGCCATCGACTCCAATGTGCTGATCAACGAACGCATCCGCGAGGAACTGCGCAACGGCTCCACGCCGCAGGCCGCCATCGCCGCCGGCTACGAGCGCGCCTGGGCGACGATTCTCGATTCCAACGTCACCACCCTGATTGCCGGCGTTTCGCTGCTGATCTTCGGCTCCGGCCCGGTGCGCGGTTTCGCGGTCGTCCACTGCCTCGGCATTCTGACTTCCATCTTCAGTTCGGTGGTGATGTCACGCGCGCTGGTAAATCTGATCTACGGCTCACGTCGCAAGCTCGCCGCGCTTTCCATCGGCCAAGTATGGAAACCTGGACTTAAAACAAAATGAACCACAGAGACACAGAGGCGCAGAGAAATGCAGGAACACTCCTTTCTTTGGTCTTTGGTTTTTCTCTGTGCCTCTGTGTCTCTGTGTTGAAGAGGTTCTAAATGGAATTTTTCCGTATTAGAAAAGACATTCCCTTCATGCGCCATGCGCTGGTGTTCAACATCATTTCGTTGATCACCTTCATCCTGGCGGTGTTCTTTCTCACCACCAAAGGACTGCATTTCAGCATCGAGTTCACCGGCGGCACGCTGATGGAAGTGAGCTACGCCGAAGCGCCCGATATTGAGAAGATCCGCAATCGTCTGGCGCAGGAAGGGTTCCTCGACACCCAGGTGCAAAACTTCGGTACTTCGCGCGACGTGTTGATTCGCGTGCCGCTGAACAAGGACAGCGATACGGCCAAGGTCGGCGACCATGTCCTGGCGACCTTGACGGCGCTGGGTGGCGATCCGCAAAAGAAACGCGTTGAATTCGTCGGCCCCCAGGTGGGCAAGGAACTGGCGTCCGACGGCGCCATGGCCCTGTTGCTGGTGGTGATCGGCATCATGATCTACCTCGCCATTCGCTTCGAGTGGCGCTTCGCGATTTCGGCCATCATCGCCAATCTGCACGACGTGATCATCATTCTGGGCTTTTTTGCGTTTTTCCAGTGGGAATTTTCCCTGTCGGTACTGGCCGCGGTACTTGCCGTGCTGGGTTACTCGGTCAACGAATCGGTCGTTATTTTCGACCGAATTCGGGAGAACTTTCGGCGTTACCGAAAGATGGACACCGTGCAAATTATTGACAACGCCATCACCTCCACGATTAGTCGAACCATCATTACTCACGGTTCCACCCAGATCATGGTGCTGTCGATGCTGCTGTTTGGCGGACCGACGCTGTTTTATTTTGCGTTGGCCCTAACGATTGGCATTTTGTTCGGCATATATTCGTCGGTTTTTGTTGCTGCGGCCATCGCCATGTGGCTAGGGATCAAGCGCGAAGACCTGATCAAAACCAGTGTAAAAAAGGACGAAGACCCGAACGACCCCAATGCGGGCGCGACAGTGTAAGCTACGCTTAATTACATAAAACACTTGTGGCAACACCCAGCAACAGAGACAGTCTTGTGGTCTGGCA
>JAYUGL010000086.1:0-6296 GCA_043738385.1 Sterolibacteriaceae bacterium
TGGCGCTGATCAATATCGGTGGCTGAGGTCTGGGTAACGACTTGGTTGTATTCCATGGTGCCTCCTTGAGGATGGACTATGCGATGACTGTGACCCTGCATGAGCAGGAATAGTTTCCTGTGGGTATCAGTGCTTACGTGCTATTGATCGTTAAAAGTAAAATCATTATACGTAAATCGCCCGTGAATCCCTTCAGCGAAGGCTTGTTTGTTTGCTGCCACAAATGCCTTGTGGTGTTTTGTGCCAGCCGATAGACGCGGCTTGGTATGAATTAACGTCATATTTAATACCCCTATAGTTCACTTGTGGCATCACCGGAGCATGGTCAAACTGCGCGTCAGTATTTAGGCTAAGCGCAAGATTAATCATCTGCTGCCTTGGCCACAGACTGATGAATTTGAGGTAAAGCAAGAGCAACGCTCTTGCTGCTGATGGGCCGTTGAGGAGGAGAAAACGCTGGCAGGATCCCGCGCTACGGTGCGGGATCCCCGCGAACCCAAAGGCCATCGCCGTTTCCCGAAACATTCCTAGCGCTTGTCGCGCATCAACCTCGCTTTTTCCCGCACCCAGTCGCGCTGCTTTTCCGTATCCCGCTTGTCATATTGCTTCTTGCCTTGGGCCAAGCCGATGTTCAGCTTGATTCGCCCTTTGCTGTAGTGAAAATCAAGGGGAACCAGCGCGTAACCGGCGCGCTCCACTTTACCGATGAGCTTGCTGATCTCGGTTCCATGCAAAAGCAGCTTGCGGGTTCGCACCGGGTCCGGGGTGATGTGGGTTGAGGCCGTTGGCAGTGGGCTGATATGGGCACCAATGAGATAAACCTCACCGTTTCTGAGTATCACATAAGCTTCTTTCAATTGGGCCCGGCCCGACCGGATCGCCTTGACCTCCCAGCCTTCCAACACCAACCCGGCTTCGAATCGCTCTTCAACGAAATAGTCGTGAAAAGCTTTTTTGTTTTCTACAATGCTCACGTGTACACCATCATGATTACTAACAGAATGTCCCCTGCGTCGTGAGAGGTCAAGGCACTATCTTAGCAGTGGGGTCGGCTGATGCCGACATCGGTTTTCGTTCCAGTAGGCAAGTTATGCGGTTTACCGGGATGGGCACGGTCTTCCGGAGTGCGCTAACAGCGGCATCGCGGCGATAGTTTGTGTATAATTCGGCCCGCACTGCGCCCGTAGCTCATCTGGATAGAGTACTTGGCTACGAACCAAGGGGTAGGGAGTTCGAATCTCTCCGGGCGCACCAGTTAAATTAAGGAGTTAGGTGTGTTATCGCCTGACTCCTTTTTCATTTTCGCTTCCGTATCCGACGCGTGTCCGGAATGGCGACAACTCATCATCGGTACATCGATTGGTCTATTGCTTGCCAACTTTCGGCGGTAATAAAGATACCGTGCGACACAGCGCCCTGATTTTTCTCAAAGTGCGATGGGGTCGGGCATTCGACAAGCTGTTGTTTGACAGTGGTCGTGCGCTGTCTAGGCTCGAACGTGCAGGCATGCTGAAAGGGCGCCCATGGCAGTGCAAAAGACTTACCAAGGCGTACGCGTACTCGAACTGGGATCGGTGATCGCCGGCCCGTTCGCGGCGATGATTCTTGCTGATCTCGGCGTCGACGTGATCAAAATTGAGAATCCCAGTGGCGGCGATGATTCACGGCGGATACCGCCTCAACTGGATTTCTGGGCGGTATTACGCGGAGCCTGATCGATTTGCCTGTCATCTTCGACACTGCGACCGTCACCTGAAGATCGCACGGTGCCCCGTCAGCACCGATAAGACAGATTTAATGCGATGAGTCGTTATCTTAATCAGGATACTTCGGTGGTCGGCCTTCGCGTGCTGACAGCATGGCTTCTTCAAGATCGCTGGAAAACAACATCGCGGCGTTCCACGTAGCGACGTAGTTCAATCCATCGGCTACCGAATGGTCGCGGGTATAGCTGATCATCTCCTTGGTGCCTCGCATCGCCAGCGGCGATTTGCTTGCAATCACGTCGGCGAGATCTCGAACGGCCGTCATCATTTCTGTCTGGCTTGGGTAACACTGGTTAACGAGGTGTGTCGCGTGCGCTTCCGCCCCTGTCATGCGCCGGCCGGTGTAGGCCAGTTCCCGCGCCATGCCCTCACCAATCAATCTTGGCAGTCGTTGCAGCGTGCCAAGATCGGCAGTGAGCCCGACATCGATTTCCTTGACTGAAAAGTAGGCGTCAGTTGCGCAAAAGCGCAGATCACAGGCCGTGATCATGTCGATCCCGCCGCCGACACAGGCACCGTGAATCGCAGCAATCACCGGCTTGCGGCATTGTTCGATGGAGGACAGCGTGTCTTGTAAATCGAGAATGATCCGTCGCAGCTTTTCGCGCATGCGCCCGGCGCAATCATTTTTGGCCATGTCGCGCAAACTTGCCAGCAGCGCGAGATCGATGCCCGCCGTGAAGTGCTTGCCGGCCCCCGAGATGATGCCGACCCGGGCCGCAGGTGTTTCATCCAGCCAGCGCATGGCTTCGCGAAACTCCTGCCACATCGTCAGATCGATGGCATTCGCCTTGTCTGGCCGGTTGAGTTCGATGGTTGCAACGGCGCCATCCAAGAGCACTTTTATTGTCTGGAATATCATGAGCCGGTCATCTTGGAAAGGTGCGGGTTGAAGAACGACGAATCACCAATATTCTGCCCGACATTTTTCTCCCGATGCGGTATTTCCGTGGCGTGGTTAATTTTTTGTTAAAACTGGTGATCATTGACTTCAACGATTTCTGTAATCGGCAAAGTCGCAATATCGCGCAGCTTCTCGCTCTTGGGGCCGTTATGCTCAAGCAGTGACGAGACCATCGAAAAAGTTGATGCGACGAATAATTGCTGGCCATCCAAGCCTTGTCGCCTTACGCCGTAGCGCAGTCTGGCGCGATCCTGTGTCGGCAGCTTGCCAATCAGGCTTTTGGTGGCCCAGATCGCGCCGTGACGGGCGAAGTCGGAAATGCGGGCGGCCTGATTGATCGAGTCGCCGAGCACAACGAATTCGACGCTGGTCGATGACTGAAAGGTTCCGAGCCACTCCTGGCCTTCGGCAATTCCCGTGTTGAGATAGAGCTCGTTGAGCCAGTTTTTCTTCAACTGCCACGCCTTGCTCAACTTCTGCATCTCGCGCCTGATTTCTACTGCGCAGGCGAGGGCATTCATCAGATAGTCGCTGTCGGGCTGTGGAAAGAAGTAATACACCATACCGTCGGCGACATGCTTGCCATAGGTGCCGTGATATTTGCGAAAAACGGTTTCCATCAACGCCCACATTTCATTGATGAGTTCGAAATACTCCTCCGGCGGCAACTCCGCGCATATTTTGACTGAGCTTTGCAAATCGGTCACGAGTACCGCCAATTGGGTAAGCGCCGGCAGACGGCGGCGACGACGGGTGCGTATGACCTCGTCGCGATGGGGAAACAGATCGATCAGCGATTCTGAGTCCTTGGCTGCCGGCGTGTAGGCGACAAGAATTCCCTCACGGAAGAAAGACGCATAGGCCGTTTTGTTCGCTTCCGAAGCTCTGGGCACGGCCAGCAGGGTTTCAGCAATCGGCCGTGCTGTAATTGCCTCGACTTCCGCATAGCGCTGCTGGAGCCAAGCCGAGTCCTGGTTCGAAAGGCTCCGACATCGATTGCCAAAGGCATCAAGCGATAACCGTCCCTTGGCCAGACCCAGATGGAAATCGATCATCTCGCTCCAGTTGCTCAATCCGCCATTGGCCGCCAGCAGGCTGAAAAGATTGCGCTCTTTGCCGGTGGAGGGCAGGGCGCAGGTGTCGGCAAAAAACTGGCGCTTTGCTTCTGCATTCAGCCAGATCACCTCGAAACTTTGGTTGATCATGTAGGCTGGATGGGGAATATCTTCCAAGGTCACGTGCAGCCCGGATTCGGCAAGCGTATTCATCAACCTTGGTGTGGGAATGTTATGGACAGGCGTCAAAGTAGAAACCGCACCACTTGAATCGCCAGCCATCCTGGAAACGATCTCGTCCATGTTTATCCCCTCCTGCCGCAGTTGCTGAATGCGCTGCACGCGCTCAATTGCGTCGTCAGGGAAATAGCCAAGCTGACGCGGGCCCCCCGCCTCACCAGGATTGAAGATCTTTGGTTTAGACAGTAACCCATAGTTAATGTAATTATTTAGTGTTGCTCTAGAAATACCTGTTTGTTTGAGTATTTCTTTGCTAGATTTCACGTTATCGTCACCAGTTTTATACTGTATAAATGACAATAGTAGTCAGTCTAAATTTAATTATTAAGTGATACCTGTACTGTTCAACTAATGGGGAAAATTTTCCCCGGGGCCGGATTGACTTTCGCCTTGCGGGTGGTTGGTCCTAGGCCAGCCCAATTGCGCGGCCACGCCGATCGTCTGACCCCGCACCCTGTTATGGAATACACCCATCTCGTTGAGATGGGTGTATTCCCGCATCAGGGGGTTGCATCAATCGGATTGCTGCTCAGGCCGCTGGCTTTTTGCCGATGCCGATGCCGCCGTCGCTGAGGACAATGGTTCCGGTGACATAGGACGAGTCTTCCCGCGATGCCAGGGTGACCCAAAGGCCTGCGTGCTGCTCCGGTTTGGCAACGAAGCCCAGCGGAGTCATGCCGCTGATCAGGGCATCGAGACCGGGCATGTCCCACAACCGGGCATCACCTTGGCCGGCGGCCTTGCTGCCGCCCAGGGGTGTCAGCGTACCGCCGGGAGCGACGGCGTTCACCCGCACTTCGGGTGCAAACTCATAGGCGAGGGACTTGACCAGGCCAATCACGGCGTGCTTGGAGGCGATGTAGATCGGTCCGCCGCCGCCAGTGAAGAAACTCGAGGTCGAGGCGGTGAAGATCATGCAGCCGCCGGTCTTCTTGAGTTCGCCGATACTGGCCCTGGCGCCGAGCAGATAGCCTTTGACGTTGACGCCGAACACCTCGTCGAAGATGTCCGGAATGCGATCACTCTGCATCTGTTCCAGCGGCACCATGTAGTCCCAGATACCCGCGTTGCCGACAAAGACGTCGAGCTTGCCGAACTTCGCTACGGTGGCTGCCACCGCTCTTTCGTTGTCGTCCGGTGAGCGCACGTCGCCGAGGGTGACACAGACTGTGTCGCCGAACTGATCGCGCAGGGATTTCTCGTGCTCTGGATTGTTAGCGAGTACGCCGACGCGGGCGCCTTCGCGGATGTAGCGGTCGACCACGGCGAGGCCGATGCCCGACCCGCCACCAGTGACCAATGCGACCTGGTTTTGCAAACGCATGGAATGACTCCTTGTCTAGCTAGATTCCTTCGGAGAGAAAGTCCAGAACAAGCCGGTTGAACCGGCCGGCGTGTTCGATCTGCGTCCAGTGACCGCAGCGGCCAAATACGTGGAGCTGGGAACGGGAGATCATCTCGTGCAACTTCAGCGAACTGCTCAGAGGCAGCACCCCGTCCTCGCGGCCGTGAATGATCAAGGTCTCGTGGGGCAGCGCCCGTACTTTGTCCTCCGGACTGGCCAGCGATTCAATCCAGCGTTGGCGTGGTGCCGGGAACATGGCCGCGTAGGCTTCCTGCACGCCGGGGCGCATGGCCGCTTCATAACGCAGCTTGGCCAGTTCGTCGGTGACCAGCGAGCGGTCATAGGCGAAGCTGTCGAGCAGCCGGCGCATGTTTTCGATCGAGGGTTGGTAGCCCCAGGCTTCATCCAGGGCCGGGGTCAGCTTGAACGATGTCCCGGCGCTGCCCATCAGCACCAGGCGTTTCACCCGGTCGGGATGTCGCACGGCCAGGGCCAGCGACAGGGCACCGCCGAAGGAGTTGCCGACCAGATCGACTTTGTCCAGTCCCAGAGCGTCGAGCAGCGAGATGGCGTGCTTGACCCAGTTGTCCAGGGTATAGCTGATACCTGCGGGGCGCTCGGTGAAGCCGAAGCCGACGATGTCCGGCGCGATGACGCGAAACTTTTGCGACAGAATCGGGAAGGAGAGTCTCCAGTTGGCCCACGCGGATACGCCGGGTCCGGAGCCATGAATCAGCAGCACGGGGCTGCCGCTACCCACATCATGCAGGTTGGTACGGATACTGCCGGCGAGCACTGTTTTGCCGATTTCGGGGTTTTGTTGTGTCGGGGCGTTCATGGGGTGAGTTTTCCTTGTCTTTCTATGGGGTTAAACGACGCTGATGATTTCCTAGGGAGTGTTGACAATCAAAATCACGCGAGCCAAATGACGGCAGCGGCGAGGGCGACAAAGGAAGCGAAGCGTTCCGCGAGTTTGTCATAGCGCG
>JAYUGL010000087.1:0-6295 GCA_043738385.1 Sterolibacteriaceae bacterium
TACGCGCTATGACAAACTCGCGGAACGCTTCGCTTCCTTTGTCGCCCTCGCCGCTGCCGTCATTTGGCTCGCGTGATTTTGATTGTCAACACTCCCTAAAAATGGAATCAACAAGCCGACTTCCGGCACCAATCAGTTTTGCCAAAACCAGAATCTGGTCTCTGCATCCTTCATTTGTAGTTTTTTCTGGATAATTGATCGTGTGATCAACCTCGCCCCATATTTCTTCAAACAACGTCCGGATTTGAATTTCGCAACATATAGATGACTCTTCATATTGCTTGACCAAGTAGTGAACACTTGTATAGAAGCTTTCTTTCTTATGCGTTTCCAGACCAAGGCTCTCAAAATAACTTTGAGCTTCTGGGTCCCAAGTGTAAGCCTTCGGCGGCTCTAATAATATCCACTCCCCTTTTCCAATTCGCCAATCAATCGCATCTTTTATCCCATCAAACTGCCTTTGATGCAGAAGCAATACCCTCACACCAGAAAAATCAGTTACTTTTGAGTAGAGATTTTCGACGGTAATAGGATCTTGAGCAGTCGACTTTCGCAATAATTTTTCCTTCAAATGCTCCGGATCTTTTAAGCGTGATTTAACTGAATGAACATAGGGTGCGGCCTTTGGATGCAGGCTGAAAAAATCTACAATGTGCCGACGTAAGAGATCAAAATCTTGATAATCCGATTTGTATTTTTCTACAAGCGGCGAGATGTCATTCGTTTCAACCATAAGACTACGTCCCGATTCTCGACAGCAAGTCTTGTGCAAACTGAACGTACTTCGAGCGCGTCATTTCATAGGTGGTCCTATTCCCTGCGATCGTGGAAATGTCGTCCGTTTCAAGTGATTGAGAAGCCGGAACTTTCCATATAGGCACGTGATATTTCTGCGCCATATTGGGGAGAGTATTATGAGTGTGCATAACCGATGTCCCCCCAATTGGTTGCCGAAGGGTTTCGTGCGACAACTTGTCCCAGATCGTTTTATCAATATACTTTTCAATAGTTTTTGGGATTTGTTCCGCATAGTTGTAATGCGCGACAGCCAAGTCCCAAGTGTTATTTTTACCGGAGTATTTTTTCGCGTTGTATATGGTGTAGCCAAACAAGTGCACGAAATCTTTGGGGAATAGGGCTCTCTTTTCTGGGGTTAGCAAACCGTACAAGACATCAAATTGACTCTTCCATTTTTTCAAGGAATCACCAATGTTCCGAATTCCATATAGAGAAAACATGTCCGGCATACACGGTATTACAAAACCATCAGTAGTCGAGATGATTAGTTTGTTCAACGTTCCAAGACTTGGTGACGTGTCAAACACGACTATGTCATAGCCAAATTTCTCTGCATACTGAATTGACAATGCACGAATTTTCGTGAGCGTCCGGATCGCCAATGGATCACCTTGAAGGGCATCCGACCAGCGATTTGCAATTTTCTCCTCGTACTTATGAAGCGTTAGTCGGCCAGGGATCAAATCTAAGTTGTTGGCTAACTTATATGGGGCGCTAATGGCAGTTAAATCTGACACGCCATCCTCTGTTGGCTTGAGAAGGAAATGAATAGACCGCGTAGCGTTTGCTATTTTGTCGAAGGTTGCAGATGGAACCCCATTCCTCGCCGATTCAAAATCATCAATAAAACTGTCTTCCGCTTCCCAGATTTTGTGCAACTCCTCTGAATCCATACTTAGTATGGTCAGATTACATTGAGGGTCGAGGTCGATAATCAGAACTCGTTTTCCAATCTCTGAAAGAGCATGGGCCAAATGAAAGGTAAGGGTGGTTTTTCCCACCCCACCCTTATTATTAAAAATCGAAATTGTTTTCATCGCCATTGGCCTCGGGATAGCTCACTAAATATCAAGCTTGAAGTTTTGGAGTCAGGGCCTCCAAAGTACAGTTGGCCCACTGGACTCAGATTGTATGCAACATTCCATGTTGATGAGAAAAATTCCATTATCAATGGAATTTCAGACCCACCAAAAAAACAGTACACTCAATAACTCCTATTCAAGCCCCACCGAAGGAACCCCATGATCGAACTCACCCGCCGCGGCAACGTGGCTGTACTCACCCTGTCCCGCCCCCCCGTCAATGCGCTGGATGCCGAGATGCTGGCTGCCATCCATGGCGCGCTGGATACCCTGCCGCAGCACGCCGGCTGTACCGTGCTGCAGATCCGCAGCACGACCAAGGTGTTCGTCGCCGGCGCCGATATTTCGTACATGTGCGCCATGACCGGCAAGCCCAACCCGGGCGCCGAGATGACCGCCTATCTGGAACCCTTCCAGGGCCTGTTCAAGCGCATCGAGTCGCTGCCGCAAGTGGTGATCGCCGAAGTGAACGGCGCGGCGCTGGGCGGCGGTTTCGAACTGGCGCTGGCCTGTGATCTGCGCTATGCGGCGCACGAGGCCAAGCTCGGCCTGCCCGAAGTCGGCCTCGGCCTGATTCCCGGTGCCGGCGGCACGCAACGCCTGACCCGCATCTGCGGACGCGGCCTGGCCGGCCGCTTGATCTATGGCGCCGAAGCGGTGGATGGCGCCACGGCGCTGAGCCTGGGCATGGTGCAGTGCGCCTGCCCGCGCGCCGAGCTGGAAGAAAACACCAAGGCGCTGGCCGACCGCATCTCCGCCCTGCCGGTGATGGCGTTGCAGGCCGCCAAGGCCTGCGTGCAGGCCTTCGGCAATCCCGCGGTCGACGGTTACAAGATGGAAATCGACAAGATGGAAAAGCTGATCGCCAGCGCGGATGCCAAGCAACGCATGACGACTTTCCTGGAGCGGTCGAAGAAGTAAAAATCTTTCACCACAGAGGACGCAGAGTACACAGAGGAAACCGAAAAACGATAAATCAACGAATTATTGGTTGATTCAGTTTCCGCTTCATAGGTTTTGTTTCCCTCTGCGTCCTCCGTGTACTCTGTGGTGAACAGCTTTTCAGCGGTTGACGTCAACCACCGTGCGGCCACGTACCTTGCCGTCGAGCACCGAGGGTGCATAGGCGATCGCTTGCGACAATCCAATTTCAACGGTCATCTGTTCCAGCTTGGCGCGGTCGACATGCTGCGCGATCAGTTGCCATGCCTTGGCGCGGATGTCGTTGGGCACGAAGATGCTGTTGATGCCATAGAGCGTCACGCCGCGCAGGATGAAGGGCATCACCGTCGACGGAAAGTCCGCGCCCTGCGCCAGTCCACAAGCGGCCACGGCGCCATTCCATTGGGTCTGCGCACACACATTGGCCAGCGTGTGGCTGCCGACCGTATCGACCACGCCGATCCAGCGCTCGGCCTGCAAGGCTTTGCCGGCGGCAGACAACTCGGCACGGTCGACGATTTTTGAAGCGCCGAGGAACTTGAGGTAGTCGGCCTCCTGCGGACGCCCGGTCGAAGCGACAACCGTGTAGCCAAGACCAGCAAGCAACGCGACCGCAATCGAACCGACGCCACCGGCCGCGCCGGTGACCAGTATCTCGCCATCGCCCGGCTTGATGCCGTGCTTTTGCAAAGCCATGACGCACAGCGCAGAGGTAAACCCGGCGGTCGCGATCACCATCGAATCGCGTGTCGAAAAACCCTCGGGCAAGGCCAACAGAAAACCGGAGGACAGCCGCGCCTTTTGCGTGAGGCCGCCCCAGTGCTGTTCGCCAAGGCCCCAGCCGGTGACGACCACGCGGTCGCCGGGCTTCCATGCCGGATCACGGCTCGATTCAACCACACCAGCGAGATCAATGCCCGGCACCATCGGCCAGACGCGCGCGATCGGGCTGCGCCCGGTGATGGCCAGCGCGTCCTTGAAGTTGATGGTCGAGTACTCAACGCGCACGTCGACGTCACCGGCCGGCAGGGCCGATTCGTCGAGCTGCTTGAGTTCGGTGTGGATGACCTTGTTTTCCTGGGTCGAATAAAGCGCGTTGAACATGGCGGGGATTCCTTATGCGGTAATAATTGTCGTCCCCGCGAAAGCGGGGATCCAGTATCTTTCACAGCGTAACGTCGCTGGATTCCCGCTTTCGCGGGAATGACGGGTTAACTTTGTCGCGCCGGTTTCAAGCATGCGCCTTGGCCCAGTTGGCGATAATGGCGTGAAGCGCGTCCAGCCCGTCGGTCAATGCCGCCGGGCCGGGCTGCAGGATCAGCGGTGACTTGACTTCAAACAATTGTTGGTCGCGCACCGCCGGAATCTTGTCCCACCCGGGTCGCGCGGCGACTTTTTCGGGACGAAATTTTTTGCCGCACCAGGAGCCGATGATGATGTCGGGGGCACGCGTGATTACTTCGTTGCCGTCGGCGAGGATGCGATCTTTCGCCAGCGAGCACAGCGCACGTTCGGGATAGATGTCGTCGCCGCCGGCAATGCCGACCAGTTCGCTGACCCAGCGTATGCCGCTGATCTGCGGATCGTCCCACTCTTCGAAATACACCTTGGGCCGGCGCGGCAGTTTGGCGGCCGACTGGCGCACCGACTCGACATGCGCTTCGAGTTGTTGCGCGAAGCGTTCGGCCTTTTCCCATGCGCCGACCATCGCGCCGAGGCGGCGCACGTAGGCGAGGATATGGTCGACCGAGCGATGGTTGCTGATCCACACCTCGACGCCGCGCTTGATCAGCGCCTGGGCGATGTCGGCCTGAATGTCGGAAAAGCCGATGACCAGATCCGGCTCCAGCGCCATGATCTCGCCGATCTTGGCGCTGATGAAGGCCGACACCTTCGGCTTCTCCTTGCGCGCCCTGGGCGGCCGCACGGTGAAGCCGGAGATGCCGACGATGCGATGATCTTCACCGAGCGAGTACAAAACCTCGGTCGGTTCTTCGGTCAGGCAGACGATGCGTTGCGGGTAATTGTCGGGCATAAAGTCGAAAACCTAATTCTCACCACAGAGGACACAGAGTACGCAGAGGAAACCGCAAAGCGATAAACCAAGAGATTAATGGGTAAGTCGATTTCTTGCTTTAGAGATTTGGTTTTCCTCTGTGTCCTCCGCGTCCTCTGTGGTGAACAGCTTTTTAAAACTGTTCGTCGGAAATCGCAGTCGTGGCCTCGGCGCCATTGACCACGGCATACGACAGGCTGATCGCCTGCGACAGCACATGGTCGGCGTAGAAACGCGCGGTGGTGATCTTGGTCTTGTAGAACGCCGCCTCGCTGGTGCCCGCATCGAGATGCCGCTTCGACGCCAGCGCCGCGCGCGCCATTTGCCAGCCGCCGGCGACCACGCCGAACAGCTTGAGGAAAGGCACGGCGCCGACCGACGCCAATTGCACCTGGCCGGCGTAAGTGGCGACGATGTAGTTCACCGACTCTTCCAGCGCATTGAGGCCGGCGGCGAAGGATTTGCGGATCGCGGTCAGTTCGGCGTCGCTCTGTTTGCCAAGTTCAGCTTCGACCTTGCGCATGGTGGCGATCAACCCCTTGATGGTCTGCCCGCCTTCGCGCGCGATCTTGCGCCCGATCAAATCATTTGCTTGAATGCCCGTCGTGCCTTCGTAGATGGCGGTGATGCGGGCATCGCGCAGATATTGCGCGGCGCCGGTCTCTTCGATGAAGCCCATGCCGCCGTGGATCTGCACGCCGAGCGAGGCGATGTCGATGGCGTTCTCGGTGCTCCAACCCTTGACGATGGGAATCATCAGGTCGACGAAGGCCTGATTTTCCTTGCGCGTCGCTTCATCCGGATGGCAACGCGCCGCATCGGTCGCGGCACCGACGACGCAGGCCACAGCGCGCATGGCTTCGGTCTGCGACTTCATCAGCAGCAGCATGCGCCGCACATCCGGATGGCGAATGATCGCTACCTTGCCGCCGCCCTTGATGCCCAGCTCGGCGCCCTGCACCCGATCCCTGGCGTAGTCGCGCGCGCGCTGGTAGGCGCGCTCGGACAGGCCGATGCCCTCGACACCGACCGCGAAACGCGCCGCATTCATCATGATGAACATGTATTCGAGGCCGCGATTTTCTTCGCCAACCAGATAACCTTCAGCGCCACCGTGATCGCCAAATTGCAGTACCGCCGTGGGTGAAGCCTTGATGCCCAGCTTGTGCTCTATCGAGACACACCAGGCATCGTTGCGGGCACCCAAAGAACCATCATCGTTGACCAGAAACTTGGGTACAACGAATAAAGAAATTCCCTTGACGCCGTCGGGCGCGCCTGCGACACGGGCCAGCACCAGGTGCACGATGTTCTCGGCCATATCGTGTTCGCCGTAGGTGATGAATATCTTGGTGCCAAAAACCTTGTAAGTGCCGTCCGCCTGGGGCTCGGCACGGGTGCGAACGGCGGCGAGGTC
>JAYUGL010000088.1:0-37468 GCA_043738385.1 Sterolibacteriaceae bacterium
AGGCGATATAGGCGCGCTCGAAATCAGCGCCAAATTTATCGTGCAAATCCGGCACGTTGGACGGCGAGAACAAGGTCCAGTCGCCTCCTTCCATGACGCGCTTCATGAACAAATCGGGAATCCAGTTGGCGGTGTTCATGTCGTGGGTGCGGCGACGGTCATCGCCGGTGTTCTTGCGCAAATCCAGAAACTCCTCGATGTCCAGATGCCAGGTTTCCAGATAGGCGCAGACCGCGCCCTTGCGTTTGCCACCCTGATTGACCGCCACCGCGGTGTCATTGACCACCTTGAGGAAAGGAATCACGCCCTGGCTCTTACCATTGGTGCCCTTGATGTGCGCCCCCATGGAGCGCACCGGCGTCCAGTCGTTGCCGAGCCCGCCGGCATACTTTTGCAACAGCGCGTTTTCCTTGACCGCCTGAAAAATGCCGTCCAGATCGTCGTCGACGGTGGTGAGATAGCAGGACGAAAGCTGAGGATGGAGCGTGCCGGCGTTGAACAGCGTCGGGGTCGAACTCATGAAATCGAAGTTGGACAGCACTTCGTAAAACTCGATGGCCCTCACCTCTCTTTCAATCTCGTTGATCGACAGTCCCATCGCCACCCGCATGAAGAAAGCCTGCGGCAGTTCGATGCGGCGCTCGTCGACATGGATGAAGTAGCGGTCGTAGAGGGTTTGCAGTCCGAGATAACCGAACTTCAGGTCACGTTGCGATTCCAGTGCCTGACCAAGGCGTTTCAGATCGAACTGCGCCAGGCGGGGATCCAGCAATTCGGCCTTGATGCCGAGTCGGACATAGTCGGCAAAGTAGCTGCCGTAGCGATCCGCCATGGCCGCCTGGCCGACTTCCTCGCCCAACACCTCGCGGCGTATCGTGTGCAATAGCAGGCGCGCGGTGACATAGCTGTACGCCGGATCCTTTTCAATCAAGGTGCGTGCCGCGAGGATCGCAGACTTGCGGATCTCTTCCACCGGGACGCCGTCATACAGATTTTTCAGCGTGGCATCAAATATCACAGCGGGTTCGACTGCGTCACCCAGGCCTTCGCAGGCGGCTTGAATCGTTCCAAGCAGCGCCGTCCGATCCAGAGGCATCCGCAGTTCGCCATCGACGACATGCAATTCGGATTCGGTGGCCACCGATTTCTTTTGCTGTGCGCGTTCCTGATTGCGTTTCTCCCGGTAGAGCACGTAGGCGCGCGCCACGTCATGTTCGCCGGAACGCATCAGCGCCAGCTCGACCTGATCCTGAATGTCTTCAATATGGACGGTGCCGCCGTGCGGTTGCCGGCGCATCAGCGCATCGACCACTGCCTGCGTAAGCTGGGTCACCAGATCGCGGATGCGTGCCGAGACCGCTCCTTGCCCGCCGCTGATGGCAAGAAACGCCTTGGTCATGGCGATCGAAATCTTCGCCGGCTCGAAACCGACGACGGCGCCATTGCGGCGGATGATTTTGAATTCGGGATGATTCTGCGAAGAAGCGAGGAAAGGCTCGGAAGGAAAATCGCGGGATGAAGGCGGGTTCAGGGCATTCTCAGTTGCAACTTGCATCGATTATCTCCGGTGACATTGCTACCCACTAGATGTAGTGGGTTACCAACCTGTTGGCACTAATTCTAGTAGGTCGGTTTTTGGCTTGCAAGTATTTTCTGGACTGCCTGCGAAAAATTTATCGGCGCAGGCGCGGCGAAACGATGGCCACTTCGTTCTAGCGAATGACGCGAGACCAATCGAAATGCGGCCCGGGATCTGTCTTGCGGCCCGGAGCAATATCGCTGTGGCCGACGATGTCCTGGATCGGATAGTGATGCCGCAAAGCAGCAATCAGACGCATGAGCGTTTCGTACTGCGCGCGCTCGAAGGGAACCTCATCGCAACCTTCCAATTCGACGCCTAACGAAAAGTCATTGCAACGCTCGCGCCCGCACCACATCGATGCCCCCGCATGCCAGGCGCGCCGATCGCAGGAAACGAACTGGATCAATTCGCCGGACCGTCGAATGAAAAAATGGGCCGACACCCGCAGGCCCTCGATCTCGCGGTAGTAGGGATGTTGCGCAGGGTCGAGACGGTTGGTAAATAGTTGCTCGACCCCCGGTCCGCCAAACTCACCCGGCGGCAAGCTGATGGCGTGGATCACCAGCAGGCTGATCACCGTGCCGGCCGGACGCGCATCGTGATTGGGTGAAGACGTCAGTCTGGCGCCATCCAGCCAGCCATCGGCGGCCACCGCCCAGGTCGGGTCGGCTGCGCTCATTCGTTCAGTCCGAGGCGCTCCATGCGGTAGCGCAGCGAACGGAAAGTGACGCCCAGCAGCTTGGCCGCGGCGGTGCGATTGTTGCGCGTCTTGCTCAAGGCCTCGAGAATGGCCTGTTTTTCGGTCTGATCCAGATAGTCTTGTAGCGGCAGTTGTTTTGATGTCGCGGGAACCGCCGGCGTCAAATTGAGATCGGTAACATTGATCGTGTTACCGCTGAGCAGAGCCATGGCGCGTTCGATGATATTTTCCAGTTCGCGCACATTGCCGGGGAAGGGGTATTCGCCCAGAGCACGCTGCGCCGCCGGGGTCAGATTCGGCGCGCCGACACCTGCGCTTTGCGCCAGTTGTCCGATGATGCGCTGCGCCAGCAACGGAATGTCTTCCCGACACTCACGCAACGACGGCATGCGCAACTCCAGCACGTTCAGCCGATAGAACAGATCCTGGCGAAACTTGCCTTGCGCCACGAGCTCCTTGAGGTTCTGGTGAGTAGCGCTGATGATGCGCACGTCTACCGCATCCTCGCCCGGGCTGCCGACCTTGCGCACGCGCTTTTCCTGAATGGCGCGCAGCAGTTTGACCTGCATGATCAACGGCAGGTCGGCCACTTCATCGAGGAACAGGGTGCCACCGTTCGCAGCCTGAAAGAAGCCTTCCCGGTCGCCCTCAGCGCCCGTGAACGCCCCTTTGCGGTAGCCAAAAAACTCACTCTCCATCAGGTTTTCCGGGATCGCGCCGCAATTGACCGGCACAAACGGGCCTGCGCTGCGAGCGCCAAGATGATGAATGAGCTTGGCCGCCAGCTCCTTGCCACTGCCCGATTCGCCGGTGGCATGCACCGGCGCCTGACTACGCGCGACACGTTCGATCAAGGCGCGCACCTCGCGCATCGCCTGTGACTCGCCCAGCAGCGACAGCGAGGCACTGTTGGCCTTGCGTTCGCTGGCGGGAGGCAACTCCAGCGCACTCTTGACCAGAGCGCGCAGTTGTTCCAGTGACACCGGCTTGGACAGGTAATCAAAGGCGCCGGCCTTGAGCGCCGATACTGCATTCTCCATACTGCCATGCGCGGTAATCACAGCGACCGGCAGATCCTGGCAGGTTTCGGCGATATACCGCACCAGTTGCAACCCCTCACCGTCCGGCAGCCGCATGTCGGTGAGGCAAAGTTGATAGTCGTGTTCACCAAGGAGTTGGCGCGCCTCGGCCAAGGTCGCCACGCAATCGGCGGCCAGGCCCATGCGGGCCATGGTCAGATCAAGCAACTCGCGTATATCGGCCTCGTCGTCGACGATCAGGATGCGCCGCTGCTCGGAACGTGGTTTGCGTTCGGTCACTGTCACGGGCTGCCTTTCCCGATGATGCGGAAATGGGTGCCGTCATCTGTGTCGAGCAAATCGATCACGGCGTCATTCGCCTCGCACAGCTCCCGAGCGATATAGAGCCCGAGCCCGGTACCCGAACTGCGCGTAGTAAAAAAGGGCTCGAACATATGACTGCGTTCCTCCGGCCCGATGGCAGGGCCATCATCGATGACATGCAGTTCAACGCGTGAGCCGGATCTCGACTCGCGCACCTCGATACGGATGCTACCGGAATTGCCATGGCAGTAGCGCAAGGCGTTGCCCACCAAATTTATGAGCACGCGATTCAAGTGGCCGCGATCAAACATGATCGCGTTGCCACCATGTGTAACCAATGTGATGGTCTGGCGTGCACTCGGCTCGATCAGGCTCATTTCTTCGACGAAGCCGTCCAAAAAGCGAGACAGGGATATCCGTTCAGGCTCGGCCTTGTCGCGTCCTCCCAGCTCCAGTACGTCGGTCACCAATCGATTGAGCCGCCCGGTGTTGTCACCGATGATGCGCACCAGCCGCTTCTGCGTGTTGTCATCGCGCTCTTCAACCAGCAATTCGGAAGCATGGCTGATCGACGCCAGCGGGTTGCGTATCTCGTGCGCCATATTGGCGGTCAGCCGCCCCAGCGCCGCCAGCTTGATCTGGCGCGCCTGGGCCTGAATGCGTTCCATGTCCTCCAGGTAGATCAGGGCATTGTCACCCTCGCCCACCGGCGGCAGAAAGCGCATCCGCAGCAAGCGGTTGCTGCGCGGCAATCGTACGATCTCCAGCGTTTCAACCCCAGCCTGTCGCCATGAGGAATAGCCGCGTGCCAATTCGGCGGAAAAATCGCTCAGCTCTGGCGCACTACCTGGAGAAACCTCGCACAACAACTCCGCCTGCGGATTGTGCTGGCGCACACGACCTAGGGCATCCACCACCAACACGCCATCCTGCATGTCGCGGATCACCCGCTGATTGATGCCGAACTGCTCCGCCAATTCAATGCCGCGCTGGCGCGCCAATTCCTCGTTGGCGACCACCCGTTGGGCAAGCAGTCGCGCCGAAGCCGCAGTCGCGAAGAATCCAATGGAAATAATGCCGGTGTGCGTGAAGTCGACCAGTTCAGCCCCTTCCGACAGCATGCGATAACCCTGTTCGAGCAGTACCGCCACCGTCGCCATCGCTGCATAAAACAGCACCAGACGTCCCTGCCCCACCAAGCCGGCACCGGCAAGGACGACCAGCAGCATATAGCCGATCCCGCTGCGGTTTCCGCCATTCGCGTACATCAGCAACGTCAGCGCCAGAACGTCGGCCACCACCTCGACCGTCAACAACACATTGAAGGAAGGACGCCAGTGGAAGGGCAGCGCCAGGAAAATCAGTGCCGAGCCGAGATAAGCGATGCTGACCCACTGTGTCAGACCTGGGTTCTGAACCCCGAACAAACCCGGCTGACCCACGTAAAAACTCGCAAACGCGAACAGGCAAGCGACCGTGAGGCGATAGAGATTGAAGTAACGCAGCGAGCCCCACAACGACTGTGCGGATGTGTCGCGCGTTGTCGATGTGGAAAGCGGATTCAGTTCGATTGAGTCCATAATTCACGATGCTGATCACAACAGAAAGTCTGCCCGCCGGTGACCAAAGCCTCGGACTCCGGCAGATGAACACCGCATTGAGCACAGATCAGCATCTGTTCAGGTGGGCGCACTGAAGGCCGCCGTCGACCTGAGACCCTCCCGCGTCTCAGCATGCGGTAGATGATGACCGCCAACAGCAAAAGCAGGAGCCATTTCAACATCGTTTCGGTCTGGTGATAGTCAACGCGTCACCCACAACAAAACGCCGGCCTCCGAGAATGGAGTACCGGCGTGTCGTTATCTCGAATTGGTCGGGGTGAGAGGATTCGAACCTCCGACTCCTGCGTCCCGAACGCAGTACTCTACCAGGCTGAGCTACACCCCGAAACGGGTTCATATGGTGGTGAATGATCCCGACGCCATCGCTCGTCTTCAGTATCGGCGAGCAACAGCAAAGTCAGCCAATTCTAGCAGACAAGCCTGATGTTGCGAAGTCGGCAGCGAGGCAATCGCGGCCTTTGCCGCATTGGCTTCTTGTTCCGCGAGACGGTGCGTCGCCTCGAGCGCGGCGCTGGATCGGATGACCTTCAATACTGATGGAAATTTTTCGCGCCCGCCGTTTTCCAGCGCATGACGCACTACCGCTGCATCCTGCGGCATGCTGTGCGCCATGGCGTAAATCAACGGCAAGGTGGCTTTCCCCTCCGCCAGATCGTCACCGAGATGCTTGCCGGTCTCGTTTTCGTCACCTGAGTAGTCAAGCATGTCATCAATCAGTTGAAATGCGGTGCCAAGGTGCATTCCGTAGCGGGCCAGACGATCTTCGATTTCAGGCGAGGTTGCACCCACAATACCGCCGAGGCGAGTCGCCGCTTCAAACAGCTTGGCCGTTTTGTAGCGGATGACCTGTAGATATTCTTCAACCCGGATATCCGCATTGTGGCAGTTCATCAACTGCAGCACCTCGCCTTCGGCAATGACATTGGTCGCCTCGGCCAGCACTTCCATCACCCGCATATTGCCTACCCCCACCATCATCTGGAAAGCGCGCGAATAAAGAAAATCGCCGACCAAAACGCTGGCGGCGCTACCGAACAAGGCATTGGCCGTCTCGCGACCACGCCGCAAATTCGATTCGTCGACGACATCGTCGTGCAGCAGTGTCGCCGTATGAATGAGCTCGACCACCGCCGCCAGTGCGTGATGTTCCACACCGCGGTAACCCACGGCGCCCGCCGTCAGCAACAGCAGCGCCGGACGCAAGCGCTTGCCGCCGCTGCCGACAATATAGTCGGCAACCTGGCGAACCAGCGCCACATCCGAGTGAAGTCGCGCGCGAATCACCGCATCAACGGCTTTCATGTCGGCGGCGAGCAGGGGATAGAGGATGTCGGGTTGCACGATGGGTTGGCGTAGAAAGGCAGGATGGTAGGAGCCGCCGCCCACCCCGTCAACAAGGGCAGTTTCCGCTTTGACTTGAATGGCTTGTCTGCGTATAATGTGCGGTTCTTCGCAACACCCAGTCAATGGAGTCCATCATGTATGCGGTCATAAAAACCGGCGGCAAGCAGTATCGCGTCGCTGCCGGCGAAAAAATTAAGGTAGAACAGATACCGGCAGAAGTGGGCGCGGAAATTACACTCGACCAGGTTTTGATGGTCGGCGAAGGCGAGTCGGTCAAAATCGGCACGCCCCTTATTTCCGGCGCCACGGTCACAGCCAAGGTCATCGCGCAAGGTCGTCACAAGAAGATCACGATCTTCAAGATGCGTCGGCGCAAGCATTACCAAAAGGACCAGGGCCATCGCCAAAACTTCACCGAACTCGAGATCAGCGGCATTGCCGCCTAACGGGAGACTGAACCATGGCACACAAAAAAGCAGGCGGCAGTTCCCGTAACGGCCGCGACTCGGAATCAAAACGACTGGGCGTCAAACGCTTCGGCGGTCAGCTGGTATCGGCCGGCAGCATCATCGTGCGTCAGCGTGGCACCCGCTTCCATCCCGGCGACAATGTCGGCATCGGCAAGGACCACACGCTGTTCGCCAAGGTCAATGGTACGGTGAAATTCACGGTCAAGGGCGCCGCGCAGCGCAAGCTGGTCAACATCGTTCCCGCCGCCGTTTAATCCAGCCTTGCGGCCGACCAAAAGCCCTATCCCTGCGATAGGGCTTTTGTCTTTTGGGTCTTCAGCATCAACCTAAAACCCGGTTGAACCACAGAGGCACAGAGTTCACAGAGGAAAGGCAAGTGCCTACCGTATTTTGGCTTATTGCCCGTTGAGTGAATGGATCGACAACCTCCTGATTTTTGTCTTTCTCTGTGCCTCTGTGTCTCTGTGGTGAGGAATTTGGGATGAAATTTTTTGACGAAGCGAAAATCGAAGTCATTGCCGGCAACGGCGGCAATGGCGCGGCCTCGTTTCGTCGCGAAAAGTACATTCCGCGCGGCGGACCTGACGGCGGTGACGGCGGGCGCGGCGGCGGCATCTGGGCCGTTGCCGACCGCAATCTGAATACCCTCATCGATTTTCGCTATACCCGCATCTTCCGCGCTCGCAGCGGCGATAACGGACGCGGCGCTGACTGCTACGGCAAGGGCGGCGACGATCTGGAACTGCGCATGCCGGTGGGTACCGTGATATCCGATTTCGTCACCGGCGAAGTCATCGCCGATCTCAATGCCGACGGCAACCGCGTTGTCATCGCCAATGGTGGAAAAGGCGGACTGGGCAATCTGCACTTCAAGTCCAGCGTCAATCGCGCGCCGCGGCAATGTACGCCGGGCGAAGAAGGGCAACGATTCGAGTTCAAGCTTGAGCTCAGGGTACTGGCCGATGTCGGCCTGCTCGGCTTGCCCAATGCCGGCAAGTCGACTTTCATCCGCGCGGTATCCGCTGCGAAACCCAAGGTGGCCGACTATCCGTTTACGACCTTGCATCCCAATCTGGGCGTGGTGCGCGTCGACCAGAATAAAAGCTTTGTCATTGCCGACATTCCCGGATTGATCGAAGGCGCGGCGGAAGGCGCCGGGCTGGGTCATCGCTTTCTGCGCCACCTGCAACGTACCCGGCTGCTGCTGCATCTGGTGGATGTGGCACCCTTCGACCCCGCTGCCGACCCGGTACGCGACGCACGCGCCATCCTCGAAGAATTGCGCAAATACGATGCCGCACTGATCGAGAAACCGCGCTGGCTGGTGATCAACAAGATCGATCTGGTGCCCGAGGAAGAGCGCGAAGAGCGTATTGCGGCATTGGTGGCAGGCTACGGCGCGGTGGAAAAGCATTTCGTAATATCGGCAATCAGCGGCGATGGCTGTCCGGCGTTAACCTACGCCATCATGGAGCATGTTGAGAAAACACGTCTGGAAGCGCCACGCGATGCGACAGAGGATATCGACGAGTAAGCGGCTGGTAGTCAAGGTTGGCAGCGCCCTGGTGACGAACAACGGTGCCGGCCTGGCACAGGCTTTCATTGCCGATTGCGCACGGCAGATTTCCGCCCTGCATGCGCAGGGGCGCGAAGTCCTGCTGGTCTCCTCGGGCGCCATCGCCGCGGGTATGCAGCGACTGGGCTGGACCACCCGCCCGCATGCCGTGCATGAGCTCCAGGCCGCGGCGGCCGTCGGCCAGATGGGGCTGGCCCAGGCCTACGAAAGCTGCTTCTCGGGTCATGGCTTGAAAACCGCCCAGGTTCTACTCACCCACGAAGACCTCGCCGACCGCACCCGCTATCTCAATGCCCGTACCACGCTGATCACGCTGCTCGAATTGGGCGTGGTACCAATCATCAACGAGAACGACACGGTGATCACTGACGAAATAAAATTCGGCGACAACGATACCCTCGGCGCGCTGGTCGCCAATCTTGTCGAAGCCGACCTGCTGGTGATCCTCACCGACCAGAAGGGGCTTTACAGTGCCGACCCGCGCAAAAACCCGAATGCCACGCTGATCTCCGAGGGCCAGGCGGACGATACGAAATTTGAAGCAATGGCTGGCGGCGCAGGCAGTTCGCTCGGTCGTGGCGGCATGATCACCAAGGTACGCGCGGCGCAACGTGCGGCGCGCAGCGGCGCCGATACGTTGATTGCCAGCGGCCATGAGACGGATGCCTTGTTGCGTGTCGTCGGCGGAGAAAATCTCGGCACCCTGCTCTACGCCGCGGCAACACCGCTGGCTGCACGCAAGCAATGGCTGGCCGATCATCTGCAACTGGCCGGCAGCGTGACCCTTGACGACGGCGCCCTGCGCGCCCTGCGCGACGGGCGCAGCCTGCTGCCGATCGGCGTGGTGTCAGTGCAAGGAGAATTCGAGCGCGGTGCGGCGGTCGGCTGTAGAACCCAGGACGGTAAGGAAGTCGCGCGCGGCCTGATCAACTACTCAAGTTCGGAAGCGCGCCGCATTGCGCGTCACGCCAGCAATGAGATTGAAGCGTTGCTGGGGTATGTTGACGAGGAAGAGTTGATCCATCGCGACAATCTGGTATTGCTTTAGAGCGATGCCGGGGATGATGCGGTAAAGGTTTGTCGTCTCGCGCACGCGGGGGTCCAATTCCACCTTTCCGTTCGTGCTGAGCTTCTCGAAGCACATTACAATCCGCATCGAATGACTACCTCCGCGCCGGGACTCGCCCCGGCGGGCGAGTTACTTTCTTGTCACGCGACGAAGAAAGTACCCAAAGAAACGCGCCCACCTCCCTGGCCCTATCGGGCTTCCCTCGCTCCGGACTATCCGACCGGCCGGCTTCTAAACTCGCTTCGCTCAAACAACGAAGCCGGACTTCCCCGGTCGGATAGTCCTCCACTCAGCGGGTCCGAGGGGGGATTAGTCCGTGCCAATGGACATCGCTATTCCAGATAGGTATGCTGCTTGAAATCAATTCGAGCCAGACCACTTTAATTCATTGACATGGTCGAAAACACGTTGAACTAAACCGCTACGCGGTGGCAGCGGTTTAGTTCAACGAAAAGCGTTTTTCGTTAGGTTGCACAGATGAGAGATCACGATGCGATAATGGGTGGGCGAGGCTCGCTTTGGACACGAACCGTTTCCCTGACGCTGGTTAACCCGGCTGGAGATTTTGGAGTTCTTCAGTCGTTCCATGGACCAGCATTAGGTAGCCCGAAACCTATCCCTCCGCTGGAGAGGGGTCGTGCGCTAACGAGTCAATGAATACGGCGAGTCGCCTCGCTTCGTCTTTCGTCAGATCGCGCGGAATCACTACCTGCGCCAAGAACGTTGGCCGTAGTGGAAACGGAAGTGCAAGGCTCGTTTCAGTTGTTGCGGCCCGTATAGGTACCTGTGGTGTAACAGAGTGGTGGTCCGTCCCGGGCTTGCTTCCCTCAGTTGCCATGGTTTTGTTCTCGCCACCTTTGTGTGTCTCCGCGCGACGCGGCTTTTGCGAGGCACCTTTACCGGGGAGCTTGTACCCGGTTGGATCCGTGACGAATTGTTCAAAACTCTCGATCACGCCACGCACCCTGCTTTCGTAAACTCGCAGCGACTCAGCCGAGAGTTCCCCAGGGTGTCTGTTACTGTATTGCACGACCGCCGCCTTCACATCAACCTGCCGAATGTCCTCGTCCGCGCCGACCTGCTCAAGAACCTTCTTGCATGCCGCACGAACTCCTGCACCAGTATTCGCATTGATCCGCCCTTTTTGAATGGACGTTTCAATGAACTCCATTAATCCGCGTTTAGAAAAACTCTGCATCACAGCCTCCTATCACATAGCGCCATTTTACATGCAATGTAACACATGTCAACAGATATACGTTCGGTATTGTGTGCAATATATATTTATGCATCCAAGATGGGAACGTCACACCAGGCCGCTATTAGGCGGCCCGACCTAACCCGCACTTCGAGGGCCGTAGCGTTGTGCGGTAGATGGTTTCTAGTCGATCAATTCATACATCGGTGAAATCGGCACGGCTAACCCCTCGGACCCGCCGAGCGGAGGACTGTCCGAACGGGGAAGTCCGGCTTCGTTGTCTGAGCCGAAGGCGAGTTTAGAAGCCGGCCGGTCGGGCAGTTCGTAGCGAGGGAAGCCCGTTAGGGCCGGAGCGGCGGGGCGCGTTCCTTTGCCTACTTTCCTGCGCGGTCAGGAAAGTAGGTCGCCTGCCGGGGCGAGTCCCGGCGCGGAGGTTGTCATTCGATGCGGATTGGAATGTGCTTCGACAAGCTCAGCACGAACGGAAAGGTGGAATTGGGTCCCCGCGCACCCGTCCGGGTGTCTCCATCGATCCGCGAGGACGACAAAATCACGCCGCCTTCACCACCGGCTCCAGCACCTTTTCCAGTTCCCCTGACTCATACATCTCGGTCAGGATGTCGCAACCACCGACAAACTCGCCGTTGACATAGAGCTGCGGAATCGTCGGCCAGTTGGCGTATTCCTTGATGCCCTGGCGAACTTCGGGCTCTTCGAGGATGTTGACCGTTACCAGACTGGTGACGCCGCTGGCCTTGAGCATCTGTATGACCTTGGCAGAAAAACCGCATTGCGGAAACTGCGGCGTTCCCTTCATGTACAGCACGATGGGGTTGCCGGTCACCGTTTCATGAATATGTTTTTGCACGTCCATTGGGATAGTCCTTTGGAAATAGTTGAGTAATTTTATCGGGATTAAGTTTACCGGTCAGGAACTGCATCGGTCAAGCGTTTCCGTCCGCCGGAAACGCGCACGACCCCTCCCAAATCACGGTGTTGCTCGATCGCCTCAAGCCCTGCGGCGGCAAGCAGGCTGGCCACGGATGATGCCTGATCGTAGCCGTGCTCAAGCAACAGCCAGCCACCCGGCCGCAAATGTTCCGGGGCATGCGCAAGGATTTGTCGGATCGCGGCCAGCCCGTCCGCCCCACTTTGCAATGCAGTGATCGGCTCATGGCGCAGATCGCCCTGCGCCAAATGCGGGTCGTTGGCAGACACATAGGGCGGGTTGGCGACGACCACATCGAATTGCTCTGTGCCAAATGCCGCGAACCAGTCGCTTGCCACAAACCTGACGCGGGCGCCGAGGCGGCGGCCATTTTCAGTGGCGACGGCAAGCGCAGCAGCGGAAGCATCGGCTGCACTTACCTGTGCCAGAGGAAGCTCCAGTGCCAGGGTGATCGCGATGCAACCGCTGCCAGTCCCCAGATCCAGGATGCGCATCCGCGCTGCATCTTTCGCCTTTACCAGTACCAACTCGACCAGCAATTCGGTCTCCGGGCGCGGAATCAACACCGCCGACGATACGCTGAAATCGCGGCCATAGAACTCTCTTGTGCCACAGAGATAGGCGACCGGCTCACCGGCAGCACGCCGCGCAATCAGGGACTCGAATGCCGCTCGTTGCATTGCGCTGAGTGGGTCGTCGCGATGCGCTTCCAGCCAGGCCGGTGCACAGCCCAGTTGATGACACAACAGCAGCCGCGCTTCGGCAATCGGGATTGTCTGCCGCGCCGCTTGCAGCGCAGCCGCGAGGCTGCTCACGCCGGCTCGTCGGCGAGCGCCGCCAGCAGTTCCGCCTGATGTTCGGCGGCCAGTCCCGCGATCAGTTCGTTGAGGTCGCCATCCATGATCGCGTCGATCTTGTACAGCGTCAGGTTGATGCGGTGATCGGTGATGCGGCCCTGCGGAAAGTTGTAGGTGCGGATGCGCTCCGAACGATCGCCGCTGCCGATCAAACTCTTGCGGGTTGAGGCGATCTGCTGTTGCTGGGCGCGTGTCTGGCCGTCCTTGATGCGCGCCGCCAGCACGCTCATGGCCTGCGCCTTGTTGCGATGCTGGGAACGGTCGTCCTGGCACTCGACCACGATGCCGGTGGGCAGGTGGGTGATGCGTACCGCCGAGTCGGTCTTGTTGATGTGCTGGCCGCCGGCCCCGGAAGCGCGAAAGGTGTCAATGCGGATTTCGGCAGGGTTGATTTCCACCTCACCTACTTCGGCCACTTCGGGCAATACAGCGACTGTGCACGCAGAGGTATGTACCCGGCCCTGCGATTCGGTCTCGGGCACGCGCTGCACGCGATGGCCACCGGACTCGAACTTGAGTTTGGCATAAGCGCCCTGCCCGGCGATACGCAGAATCACTTCCTTGTAACCGCCCATGTCGGATTCACTGCGCGAAACCACTTCAACCTTCCAGCGCTGCCGCTCGGCGTAGCGCGTGTACATGCGGAACAGATCGGCGGCGAACAGGGCCGACTCCTCGCCGCCGGTGCCGGCGCGAATTTCTAGGAACAGATTGCGTTCGTCATCCGGATCACGCGGCAACAGCAGCCGCTGTAAATCCTCTTCCAGCCGCACCATCTGTTCCCGCGCCGCGCGAATCTCATCTTCGATCAATCCCTTCATTTCAGGATCGGCCGACATCTCCTGCGCGCCGGAAATATCCGACTCGGCCTTGCGATAAGCGCCATAAAGCGCGACGACCGGTTCGATCTCGGCATGCTCGCGCGTCAACCGGCGATAACCGTCCATGTTCCGCGTCGCCTCCTCGCTGGCGAGCAGCCCATCGATCTCGGCCTTGCGGCGCGTCAGTTGTTCAAGTTTTTCGCGGATGCTTGGTTTCATGGGATAAGGCTCGTCGGCATGGAACGCCGAACGAAAGCGCCATTACTTCTGGCGGTGCAGGCGATAGATGCGGGCGATCAGTTGCGCGACTTCGCCGCGCTCATCACCCTCCGCCTGATTGAGCGCCTGCGTTGGCGCATGGATCAGCTTGTTGGTGAGTCCCTGTGACAGTGCTTCAATGACACGGGCCGGATCGTCGCCGCGCGCCAGCAGTTTCATCGCATGCTCCAATTCATGGAGCCGCGCCCGCTCGGCCGCCTCGCGCAAGGCGCGAATAGTCGGCACCGTCTCGCGCGAATCCAGCCAGTGCAAAAAACCGTCGACCCGGTTATCGATAATGGTCTCGGCTTCCACAACTGCTGCCTGACGCGATTCAAGCCCGCTTTCGACCATCTGCCCGAGGTCGTCCAAAGTGTACAAAAACACATCGTCCAGATTTGCCACTTCAGGCTCGACGTCACGTGGCAGGGCCAGATCAACGATGACCATCGGCCGGTGGCGCCGTATCTTCAATGCCCGCTCCACCGTGCCGAGGCCGATGATGGGCAACGGGCTGGCGGTGCAGGACACCACAATGTCGAACTCGGCCAGTCGCGCGGCAAGGTCGTCAAGCCGCATCGCCTCGCCACCCAGTCGCGTGGCCAGAGTCTGGGCGCGTTCCAGGGTGCGGTTGGCGATGACAATCCGTGCTGGATGCGCTCCGGAAAAATGGGCGGCGCACAGTGCGATCATCTCTCCAGCGCCGATGAAGAGCACCTTCTGCGAAGAGATGCTCTCGAAAATTCGCTCCGACAAATGCACCGCCGCAGCCGCCATCGAAACGATGTTGGCGCCGATGGCTGTGGTGGAGCGCACTTCCTTCGCCACCGAGAAGGTTTTCTGAAACAGCTTGTTCAGCACCGTGCCAAGTGCGCCCGCCTCGCCGGCAATCCGCGCCGCCTGCTTCATCTGGCCGAGTATCTGCGGTTCGCCCAGCACCATCGAATCCAGACCACTGGCAACACGGAACATGTGGCGCACCGCGCTGCGCTGTGGGTGCGTGTAAAGATAGGGCTGCAGGTATTGAGGCGACAGAGCGTGGTATTCAGCCAACCAACTTGCCGCAATGTCGGGTCGCTCGGTGGCGCAATACAATTCGGTGCGATTGCAGGTCGACAGGATGGCCGCTTCCTGCACCGCATCCACATCCAGCAGTTGGCCAAGCGCCAGCGGCAGTTGCAGCGGGTCGAACACCATCTGCTCGCGTACCGCAAGCGGGGCCGTACGATGGTTGATCCCGATGGCGAAAACCTGCATTTCGTGGGCTTACCTCTGCCGGTTGCAAAAACGATCAGGCCCACTACGGAACACCGCGCGGGCCTTGATCAAGACGCGATTTTACCAATCCGGCTCGTTCAAATCCAGATTGGCGCGCCTCACCTACCCGCAACTACTGACCCTGCTTTCCCCTCGTCACACATCAAGCATAGCCAGCCATCGTCCGAGGTCAATCAGTCGCCCACTTTTGATATAACCAAGTACGCGCCTCATTGATTCTTCCTGCGCCTTACCGTACGTTGCTATCAATGCGTCGGTATTGATGTGAACTACGTAGGTAAACATTGGCGCATTAACAGCAAGTTTCTCGCAAGCGCGCATCAATCGAGCTGGGTCAAATTCGTTTGTAACAAATACATATTCGAATGGCTTTCCATCCGACTCGGCAGTTACGTATTCACTGAATTCTGTAGCAAATTGCTTTTCTCTATCTGCCCGGACACTCCACTTTGCCGTAACAAGAGTTCGCATGTTCGGCCTGATTAGTGCCAGATCAACCTTGTTTGGCTTGTCTCCTCGCCGTGCCCGGTTAAATCCAGGAATATCTTCCAGCAACTTTCGAGCATACACTTCAAGGAAGCGATTATTGGATGTTCGCCGGATTACATGCGCCAACACATCTTCAAATCCTTCCCCAACAAGATTTTTTCGCTTATTTTCCAGCGCGAGGTATTGTCGAATTCGTTGAACGAGGAGTTGCCATGTCTCTGCTGATGCTGCCTCGCTGAGATGATCTCCCAGCACTTCTTTGATTATCGAGACCAGCTCTGGATCTTCCCCTGGATTGGGGAACCCTTTGCCCTCGTAGATTAACTGCTGTTTTTTTGCCGCTGCTGCAACTTTCTCGGCTCTATGCAATACCTCGGTTGCTAGGTCGGCTGTTGCCCTTCTGAACAGCCAATCGATTTCGTCTGCAAGCGCGGAAGGAGCGGCTTTTAAAGCGCTTGAAGCCCAGGCATGAAATGCAAGTGAGCGCACGTACCAGTTCTTGCCCGGCTGGCATTTGTCGCTCTCATAACAGTGAGCGAGACCAGTTGTTTGATCTGTCCAAAGTAAAAGCCTATAGACGTGACTCCACGCCAGAGGCGCAGTGATGTTGGTTTTATCTTGCGTAGCCAAATACGATTCGATCAGACGACTACGGTTTTTCGCACCGAAAGCGGCTCTTATCACTGTATCGTTGCGTGTGGGGAGCGTTGAAGTCACGTGCCGTTAGCCGACTTTCTTGAAGTGCTTATGTTGATCTTGTAAAGAAAACAATTGTCCCAACAGTTCTTCGGCTACCCTTTTAGCTAGGAGCGGCGGTACAGCATTCCCAACCTGACGGTATCGCGAATGAGCTGGCCCGCCATCGTGGCGCCCTGAGATCATGCCCTTCCTTGGGTCTGTTGCGAATATGAATCTATCCGGGAACGATTGCAATCGCGCAAACTCTCTCACTGACAATGCTCGCGGTACTTTGTAGTGGTATACCGAATCACCTTTCGTATTCAAGGTCCATGCCCAGATATTTGGGTGTAGTCGGCGATATGCATAAAAATGCCGCCGGGACAGCCTGCCGGAGCCGTTATCTTGCCCCCATCTATGGCCGGTGATATATCGTTCAAGCAAACGTTCTGAAAGGTCCCGGTAATTCCCTCCCGGTGGTATGCCTTTAAGACGAAGCTCTGTATCAGGGTTGATTCTGGGTACTTGTACATTGCTTAGGGTTTCCCCTGCGCCTAAGCGCATCATTGCTTGGTAAGCACTCTGAGGGGACGGCAATTCCCGATAATGGATTATGTCGTTTCTATTCCCCACTTCGAGAATCTCAAGATCGGATAGCGCGTCATGTGCCGAGACAACCTCAATGTTCCCAGCATCGGATAACGCACTCCCGAGTCTTAAGCTGAGGATATGTTCCTGAGTCACAAGTTGATAGCGCGGCCTACGGTGCCCGTTAAAGCGAACAAGCGCGACAGAGTCAGTAGCGCTAGTGCCCGCAACGATTGTTGGCGATATCCCCAGACGCACCCTAAACCCAATAAAGAGAAGTCGCTTTCTGGTTTGCGGAACACCGAAATCTGCTGCATCCAATACTTGTGGAAGCACCAAGTATTCCCCGTCAAGTGCCAAGTCTTTTGCTATTTGTTCCCTTACTCCCATTTGGTCCATGCCCGTCACGTTCTCCACGACGAAAGCCATGGGAAGTGTCTTTCTTAGAACCTCGATGAACTCTCGATAAAGTGAATTCCGCGGATCATCGATCATCCGTGAGTGATTTCGGACCTGCGAGAAGGCTTGGCACGGAGGTCCCCCAACCAATATCGATGCGCTCCTGGCCGCGTCAAGAATTTGTTCCTTTATTTCGGGAGTCCGGAGGTCTCCCGTGATCACAGAAGCTTCCGGAAAATTCAGGGCATACGTTGCCGTGGCATCAGGGTCATTATCGGAACCAGCGAGTATCGAACAACCCGCTTGGCGGAATCCCTCTGAAATTCCCCCAGCTCCTGCGAAAAGGTCTACTACGGTAAAGCCATTCCTGCCGCCAAAATTTTTTCTTCGCGCGGGTCGGCCCGTCATGAATGGGGGGTTGCTATCCGAAGTCTCTTTCTTCATATTGTGTTGAGTGTATCGCAATCAATTCGGCTATAGGACAGCTGCTGCGGCGGCTTTCATGGCTATTTTCAGTTATTGCAAGCTCACCCGATGATCCACATGGCAGCTAGAGTCCACTCTTTTAAACTTGCCACCATCTTCCTGCGTGTTTAAGGGCGCGCGCCTACAGCCTACACATACGGCGGCCAAATGAAAAACGGCCTCCGCATGGGAGGCCGCTTGAAATTTGGTGGCTAGGGGCGGAATCGAACCGTCGACACGCGGATTTTCAAAATCAGCAACGAACAGTAGGCCTCTTTAAATCAATATCTTGTAACGCTCGCCAATTCGTTACACAGCATCATAAAGCCTCAGCACCAGAACTATTCGTCTCACGTAGCTACGATTTTGCTACGTTGCCCGATTCGTAGTTCGTTCCCATCGCACCACATTACCTCCCGGTAGATGTTGCACTTCATATTTGAGGCCAAGAGGCATAAAATCAACGCTAATAGATGAGATATCGGATACCGGAGTATCGAATCAAACCAAATAAGGGAACTAAAATGAACAGCTCAATGGTCAAGGGCATCGTCATAGGCGGTGCCATCGCCCTCGCAGTTGGCGCGGCGGGCGTCACCGGTATTAAGGCCATCTTAAAACCTACCTCCGCCGAAGTGCTGGCAGTCAAGGAAGTCAAAGGATCCTTCAAGACGCCACACGAAGAGTGCGCAGACGTTCAGGTTTCAAGGCAAGCCCCGGTAAAGGATGAAAATCGGATCGGCGGCACTGTCATTGGTGGCGTTCTGGGCGGGATTCTTGGCCACCAGATCGGAGCGGGACGAGGCAATACGGTAGCTACTGTGGCGGGAGCTGCTGCTGGTGGTTATGCAGGTAACAAGGTGCAGCAGAACATGCAGAAGAAGGATACGGTCACCAGTACCGAAAGACGGTGTAAGACCGTCCATACCACTTCCACCAAGATTATCGGGTACGACGTCACCTATCGTCTGGATGGCAAGCAGGACGTAGTACGCATGGCCTACAACCCTGGAAAGCAGATTCCGGTGAAGGACGGCAAACTTGTTTTGAAAGAGCCCGAAGCTGACTAGTGAACATGGAAGCGTTCATCTATCCCAGGAAGCTGCGACTCTGGCGCGGATGCGGCATACGGCTTTAGGATTTCTTCCCGCGCAAGATTCCGCAGTTGCCTACTCGATGCCGGTGGACTCATAGGATCGCCCTCACTCAGCAACGACGCTATAGAAAAAGTCTTTTCATCCCCGCACTGTGCCGTGAACCAAATTGAATATCAAGTGTCCTAGGTACGGGATATTCAAAGGGGAAGCTCATGGCAGCGGCAAGCCGGAACACCGACTCACGAGCTACAACGCTTGGGAGGATGGCGTACCGGGGCGATGGTGGAGCGCTATGCCCATCTCGGCCCGGATCAACTGGCGAACGCTGCGGCGCGGTTGAACTGCGTGCTGTCTGGCTACGATTCAGCTACGGCAGCCACCAACGAAAAACGGCTCTCATCGCTGAGAGCCGCTTGAAATCTGGTGGCTGGGGGCGGAATCGAACCGTCGACACGCGGATTTTCAATCCGCTGCTCTACCAACTGAGCTACCCAGCCATTTTTTCTGAAACTGTCCCGACGCGGACGGGGTGTGACCAATCCGTTACGTAGCGACAAATCAGGGAGGGCGGATTATAGCCGACCGCCCCGTCATTTGGAAACCGTGAATGAAGCCGCCGCCTTGCCCCAGGTTGCGATTGAAGGCGCTTGGGAGCAGCTTGCCGGCTTCCGGTTCGGCGGCATTCGCCGTGGAGTGAGCCCATGATACCCATCAGCAACATGCACAACTTTTTCGCCGCGCTGTCGCCCGAGGTACAGGCGGAGATCGATGCCGTCAGCACCTTCCGCAATGTGGCGCAAGGCGACATGATTGTCCGCGCCAGCGATGCCTGTGGCGAGCTGTATCGGCTCTGCGAAGACGGCGCAAAATAATGTTCCTGCGACTATCTGGGCCGGGAAACCGTGGCAGCTTTCATGAAGAGCGGCGACTGGATTGGGCTGTCCGAATTGTTCACCGCACTGCCGGCCATGTCGGACGTGGTCGCCGTCTCTCCGGTCAGGCTACGGACCATCAAGCAACGCGACTTTGAAACATTGATGGACCGCTATCCGATCATCGCACGCCAATTGCTGCGGCTGCTGAGCCTGCGCTTCAGCGCCATGTACTACCTCGACATCGACCGCAGCGCCCTCACCCTCAAGGAACGACTGCTGAAGACACTTTACATGCTCTCCTTCAGTCACGGCAAGCGCATCAACGATGGGCAGGACATCGTGATCGAGATGTCCCAAGAGGAATTGAGCAAGCTGCTTGTCGCCTCGCGGCAGAACCTGAACAAGGCGCTCAAGGAACTGGAACGCGAAGGGTTGCTCAAGGTCAGCTACGACTCCATCTCCCTGCACGGGTTGGAAGGCATCAATCGGCAGTATGGCTACCTGGTGAACGTAAACCAGCCGGCGCCGATCTACGCCAGCTGATCAGCCGTCCCCCCCCGATCCCGGACGGGATCTGAGTCAATTGTCACCCATGCGACAGCCTACGCGATGGCGAGGGCTTACCATTCGCCGGCCCGAGTCAGGCCTGCCCGCTCCGGCCAGAACAAAACAACCAAGAGGAGACTCACCCAATGAAATTCGAAGACATCACCAGCGACATTGCGCCGCTCGATCCCGTTGACGACCGCCGCCACGCGCTGCGCAAGGAACCGTTGTCGCGCGAATCGCTGGTGTTCACGCTGCAACTACCGGAAGAAAAGATTGCCGGCTGGGTCTATCCGCGCGTCGGTACCGACGGCAAGGCGGCTGGAATTTTCGCTGTTTTCGGCGATGGCGTACCCGGTGGCTCGATCTACGAAGTCTTTCACGATATTGCCGTGCCGGACAGCATGGACTTCGCCAAATGGAAGGTGGACGGCGTGGAACTGACGCTGACCGACCCCCTGCGTACAGCCCATATTCAATATTCCAGCAAGCGCCTGGCCTACGATTTCACGTTCGATGCCATTCACCCGGCCTACAGTTACGATTCCCATCCTGACCGCTGCCCGCAATACTTCGCCGACAACCGCTTCGAGCAAAGTGGCCGCGTCAAGGGCACCGTCACCATCGATGGCAAAGCCATTCAATTCGATGCGCTGGGCCAGCGCGACCATTCCTGGGGCACGCGCAACTGGAGCGTCAATTACCATTACAAGTGGTTCCATGCCACCACACAAGATGCCGCCGTGCACTTCTTCACAATGGATTACTTGGGCCGCAGCCTGACCCGCGGCTATGTGTTCAAGGACGGCCATTTCTCCCAGCTCAAGGAAGCCAATGTCATCGACTTCACGCTGAACGAGGACATGATCCACACCGACATCATTGTCGAGTTGCATGATCTCGCCGGTCGCACCACCAAGGTCAGCGGCCGGCGTTTCGCCCATCAGCCCCTGCCAGTCACGGACCACGGGGTGATGCTGTTCGAAGTCGCGATGACTACCGAGATCGATGGCAAGCCCGGCACCGGTTGGTGCGAATTCCAGTGGGACGATACCTATCTCGCCCACATGAAGAAGTACAAGCACATCCGCCGCTGAGCGAAAGTACAGTACCCCTGGATCGACACTACGGGCCAGGCAATAAAACAATAAGGAGAAGGCCGTGACACAAATCGACGCGCCGCTGAGCGACCCAAGACAGGCCCCAACAGCAGGCTTCATTGACGACTTGCGACGCCGTTATCCGACGGAAAAAGAAATCGACCGCGTACTGACACGCAAAATGCAGGCGCGGGCCGCGGCAGCCTATTCGCCGGTGAGTTTCGCGCAGATGGTGCAATGTCTGGACACCCTGCTCAAACGCAAACTGGACAAACCCTTCGCCATCCGCAACGCGCGCTGGATGACCGGCGGTTCGTCGAAGCTGCAAATGGGCTTCGAACTGGAATGGCACGGCATTGACGGCAACAGCGCGCGCCACGTAACGCCGATGGTGCTGCGCATGAGTCCGGCAGAATCCATCGTCGAAACCTCGCGCCGCCGTGAGTTCGAGATCATCAACGCACTGTCGGGGTTGATCCCGGTTCCCGTTTGTTATTGGGAAGACGAGCTGATGGAGATCTTCCCCTATCCGGTACTGATCTTCGGCTTCGCCGAAGGAGTCGCCAAGCCTTCGTCAGACAACTCGCAGCAGGTCACCGGACTCGGCATCAACTACGGCGCCGCGTTGCGCCCCCGCGTCACCGATGAGTTCATGAACGGCCTCGCCATCTTCCACACCGCGGATATCCGCAACCTGAAGCTGGATTATTTCGAGGCGCCCGAGGTCGGCTGCAACGCTGGCGTTCTCAAGCAGGTGAACATGTGGCGCCGCATCTGGGCCGAGGATCGAGGCGAGGAAGAAGCGCTGATCCATCTTGCCGGCAACTGGCTCGAAGACAATGCACCGGCGCTGGACCACATATCCATCATCCACGGCGACTGTCGCAGCGGCAATTTTCTCATCTCCGAAACCGACGGCCACATCACCGCCTGGCTGGACTGGGAACTCGCCGTGCTCGGCGACCGCCATCAGGATCTGACCTGGGCGACATCGCTGGCTTACAGCCACATGGCCGAAGATGGCAAGACGCTGCTGGTCAACGGCATGTTGCCGATCGACGAGTTCTACGCCGCCTATGAGCGCGCCACCGGCCTCAGCGTAGACCCGCAGCGGATCAAATATTTCCGCGTCTACAATGCATGGGTTGCGACCATCGTCTGTATGGCCACCGCTTATCGGGCAGCGAAAGGTGGCAAATCACACCAGGACATTGTGCTCACCTGGCTCAACGGCATCGGCGGCCTGCTGATGGAGCAGTTGCGCCAAAACCTGATGGAGGTAATGCGATGATTCCGGAAATCGATACCCAACTCGCGGCCGTCATCAAATCGCTGGGCGACAACGTCCTGCCGGCAGTGGATGCAACGAATCCGATGGCAGCCGAGCAGATCCAGCTGTGCCTCGCCACCCTGGCCCTCATCAAGGCCAACTTGCCCCAGCTGCACCGCTATCTGCGTCGCGATCTGGAAACGAATGTTGCACTGGCCAAGGCACTGAAGCCACTTGCGGACCAGGCCGACACAACGGCGAGCCTCATTCAGCCTGCCATTGACACGAGTGTGCAAGCACTTGCCGATCCTGAAAAGGGGGCGACGGAGATCGAGCAACAGGTGCGCAGCCTCAAGGAAGCGATCATCGAACTCATCGCCGCGACGCGCGGATCGAAAGTCGAAAGCGACGTCGCCGCCATCATCATCAAGGCACAGGAGATCGTGATATTGCGCAACCGCGCCTGGACTGTGGGTATGGGCTTCGAGCCGGACACGAAGCAGATTCCACCACTCAAGCAATTACTAACAAGGAATAGCCGACCATGATCGGGCAACAAGATATTGAATATCACATCCCGCCGAACATCGATTACAAGTTTGCGGAGACCAACTATTTCATCGTCGTGATTCCGGAAGAGCGGATTCTCGCCACCTTTTACACGGTGACGCGCAAAGCCGTCGGCGTCTGCCTGGTGGACGTGGCCATCTTCGGCTGCCTCAGCGACAACCGCGGCGAAATGCTCTATCTCGATTCGCAGCAGCAGCTGCCGGCGCCGGAAAAACTCTCGCGTTTCGAAACGCCGAACGGGCTCAAGATTCATGCGAAGAGCCCGCGCGAGTACACGCTGGACTACATGGGCTTCGACGATACCGAGGCCCATCTGTCCGTGGTCGGGCTTACCGATCCCTTCGACATCAATGATCCGAAGCACAGCCCCAAGGCAGTGGCCGACGAACATGCAAAGATTGAAAGCTCGGGCCTCGGCGCGGCGTATAGCAATCATTTCGACCTGACCTGCAAGGTGACCGGCACGCTCAAGGTGCGCGGCAAGACCTACAAGGTCGACTGCGTATCGACCATGGACCACAGTTGGGGCGAGCGCTGCGAAGTGGGCCTGCGTTCGATGGGCTGGATGAATGCCAACTTCGGCGAAGACTACGGCTTGCACTGGATCAACAGCCTCGACTTCAGCAAGCCGGCCGAAACACAAATGGGTCTGGCGCACGGCTATGTGTTCGAAAACGGCGAACTCTACGGGCTCACGGACTTGAAGATGCAGACCAACCGGCTCGGTTCGGTCAGCGTTGCCATCGACGTGGAAGCGACCGACGTGCGCGGCAACAAGCACGTGCTCTATGGCACACCGCTGGTGGGCGCGCCCTGGTCCTGCTACACCGGCACCATGCTCTACGTCGCGATGAGCCGCTGGATCACCGATTCGGGCCGCATCGGTTACGGGCTGAACATGGAGAACTATCCGCTGGACATGATGGCGCGCCTGCGCGGACGGCGCTGGAATTGCGCACCGGGTAATATCGACACCTGAGTAAACTACAGCAACCGCCGCAGCGCCTGCTGCCAATCAAATAAAAACGAGGAGACTACAGTGAGTACCATCCGCCCTTTCCGTTTCGAGATTCCTGAAACCGCCATCACCGATCTGCGCCGCCGCCTGACCGATGCCCGTTGGCCCGACCGCGAGACGCCCCAGGATTGGAGCCAGGGCGCGCCGCTCGCCTACGTCAAGGAACTGTGCGAATACTGGCGCACCGATTACGACTGGCGGCGTTGTGAGGCACGGTTGAACGCGCTGCCGCAATTCATCACCGAGATCGATGGCATCGACATCCAGTTTGTCCATCTGCGTTCCAAACACGAGAACGCGCTGCCGATGGTCATGACGCACGGTTGGCCGGGTTCGGTGATCGAGTTCCTCAAGGTGCTCGGTCCCCTGACCGATCCGACAGCCCACGGCGGCAGCGCTGCCGACGCCTTTCACGTGGTCTGTCCGACGCTGCCCGGTTTCGGCTTCTCGGGCAAACCCACCGCACCCGGCTGGAAGGTGCCGCGCATTGGTCGCGCCTGGGGTCAGCTCATGGCACGCCTTGGCTATGACCGCTATGTCGCCCAGGGTGGCGACTGGGGCTCGACGGTGACCCACGCGATCGGCATGGCGGAAACCACGCACTGCGCGGCGATCCACGTCAACATGCCGCTGGTGTCGCCGAGTGAGGCGTCGATGCAGAACCTGACCGAGCAGGAGCAATCCGCGCTCGCCAGCTTCCAGCATTACTTTGACTGGGACTCGGGTTACTCGAAAGAGCAGAGCACGCGACCGCAGACCGTCGGCTATGGCCTGACGGATTCCCCGATCGGTCAATGCGCGTGGATACTCGAAAAATTCTGGGCATGGACGGACTGCGACGGCCACCCCGAAAACGCGCTGACGCGCGACGAAATGCTCGACAACATCATGATGTATTGGCTGCCGGCCTCGGCGGCCTCATCGGCGCGACTGTATTGGGAAAGTTTCTCGGAGCTGCTTGCCGAAAAGCCGCCGATCCACATGCCGGTAGGCGTCAGCATTTTCCCGCGCGAGATCTTCCGTGCCTCGAAGCGCTGGTGCGAAGGACGTTATTCCAAGCTGATTCACTACAATGCGCTCGACAAGGGCGGGCACTTCGCCGCCTTCGAGCAACCGGGGACATTTGTCGATGAGGTCCGCACCTGTTTCAGGCAAGTGCGCTGAACGCACAACGCCGAGAACCAAAACCGTCATGAAAGTCCTGATCGTCTACGCCCACTCGCAACCGACCTCCTTCAACGCAGCGATGTTGCAAACGGCGGTCGACACGCTTGAAGCCGGGGGCCACGAGGTCAAGGTCTCCGACCTCTACGCGATGAACTTCAACCCGGTGGCGTCAGACAAGGATTTCAAGGAGCGGCGCTTCCCCGGCCATCTGCAATACGACCGTGAACAAAAGCATGCGGTGGAACACCGTACTTTCAGCGACGACATTACGGCGGAGATCGAGAAAGTGCGGTGGTGCGACACGCTGATCCTGCAGTTCCCGCTCTGGTGGTACTCGGTCCCCGCCATCATGAAAGGCTGGTTCGACCGCGTCTTCGCCAACGGCCTCATGTACGGCCAGCTTGGTCGCTTCAATCAGGGCGGCATGAAGGGCAAACGCGCCATGGTGTCCACCACCACCGGCTGCTTCCCCGGCATGGTGGACGAGGGCGGCGTCATGGGTCACCTCGACGCCGTGCTCTGGCAACTGCAATACGGCACCCTCGCCTACGTCGGCTTCGACGTGCTGGAACCTTTTGTCGCCTGGTCCACCCGCTACCAGGACGACAACAAGCGTCACGCGTACATCGCCGCCTACGCCGAACAACTGCGCAATCTCGACGCGGTGCCGATCAAGTACGTGCACCCGGTGGAAGATTTCGGCAAGGATTGGAAGCTGAAACCCGGCATCGCGCCGAAAACTTTCGGGCATCAGCCGTTCAGGAAGGACAGCGGAACCTTGTAGCGCCCACCCCGATCTGCCATCGTTATACTGACATCGAGAGGAGGCGGATCGATCGTGGTAAAAAAGCCGGACGTGATGTCCGCCAAACAAGGCCCGCTGCAAAACTCGAGCAGTCACAGTCCGCCGAACTTCATGTTCCGGCCGGTGCGCACGCGTTTGCTGGAAGATCTGAAGCGAAGCGCGATGGAGAGGCCAAAGGTCCTCAGCATCGTGGCGCCGATCGGTTATGGCAAGACCGTGCTGATGTCCGAGCTCTATGCCCACCTGCGCCAATCAGGCGAGCGTTGTTTCTGGGTCGGCCTTGATGATCGCGACGCCAGCGTCAAACGCCTGCTGGGTTCGCTGGAAGCCGCCGTTGCCGGCGAAACGCTTGATGTCCATCCGACACAAACACTGCTGCGCGGTGATGAACCGATCGAGAGCCGTGTGGATGAAATGATCGGCGTCATCGCAGGCCTTGCCGCTCCGGCAACAATTTTCATCGACAACCTTAATAGCTGTACCGACGAATCCCTGGGCAGATTTCTCGACGCTCTGGTGTTCCGCACGCCCGCCTCGGTCCGCTTCGTATGGTCCAGCACCACCGATCTTGCGATCAATCTCGGCCGCGCCAAGCTCGAAGGGCTGATCCGTCAGGTCAGGTTCTCCGACCTGAGCCTCGATGCAAAAGAAGCCAGCGAACTGCTGGGCGCCGACCTGGAAAAACATATCGGACTGGCCGGCGTTGAGACGATCCTGCGTCAAACCGAAGGCTGGCCGGCGGCGGTGCGCATGGCACAAATCGTCCTGGCCGATTCCACCCATCCGCTGGCGGCGCTCGAAGCATTCTCGGGATCGGACGAAGATGTCGCCGCCCTGCTCAACCGCCAGGTGCTGCAGGGCTTCAGCCCGGAGTTGCGCGAGTTTCTGTTCTGCCTGGCGCAACTGCGCATCTTCAGCATCGAGTTGTCCCGCCATGCGACTGCCACCGAAGACGCCAGGCGCCACATCGATTTTCTCTTGCGCCGCAATGTCTTCATCATCCCGCTCGACCGAAACCGCAAGTGGTATCGACTGCATGGATTGTTCCGCCAATACCTGCTCAGCGAAGCGGATCGGTCGCTCGCGCCGGAGAAGAAACGCGGGGTACTGAAACGCGCCGCCGACTGGTGCGCGCGCAACAGCGAATGGCGCGATGCCATCGACTACGCGCTGGCCTCCGGCGAAGCTGCCGCCGCAAGCCAGATGCTGGACCGCACGGCAACGATCTTCCTGCGTGACCGCGGCGACAGCCAGCAATACATCGACTGGGCCGGGCGTCTGGAAGCGGAGAACGTCGAACTTGGCTGGGAAGCACACTTCTGGTACGTCTGGGCACTGGTGTTCTGCCGCCGCTACGAACTCGGCCGCATGCAGCACGAAAAACTCGCCGAACGTCTGCGCTGTTTCTCCGGCACCGGGGATGCGCCGCCCGACGACCTGTCGCAACGGATCGATCACTTGCGTATCTGCATCGATCTGTTCACAGATCGGCTGGCGGATTCCGACGCCGGCGCGGCACGCTGGCTGACGGTGGCAAAAACCCACGACCCCTACAACCTCGCATCGATCCATTGCATCAAGAGTTGCTGCCTGGCAAGCGCGTTCAAGTTTGCGCAAGCGCGAAAATCCATGAGCGTTGCCGAACCGATCATGCTGGAAGTCTCCGGCGCCTACACCGCAGGGTGGATCAGCCTGATCTACGGAACGCTGTCGATTTACGAGGGTGACTATTCCCATGCGCTGAAGGGGCTACAAGGGGGATTGTCACGCACCAGCGAGGCGTTAGGTGAGGATGCGGGGCTGTGCGGCAACCTGTCGCTGGCGGCAGCGAATTGCGCGGCGGAAATGGGCCTGGATGATGAAGCTCGCAACATGATCATCTCCGGATTGCGCACGGCGCACAGCCACGGGCTGGTAGGCATCATCGCCTGCGGCTTCGATGCCGCCGTCAAGCTTTGGCAAGGCGGCTTGGATGAGTTTATTTCGATACCCCAACTGCGCGAGATCGCCAGCAGCTACCCGCCGCGTCTTGCGCTGACTTTGTCCTGTTATCTGGTTCGGCGTTTATTGCACCTCGGGCTGCTGACCGAGGCACTGGCGGAAGCCGGACGCATGGGGCTGGGGCCTGAGGCCGGAAGAATCCGCGAGCCCGATGCTGATGCCCTCGCCATATCCCATTACCATGATCTGTTCACCGCGACGGCCATCGATTTGCATATTGTCGCCGGCGAATTCAAGCAGGCGGAAATCCTGATCGCCGAATGCATTCCGGTCGCGCAGGCCGACGGCCGCGCCGCACGGCTGGTGGAACTCGGGTTGGCAAAGGCAACGATCGCAATGCGGAGAGGAAATTCCAGAGTGGCGACCAGGGAGTTGATCCTCGCCATCAGCACGGCGACCCAGGGACACATTGTCCGGCCCTTTCTCGACCGGGCGGAAACCGTCGTTGAACTGGTGAATGACACGAAAATATCGTCGTGGCCGTTTGTGCGCAGCGAGGAACGGGAGTTCTTCGCCCGTATTTGCCGCCGCCTGCCGATCAGCAATCGTTTTTTGCACGAACTGTCCGCGTTCTCCGGCGCCGATCAGGGACCATCGACCAGCCCCACCAAACGCGAAGTGGAACTGCTGCAACTCATTGATCTGGGATTGTCCAACGACCAGATCGCCGACCGCACCAATGCTTCAGTCAACACCATTAAATGGCATCTCAGCAACCTGTACAAAAAACTCGGTGTATCCAACCGTTCCGCCGCGCTGGCACGTGCACGGGCATTGAGTTTGTTGCCGAAGTAACCTTCGTCGTATTCCCGGGGACACATGCCCGGCCGTCCCCGAACATCACCTTAAAGTATGGGTATAAGATCGGGAGCGATCGCTAGTATTTGCTCCATACGCGACCAATAACTTCAGGAAGCCTGCCTGTCATCGGCCGGTTTGAGGAAGTATCAACGCGAAATCAATCGAGGAGAAAACCCATGTTCAAGGCTGCAGCGCTGCTCAAGCGCAAGAAGGGCATGTCGATGCCCGACTTCATCAAGTATTACGAATCGGTCCATGCACTGCTGGCGGTGAAGGGTGTGCCCAGCCTGAAAAAATACGTGCGTCACTTCCTGACCCCATTCGGCAACGACGAATACGGCGTCGACGAGCTGCCCTACGACGCCATCACCGAGATCTGGTTCGACGATAAAGCCGACTTCGAGCGCGGCATGGCGGAACTGGTCGCGCCGGCCACCCGTGCGGCAATCATCGCGGACGAGGTCAACCTGTTCGAGAAGGACCTGATCCGCTTCGTCACCTTCGACGATCGCGAGTCGGAACTCGGCAAGGGCTACTCCGGCGACGCCTGCCAGGGTACGAAGAACATGTTCAAGGCCGCGGCACTGCTCAAGCGCAAGAAGGGCATGTCGATGGCCGACTTTATCAAGCACTATGAATCGATCCATGCGCTACTGGCGGTGAAGGGCGTGCCGAATCTGAAAAAGTACGTGCGCCACTTCCTGACGCCGTTCGGCAACGATGAATACGGCGTCGATGAACTGCCCTACGACGCGATCACCGAAATCTGGTTCGACGATCGCGCCGACTTCGAGCGCGGCATGGCCCATCTGATTGAGCCCGCCACCCGGGCGGCGATCACCGCCGACGAGGTCAACCTGTTCGAAAAGGATCTGATTCGTTTCGTCACCTTCGAGGATCGCGAGTCGGAACTCGGCAAAGGCTATTCATACACCGCAGCAAATACTCGCAAGGAGAAGCAACATGCGCTCTAACTTCACCGATGCCGCCGGCCTGGGCAAGGAACCGGTCTCCATGGAGCCGTATCGCTCCGCCGCCTATTTCGAACTCGAGCGCGACAAGGTCTTCGCGCGCACCTGGCTGATCATGGGGCGGACCGAAGACGTGGCCAATGTCGGCGACTACATCGTCAAGGAAGTCGAGATCTGCGGTGCTTCGATCCTGATTACCCGCGCGGCCGGCGACAAGATTCGTGCGTTCCACAATGTCTGCTCGCACCGCGGTAATCAGGTCGTCTGGGAAGACAAAGGGTCGCGCAAGACCATGTTCCGCTGCCCGTATCACAACTGGACCTACGGCAACGACGGCCGCCTGCTCGCCATCAGCGACGAGAAAATGTTTTTCGGCGTCGACAAGAGCAAGTGCGGCCTTGAGCCGATTCAATGCGATGTCTGGGACGGATGGATATTCATCAATCTTAATCCGGACAACAAGGTCGGCCTGCGCGACTACCTCGGCGACATGGGCATCTTCCTGTCCGATATTCCGTATCCCAATCCGGGCCGGTCGATCAAAATCCAGGCGCATCTCAAGTGCAATTGGAAATTTCTGATCGATGCATTCAGCGAGTCCTACCATATTCCTGTGCTGCACTCGAAAACCATAGGCCCGTCATTTTCGTCGCCGGACCACCCGGCGAGCCATCTGCAGAATGCCGAGTTCTTCGGCCCGCATCATTCCATTTCGCTGTTCGGCAATCCCGACTACCAGCCCGAAGAAGCGCAGTTGGTCGAAATCCTGGCGTACAAGGGCATGGCCTCCGAAAACGTGCTGGCGGCGAACCAAAGCGACGAGACAGAAGCGCTCAGGGCACACAAGTCGGTCAATCCCGGCAAGTCCGAGACATGGTCGATGGACATCAACGAGATCTTCCCGAACTTCCACCTCGACATCGCCGGCGGCGGTTTCTGGACCCATGAAATCTGGCCAATCACGCCGGATTATTCGCGCTACGAGATGCGCTTCTTCGTGCCCAAGCCGGAAAACGTGCGCGCGGCATTCCACCAGGAACACTACATCGCCCGTCTCGCCGACGTGGTGCTCGAAGACCTGGCGAATGTCGAGCGGACACAGAAGGGCGTCGCCTCGCGCGCGAAGAATTTCATGATCCTGCAGGACAACGAAGTGCTGATCCGCCGGATGATGGATACCCTGGACAAATTCACCGTGTCCGACAACCTTGAGAAAGCCCTGGAGGAGTGCGCATGAGGAACATGGCCACCGTGCCGGCAGGCGAGCGCGCCTTGCCCGCCGGGTTTGAAGAGCTGGAGGAGTTCGTCGCCTATTGGGCCGTCGCCGGGCAGAACGAGCGCCGCTACCAGCGCTGCGATACCACCATGGACGAGATCAAGCGTTTCTACGATGCCGTCTATCCCCGCGCCGATGAAGCCATGGCTTATCTCGACAAGTTCCCGCTGCGCGACATGCCGGGGCCGGAGGCAAGGTTGATGCGCATGGTGCTGTCGCTGGCGCAGGCATCGATGTCGGTCGAGATCCAGGGAGGGGCACGCGTTCCCAACGCACCGTGGCCGGATACCGTAAAAATCCTCACCACCGAAACCCTGTAGTTCCGGGCAACGATTGAGTCGGCACGGTGAAGTCTCAACCCCGTTCGCCCCGAGCCTGTCGAAGGGCATCCGTGGGCCCTTCGACAGGCTCAGGGCGAACGGTGGACTTAATCAGCCATTCCCTAAAAACTAAAATCAGCTGGAGGAGTGCATGAAGGGAGTTTCCGAAAAATCCATCATCGTCACGGGCGGCGCCGACGGTATTGGGGCGGCCACCGCCCGTTTGTTGGCCAGTCTCGGCGCACGCGTGACCATTGCCGACGTCAACGAAGATAAGGGCATAGAGACCACGCAAGGCATCAAGAGCGAAGGGGGGCAGGCGCAGTTCGTCCGCACCGATATTGCCGACGAGGCCAGCGTCAAGGCCATGGTGGCCGCTGCCGTCAGTACCTATGGTCGCCTTGACGGTGCTTTCAACAACGCGGCGATACCGAACACCGGGAAGCGACTTCATGAGGTCAGCTTTGCTGAATGGCAACGCTGCCATTCGATCAACCTGAGCGGAACATTTCTCTGCCTCAAATACGAGATCGAGCAAATGCTCAAAAGCGGCGGCGGTGCAATCGTGAACACATCGTCCACTGCCGGCTTGGTGTACGTGCCGCTCACCGCCGAATACAGCGCATCGAAACATGGAGTTTCCGGCCTCACCAAGGCGGCGGCTTCGGACTATGGACACGACAATATCCGGGGCAACGCCATTGCGCCTGCGGCAGTCCGCACCGCGATGTATGCACGATTCGCGGCCACGAATCCTCAATTCGAGGAGCAGTGCGCCGCCCTCCATCCGATCGGCCGAGCCAGCGCCCCGACAGAGCAGGCCGAAGCCGTTGCATGGCTGCTGTCGGATGTAGCCTCGTTCGTGACGGGAATCATCATGCCGGTGGATGGCGGATACACCGCCGTTTAAGGACACGCGTTTCATCCATGCCAAAACTCAATATCACTACCCGAAGCGGCGACCAGATTTCAGTCGAAGCTGCAACGGGTCAAACGCTGATGGAAGTCCTGCGCGATAGAGGCGATGTGGAAGCCTTGTGTGGCGGGCAGCGCGCATGCGCGACCTGCCACGTCCACATCGAAGTTTCGTGGATGGGTATCGTCGGTGAGCCCGAAGAAGACGAGGCCGGCTTGCTGGAGTTCAGCATGGAAAAGCAGCCGAACTCGCGCTTGAGTTGCCAGATCCGCTTGAGCGACGCGATGGACGGTTTGACGCTCACCGTCGCTGCTGCCGAAGGCTGAATAAGTCCGTTCGCGTTGAGCCTGTCGAAACGCTCGTGCAAAGAGTCGAATGAAATTAATGTCTCACAGCTGGCCTTCGACAGGCTCAGGCCGAACGGGGGACTTATCTGGTGTTTCCTTAAAGAGGAGTTGAGATGCTTGATAACAAGGTCATCATCGTGACCGGAGCAGCTTCCGGTATTGGCCGTGCAACCGCGCTGATCCTCGCCAAGGCCGGTGCCAAGGTTCTGGCAAGCGATTACAACGAGGCCGGTGTGGCCGAAACCCGCGACATGATCAACAAGTCCGGCGGGGTGGCAAAGGCGATGAAGACCAATATCTCCAGCGAGAAGGAAGTCATCGCGATGGTGGATTTTGCCGTCGCCAGTTTCGGTCGCCTCGACGGTGCCTTCAACAATGCCGGGGTCGCCATGCACGGCAAGATGGTGGAAAACCTCGAAGAAAAGGAATGGGATGCCGTCCTCGATGTGAACCTCAAAGGCACCTTCTTCTGCATGAAGCACGAAACGCTCACGATGAGAAAAACCGGGGGCGGCGCGATCGTCAATTGTTCGTCGGCCAACGGTCTCGTCGGCAATCCGAACTCGGTCGAATACATCGCCTCGAAGCATGGCATCCTCGGCTTGACCCGGGGCGCGGCCTGCGACGCTGTCACGACCAAGGTTCGGGTCAATGCGGTAATGCCGGCAATGATCGATACGCCGATGCTGGCCGGCCTGACGACAGATCCGGAATTGAAGGCCTTTTACGACACGATCATGGCGCGCGTTACCGTGGGCCGGATGGGGAAACCCGAAGATGTCGGCTACGCGGTCAAATGGCTGCTGTCGGACGAGGCAACCTTCATCAACGGGGCCGCGATCTGCGTTGACGGTGGATACACCGCCCGCTGAGGCAACGCGACCGCCATACGGAGCGGATGAGCGTTTTTCTGACCGTCGAGCATGTTATTTTCGACTTCACCAAGTAGCATCCTGCTTCGTCATCAAGAGGAGTCGAAATGCTGAGCAACAAGATCATCGTCGTTACCGGGGCCGGTTCCGGCATCGGCCGTGCAACCTGCCTGGTGCTTGCCAAGGCCGGCGCCAAAGTACTGGTAACCAGTCACAGCGAAGCCAATGCGTGGGGAAACCGCGGCCATGGTCGAAAGGGCCGGCGGCGTGGCGAAGGCGCTGAGGGCAGACGTGAGCAATGAAGACGACGCGATCGCGATGGTCGACTACGCCGTCGAGACCTTCGGCAGGCTTGATGGTGCCTTCAACAATGCCGGCATCACGCTGCACAACAAGCTGGTCGAAGACCTGGACGCGAGCGAATGGGACCAGGTGATGGACGTCAACCTGAAGGGCATCTTCCATTGCATGAAACACGAGACCCGCGCGATGCGCAAGACCGGTGGCGGTGCCATCGTCAACAATTCTTCGGTCAATGGTCTGGTCGGGATTCCCTGTTCCGCCGGCTACGTTGCGTCGAAGCATGGCGTCATCGGCCTCACGCGCGGCGCGGCCTGCGATGCGGCGGTGACCGGGGTTCGCGTCAACACGGTGCTGCCGGGCATGATCCGGACACCGATGATTGCGGCACTGATCGCTACCCCCGACTTCAAGGAGATTTACGCCGAAACCCTGGTGCGGCACACTGTCGGCCGCATCGGCGAGCCTGAGGATGTCGGCTATGCCGTCAAGTGGCTGCTGTCGGATGAGGCATCGTTCATGAACGGTGCCGCGATCTGTGTTGATGGGGGTTATACGGCGCGCTGAGCGACCGTTATTCGGCCGAAGGCGACGATCCTCAGTTCGGCGATAACTTCCTCGAATGACCGCTTACCGATCGTATTACCGAATGCGTACAATCGGCACAAAGCAGACAGTCAGTGGGGCCGACCAAAATGACCTCTTTCGGCCAAGACCTGTCCTCCAGTGGCGACCAGAATTTTCCGTATAGCGGTCATCGGCAGCCAGTTGCTTCTCCAGAAAACTATCGTAAAGTGTCTGCCAATTCAGCAGCGGCGCAGTACGAAAGGTGCCTGCGCAATGTCCACGCGAAGGAATCTTTAGATGAATGACGACTCTGTCAACACTCGCAACCCAACGGGGATAAGGTTAACCAAGGAGCAGATGGAAGGATCGTTTCGAGAGAGCTACTGGGAATCCGCCATTCGATATGGCCTTCAGTATTACGTCGCTGGACGGTTTGCGACCGCGAATCGGTTTACCCCTGTTTGCGCAAACCTCCTGCATCACGCCGTCGAACTTCTCTTGAAAGCCTGTCTTTCCTATGATGATTCGTACGAGACAATCAACAAGTATCATTTTAAGAAAGTATATGGGCACGACATTCTCCTCCTCTGGGGCGCGTTCAAAAAACGGCAGCCCACTCCTGTACCGACAGAGTTCGACGCAATAGTTGCGGCACTGCACGACTTCGAGGAAATTCGATACCCAGAAGAACTAATCCGAAACGGTGCGATTATAAGGATCAATCTCTTTGTTGAAGAACCGACACGCGTCAACGGCCAAGCGCCCGAGCGATCGTTCAGTCTGACCCTTCCGCCAATAGATCGCCTCGTGGGATTGCTGTTTAAGGCGTCGAATGCGAATCCCGAGGCATTTCTGTATGAGATAACGGATGAGCAGGGTACGGGTAGCACCTACTACCAGATGATAAAAACGACCTTGTTTGGTCGCTCGCCAGCGTAGGCCTTTCTCGCCTGTTTATGGCTTTTTGTAAGCGACCCAGAATGGGCATGTCGCCGTGGCAAGCGGGACGCCCCACAATCTCGTGCAGCGAACAGTTCAACCATGTTGCTTCGCTACACGTTTCGCAAGCCGGTTGCCTTGAGTCGTTGAACGTCCGGTTCGAAGAGGATTGACCGGCGGCTTTGGGTCGAGTTGAGCCGGTCACTTGATGTGTAAGCGGCCGTTCGAGGTAGGACTTCAAACAACGACTGGTGATTAATCCAAAGCGGACGTTTTCGATCTGCTATGCCACCGACTGCTTCGGCCGAAAACCGCCGTTGGATGAAGCGGAAGGAGGCAGCGTGATTTGAAAATTGAAATTGCTCTGGCCCCTTTTATGCTGCTCCCTTTCGCTCCAAAAAATGTCGGATTGCCAATGCAAGACGTTCAGAAATCGTAAGCAATGGTCACAAAGAACTGGTCATCTGCAGGACTTGATGCAGAGCCATCACCCGTCAGAGAGGGGAACGGATCAGGACTGCCTTTATAGAAGGGCTTGTAGACTTTTATCAGATGCGTGTAATTGACGCCGACGCTCCAGCCTTTATCGAAAGTCTTGGTTAGACCAACTTTGACATCGGAAAAATTCAGCTTGGCAAAGTTCTTGATACGCTGATGGCCGTAATGGAGCAATAGACCATAGCCGCTGCCGAACTTGTAGTTGACATTGGCTTCGAGGTAGCCGGACCCCTTGCTGTGAATGTCCGTCCCGGCACATCCAAGGTCCGGGACCGAGTTGCAAAAGACGGTATCGCTGTTGTAACCAAAATAGTCTCTTGTGTAGGTATACCAATAATTGATGTTGAGCCACTGCCATGTCGCACCGAGCAGCAACTCGCCGTAGTCATACTTGGTTTTCCGCGTGAAACCGGTGTAAGAGGTCGGCTTCAGCTCTGCCCCCGGATACAGGTAATAGTAGGGTTGGATCAAGTACGAAACATCACCCACGGACCCACCGTATCCGGCATAGAGATCCACCTCCACATGCCCGTCTTGAATGAGTTTCGGGCTGACCGTTGACATCCAGGTGCCAACGAAAAAGCCGCTGGGGTCAGCATAGGTAAGACTGCCTTGCAATGCCGGCTTGCCCCAACTCTGCTGGAATCCGCGCGCTACGTACTGGGATACAAATGTGACATTGGCAGCCAGGGTTGCCCCGCTTGGAGCTTCAGCTGACGGGACTGGCTGAAGCTCAGCTTGATCTGCCAGCGCGGTATCGGCGAGTCCAAGAGTTATCAAAACGACTGAAAGCCAGCCAATTTTCTTCTTCATTTTTTCCATTCAGGCATCTCCCCAGGCTGCGGATATTGGCTACCGCTCTCACAATTCAATTCACTGACGTGCCGATGTTCCCCCATCGATCACCAATACCGTGCCGTTGCAGTAGGAGGCATCGTCAGACGCGAGGTAAAGGCATCCCTTCGCCATTTCATCCGGCGTCCCCGGACGGCGCATCGGTGCGAGCTGTTCAGCGACAACCGGATCATCGAAGACGCCGACTACGGATGCCACCATCGGCGTGTCGATGAATCCCGGTGCTATGCAGTTGGTGCGGATGTTGTCCTTCGCGTAGCTCACGCACAGGGATCGGGTAAGGTTGATCATTCCGGCTTTCGCCGCTGTATAGGCATGTGCAACCGGAAGGCCGAGCATGCCCGAGATGCTCGTCACCGCGACGATCGATCCGCCGCCAGCCGCAATCATGTGCGGGATGACGGCACGGGCCATGACGTAATAGCCGTCCAGATTGATGCCGATGACTTCGCGCCATTTTTCCGGCACCGTGTTCACAATGTCATTCATCGATCCGGGGCTTTTTTCGGCCCAGCTGTAACCCACGCCGGCGGCATGGACCAGGATGTCGATCTTTCCGAATTCCTTGAGTGCCGCAGCAACGACGACGTCGCCGCTGTCGTCCCGGCCGAGATCGGCGACGCAGATTGCCCCGCGCCCGGGTGCGACATGCGAGATGCTCTCCTCAAGCG
>JAYUGL010000089.1:0-37338 GCA_043738385.1 Sterolibacteriaceae bacterium
GTTCTTGGGCGTCACCACTTCACCGTGGTAGTTGGTGGGAATGCCGCCCATCTGGTAATGGCAGGTCGGCACCACCGGAATCGGGTCTTTGGCCGGGTCTACATTGGCGAATTTTTTTGCAATCTCGCGAATGCCGGGCAGGCGCTTGTCAATCGTCTCCGGGCCGAGGTGGTCGAGTTTCAACAGCACATAGTCGCCATCCTTGCCGGCACCGCGTCCTTCGTTGATCTCGGTCACCATCGCGCGCGCCACCACGTCGCGTGACGCCAAATCCTTGGCGTTGGGCGCGTAGCGCTCCATGAAGCGTTCGCCGTTCTTGTTGAGCAGATAGCCGCCCTCGCCGCGCACGCCTTCGGTAATCAGCACGCCCGCGCCGGCCACACCGGTCGGGTGAAACTGCCAGAACTCCATGTCCTCAAGCGGAATGCCGGCACGCGCCGCCATGCCCAACCCGTCGCCAGTGTTAATAAAGGCATTGGTCGACGAGTAATAGATGCGCCCTGCTCCGCCGGTGGCGAAGATGGTGGCCTTGGCGTGGAACATCACGATGTCGCCGGTTTCCATTTCCATCGCCGTCACGCCCAGCACATCGCCGTCGGCATCACGAATCAGATCCAGCGCCTGCCATTCGACAAAGAACTGGGTGTTAACCTTGACGTTGCGCTGGTACATCGCATGCAGCATGGCGTGGCCGGTACGATCGGCTGCGGCGCAGGAACGGCGCACCGGCTTTTCGCCGAAGTTCGACATGTGCCCGCCAAACGGGCGCTGATAGATCTTGCCGTTATCGAGGCGATCAAAAGGCATGCCATAGTGTTCGAGTTCGACCACGACTTCGTTGGCCTTGCGACACATGAACTCGATCGCATCCTGGTCGCCGAGCCAGTCGGAACCCTTGACGGTGTCGTACATGTGCCAATGCCAGTGGTCTTCCTCCGAGTTGCCCAAACTGGCGGCAACGCCACCCTGCGCGGCAACGGTATGCGAGCGAGTCGGAAACACCTTGGTCAGCACCGCAGTTTTGTAACCGGCTTCGGAAAGCTGGATCGCAGCGCGCAGCCCGGCACCGCCGGCGCCGACGATGATCGCATCAAATTTTCTTACCGTGACATTCACTTGTTACAGCCTCCACAAAATCTGTACGGCCCAGCCGGCGCAACCGACCAGCCCCAGGATCGTCAGCACGTGCAACGTCAGACGTACCGCCACCGAATTGACATAGTCCATCCAGATGTCGCGCACACCGATCCAGGCGTGATAGCAGACGCTGACGATGAAAAGGAATGTTGCGAATCGGGTCGCGCTGCCGGACATCAAGGCATGCCAACTCGCGTAGGACGAAGCGCCGCCACTCGCCAGCGCGACAGCAATAAATATGGTGTAGGTTGCCATGACAATGGCCGTAATGCGCTGAGCCAGCCAGTCTTTGAGCCCGTAATGGGCGCCGACGATGATTCTGTTCATCAGAACACCCCCAGGAATTTCAAGGCGACGACCAGCGTAAGTCCCAAGCTGATTGCCAGCACAGCTTTTGCCGAAGCACGCGCCTGCGGCTTCTCGATACCGACCTGAATATCCAGCAGCAGAAAACGAATGCCGGCGCAAAAGTGATGCAAAAAAGCCCAGCACAGTCCGAACAGAATCAACTTGACCAATGGATGAGCGACGTAAGTTTTGAAGTGCTCGAACGTTTCGGGACTGGTAAGCGAGAGTTGGAGCAAGTAAATGAGCCAAGGCAAAAGCAGGAAAAGCCCAGCGCCACTGACGCGGTGCAATATGGAAACGAACCCGGGCAATGGCAAGTGAATTTGACTTAACGTCAAGAACTTCGGGCGTGGCTTAATGATTTCTGGCATGTTGCTCAGTCTCCCGGATGCTGCGGCGCACTAACGATACGCCGGATCATAGTATGAAAACTCAAATTATGAATACTGCTGTTGCGCGAAAAAAATTGAATTTCAGTTGAGTTGGTTGTAGTAACAATGCTCCGCAGTTGAATACAGTCCGCGCCGCCATTCCACCGGCTTGTCTCCATAACTGTGCGTCACGCGTTCGACCGACAGCAGTGGGCTACCCTCGGCAACACCCAACAATTCCGCGGTCCCGCGATCCGCCGCCACCGCGCGAATACGCTCTTCGGCACGGATCATGGGGACATGAAAATGGCTTTCGAACAAACTGTATAAAGACCCTTGGTAGTCCTTGAGCACATCCAGCGAAAGCCCCGGAAATATCTCGCCCGGCAGGTAGATTTCGTCCACTACAACCGGCTTGCCTGAAAACTGAAGCACCCTGCGCACGATGATGATGGGATCGCCGAGTTTAAGCTTGAGCACACGAGCCGCTTCGGCCCCCGCCTTGGCGCGCCAGCATTCGAGTGGAACCGATTTCGACTGCTCGACACCGCCGGACAGCGGCACGAGGCGAAGGAACCGGAAAAAAGCGCGGGGGTCAGCATGGGTTGCCACGAATGTCCCCTTGCCCTGACGACGAATCAGCAGATTCTCGGCCGCCATTTCGTCGACTGCCTTGCGCACTGTCCCCTGACTGACACTAAATCGAACGGCGAGCTCGGCTTCGCTGGGAATTGCCTCTCCAGGCCGCCATTCGCCCGCCTCAAGGCCTTGAACGATCAGGTTCTTGATTTGTTGATAAAGCGGACTAAAAGTGGGGGATACCTGCGCCATGGTTGAATTGAAGCACAAAATTTAGCACGCGTCCATAGCAATACTTATATCTTATATAAGATAACAGTTACATATTGACACACCGCAGCAAGCTGCACTATATTTCAGCCTTTATTTGTCGCGCTGCTTGCCCTGCTCTTTAACTGCTTAATCTGCAATCGGGCAGAGCATACGGTGTGATCGAGCTTCTCTTTCCAATCGCAACCCGTCACTTCCAGGAGTTCATATTATGGCCAAAGCCCCCATTCGAGTCGCTGTGACCGGTGCCGCCGGACAAATCGGTTACGCCCTGCTGTTCCGCATCGCCAGCGGCGAAATGTTGGGCAAGGATCAGCCTGTGATCCTGCAAATGCTCGAACTGCCCATCGATAAAGCGCAACAGGGTCTCAAAGGCGTGATGATGGAACTCGAAGACTGCGCCTTCCCGCTGCTCGTTGGCATGATCGGCACCGGCGACGCAAAAGTCGCTTTCAAGGATGCCGATTATGCGTTGCTGGTGGGTGCCCGCCCGCGTGGCCCCGGCATGGAACGAAAAGATCTGCTGATGGAAAACGCCAAGATCTTCATCGAGCAAGGCAAGGCGCTGAACGAAGTTGCTTCGCGCAACATCAAGGTGCTCGTGGTTGGCAATCCCGCCAATACCAATGCCTGGATCGCCATGAAGTCTGCACCCCGCCTACCCAAAGAAAACTTCACCGCGATGCTGCGCCTCGACCACAATCGCTCTCTGTCGCAGCTCGCGGTCAAGACCGGCAAACCCGTCGACAGCATCGAAAAAATGACTGTCTGGGGCAACCATTCGCCCACCATGTATCCCGACTACCGTTTCGCGACCATTGCTGGCCAGGCTGCACCGGCCGCCGTTAATGACGAAGCCTGGTACAAAAACGAGTACGTCCCCAAGGTCGGCAAGCGTGGCGCCGCGATCATCGAAGCCCGTGGCCTGTCGTCGGCGGCGTCCGCCGCCAATGCGGCCATTGACCACATGCACGACTGGGCACTCGGCACCAATGGCAAATGGGTGACGATGGGCATCCCCTCCGATGGCACTTACGGCATCCCTGTCGACACCATGTATGGCGTTCCGGTCACCTGTGCCGGCGGCAAATACCAGCGCGTCACCGGCCTCGAAATCGACGCCTTCTCGCGTGAAAAAATGGATCTCACGCTGAAGGAGTTGCAGGAAGAGCAGGACGGCGTCAAATCGATGCTGGGTTGATCGACGCAACGCGCGGGATCAGGACGGCATGAATACGCGCCTGCATCCCGCCGGTGTCTTGTACGCGGGTAGCAAGCCTTTGCCGGCCCTCTCGGCCTGCGAACATTATGCCGGCAATGAAAAGCTGATTCGCAAGGCGCTCCAGTTGCAGGTCGAACTGGGGCCAATTTTCGACATCACCGCCGATTGCGAAGACGGCGCGCCGGCCGGCCAGGAAAAACAGCACGCCGAGATGGTTACGTCAATGATCAGCGATCCAGCCAATCGATTCGGCCGCGTCGGCGCCCGTATTCACGACGTCACGCATCCACACTGGCGCGACGACCTCGACATCATCGTCGGTGCTGCGGGCAATGAAGTCGCTTACATCGTCATTCCGAAACCGGAATCGGTTGACGATGCCGCAACGCAAATCACGGCGCTTGATGAAGCACGCAAGCGCAACAAGATCGAGCGCCAAATTCCGGTGCATGTGCTGATCGAGACCCACGGCGCACTACGGCAGGCGTGGCAGATCGCCGCCCTGCCCCATGTCGAATCACTCGACTTTGGCCTGATGGACTTTGTCAGCGCGCATCACGGCGCAATCCCCGCCAGTGCGATGAAATCGCCGGGGCAGTTTGACCACCCGCTGGTCGCACGCGCCAAATGTGAAATCGCCGCCGCCGCGCTGGGCAATGGCATCATCTCCTCGCACAACGTCACCACCGAGATCCATGACGTGAATGTGGTGCGTAACGATGCATGTCGCGCCCGCGAAGAATTCGGCTTTATGCGCATGTGGAGCATTCACCCCAACCAAATTTTGCCGATAGTAGAAGCCATGCGCCCCTCTTTCGACGACATCCATCACGCCGGTGTGATTATCACTGCGGCACAAGATGCATCGTGGGGACCGATCAAGCATGATGGCAAGCTGCACGACCGCGCCTCTTACCGTTTTTACTGGGAACTGCTGCTGCGCGCTCACGCGACCGGCTTGGCGCTCCCGACCGATATTCAATCCCGCTTTTTTTCCTAATCCCATTCAAAAGGAATCGTCATGCTGGAAGCATGTTGCCGAACGCGCCGCGCTCGGTATCCCGCCCCTGCCGCTTGATGCCAAGCAGACCGCCGAGCTCATTGAGTTGATCAAGAACCCGCAATCGTTGGCAAACGCGGGCGAAGACGCATTCCTGCTCGACTTGTTCACGCACCGTGTGCCGCCCGGCGTAGACGATGCCGCAAAGGTCAAGGCCAGCTTCCTGTCGGCCGTAGCGCACGGCGATCTGACCGTCGCTCTGATCTGAAAGGTCAAAGCCACCGAGTTGCTCGGCACCATGGTCGGTGGCTACAACGTCAAGCCGCTGATCGATCTGCTGGATCATGCCGATGTCGCAGGTGTTGCCGCCGTAGCGCTGAAGAAAACACTGTTGATGTTCGACTTCTTCCACGATGTCGCCGCGAAGGCCAAGGCCGGCAATGCGAAAGCCAAAGAAGTCATCCAGAGCTGGGCCGATGCCGAGTGGTTCACCTCGCGCCCCGAAGTTGCGAAAAAATCACTGTCACCGTGTTCAAGGTGCCCGGCGAAACCAATACCGATGATCTCTCGCCCGCACCCGATGCCTGGAGCCGTCCGGACATCCCGCTGCACTACCTCGCCATGCTGAAAAACACCCGTGCAGGCGCAGCCTTCGTACCCGAAGAAGACGGCAAACGCGGCCCGATGCAATTCATCGACGATCTGAAGAAAAAAGGCCATCTCGTCGCCTATGTCGGCGATGTGGTTGGCACCGGCACCAGCCGCAAGAGCGCCACCAACAGCGTGGTCTGGGCTACCGGCGAAGACATTCCCTTCGTGCCGAACAAGCGCTTCGGCGGCGTCACGCTGGGTGGCAAGATCGCGCCGATCTTCTTCAATACACAGGAAGACTCTGGCTCGCTACCGATCGAAGTCGACGTAGGCAAGCTGGAGATGGGTGATGTCGTCGACATCCTGCCCTACGATGGCAAGATCGTGAAGAACGGCCCGAATGGTCAAGAGTGCGTGGTCGAGTTCAAGCTCAAGAGCGAGGTGCTGTTCGACGAAGTACGCGCTGGCGGTCGCATCAATCTGATCATCGGCCGCTCGCTCACCGCCAAGGCACGAGAGTTCTTCGGCCTGCCCGTCGCTACCGTATTCCGCCTGCCGCAAGTGCCGGCGGCGACCAAGACCGGTTTCACACTGGCGCAAAAAATGGTCGGCCGCGCCTGCGGTCTGCCCGTCGTCGATGGCAATCAGCAAGGCATACGCCCCGGTACTTATTGCGAACCCCGCATGACCACAGTTGGCTCTCAAGACACGACCGGGCCAATGACCCGTGACGAGTTAAAGGACTTGGCATGTTTGGGCTTTTCCGCTGACATGGTGATGCAAAGCTTCTGTCATACCGCCGCGTATCCGAAGCCGGTGGATGTGAAAATGCACCACGAGCTGCCCGCCTTTATCAGCAACCGTGGCGGCGTGGCGTTGCGCCCTGGTGACGGCGTGATTCATAGCTGGCTCAACCGACTGTTGCTGCCCGACACCGTGGGTACCGGCGGCGATTCGCACACCCGCTTCCCCATCGGCATCTCGTTCCCCGCCGGTTCGGGTCTTGTCGCCTTTGGTGCCGCCACTGGCGTCATGCCACTGGACATGCCCGAATCAGTGCTGGTGCGCTTCAAGGGCAAGATGCAGCCTGGCATCACCCTGCGCGATCTGGTGCACGCCATTCCGCTCTACGCGATCAAGGCCGGTCTGCTGACCGTCGCCAAATCTGGCAAGGTCAACGTATTCTCCGGCCGCATTCTCGAAATCGAAGGTCTGCCCGATCTCAAAGTTGAGCAAGCCTTTGAACTGAGCGACGCTTCGGCCGAGCGCAGCGCCTCCGGTTGCACGGTGTATCTGAACAAAGCGCCGATCATCGAATACATGACCTCGAATATCGTGCTGATGAAGAACATGATCGCCGAGGGCTACGCCGACAAACGCACGCTGGAGCGCCGCATCAGTGCCATGGAAGCCTGGCTCGCCAATCCGCAATTGATGAAGGCCGACGCCGATGCCGAATACGCTTCGGTGATCGAGATCGACCTCGCCGACATCAAAGAGCCCATCCTCTGTTGCCCCAACGACCCCGACGATGCCAAGTACCTCAGCGAAGTGGCCGGCATGAAGATCGACGAAGTCTTCATCGGCTCGTGCATGACCAATATCGGCCACTTCCGCGCCGCGTCCAAGCTGCTCGAAGGCAAGCGCGATATACCGGTCAAACTATGGGTAGCGCCGCCAACCAAGATGGACGCCTGCGAGCTGACCAAGGAAGGTCACTACGGCACCTTCGGCACTGCCGGTGCGCGCATGGAAATGCCCGGGTGCAGCCTATGCATGGGCAACCAGGCTCAGGTGAAAGAAGATGCCACCGTGGTGTCCACCAGCACCCGCAACTTCCCCAATCGCCTGGGCAAAAACAGCAACGTCTACCTCGCCTCAGCGGAATTATCGGCCATCGCCTCCAAGCTCGGCCGCATCCCCACAGTCGAGGAATACCACGTCGACATGGGCGTCATCAACAAGGACGGGGCCAATATCTATCGCTACATGAACTTCGATCAGATTTCCGAATACAAGGAAGTGGCGGACACCGTCACGGTCTGATTTGCGTCACTCCCATGAAAATGGGACTTCCGACTGCGTGCGTCGAACTCTCCATCGACAAACTCAACGGTCCCACTTACAAAGTGGGACCGTTTTTATTTGCAAACCCGGTCAGGGATCGATCAGCACTTCCTTGATGTTCAACGTATCGCAGTACTCATTCACCTGCGCGACTTTGCCATCGCGAATCCTCATCGCGAAATGGTACTGATTCTGGTAAGTCCGACCGTTCACCACCTGCCCGGTTGACGCTGCTTCAACCGCGACCCAGTCGCCTTCGCAAATGAAACTTTTGGCCTTAATTTTGAGGCCGGTCGGCATGGCACCACTAATGGTGGCAAACAGCGCCGTGATGGCTTTCTTGTCCATGGGCCCTGCCAGGGCGAGTCTTTCCGGTCTGCCGGGAACGGTCCAGATGCAGTCGTCGGTCAGCGTGCCCACCGCGCCATCCCCATTGTTGGCAGAGATGTATTCAAACAGCTTTTGCACCACCTGCTTGTTGGCTTCATTGCTCACTGATTTTCTCCTTGGTTAATGTTGTCGGATCAACATATCAAATTATTGCGCCGCTGCCATTGCCTTGGTGCCGCACGCTGCCATGAGTTGCGCGGTTGCACGACCGATACCGGAACCTGCACCGGTCATCAACATGTCTTGCCTGTCAAATGTCCCATCGGCGCGTTCCTCTCCATTTTTTCCGTGAATCAAAACTGCAGCCTAAATCCGCTCAGCGACCCAGTATGGTGCCAAGCGCTGATTCAAGAACTTGTCCCGGATCATCGGAGATTTTTTGCGTACGCCAGCCCACATGAGTATCCGGCCGAACCAGAATCGCGCCATCGTCGCCAATCTGTCGCAGCTTTTCCCAAACTCCCGTCAAATCGGCACAGTCGCCACCATTGCCAACGACATGACTTTGTATCTCGATACCAAAGCGCTTTGCGGCAGCAGTTGCCGCTTGCTTCCAGACTTGACCTTTGGGGCCGGTAAACAATACGAAGCGACCGCGTCCGCACAAATCGTGCGTCGATACCTTCTTGCCCTCAAACTCCAGCCAGGCGTGAGGCAAGCGGTGTCCGGGACGAGTGGTCGGATGATAGATATCGCCCATCGGCGCACGCGGCGGCGGCGGCGTGTCATCGCTCACAATGGCTCCACTGGTGTAATGAAAACCGATCTCCAGATCGTGCGCGGTGAACTCGGTGCGCTGGGTTTGAATGACCTCGTGTGCGCGTGCGCGTGCGGTCTCACCCTCCTCCGAGTCTGACAACAGCGTGGCGAAGGCAGCCGCGTTGGCTTCGGGTGGTGCACCGGGAATCATGCCCAAACCGGCGTCAATGACGAAGTGGTTCATGAAGGTGAACAAAGCCCAGCGCGTATTGCGCGCCGCGACCGGACGTCGTTCGGCTTCGTAGGAATCCAGCAGTTTTTCGGTCGCCTGTCCACGCACGAGAGCGGCCAGCTTCCAGGCCAAACTGTGGGCATCCTGGATACCGGAGTTGAGACCCAGCCCGGTGGTTGGCGGATGCCGGTGCGCAGCGTCGCCAATGACCATTGCGCGTCCGCCGCGATATTTGTCGGCCAGCACCGCCTCGACAATCCAGTGACTGACCTTGTGGACCTCCAATTGCAGATTCGGCAGTTTGAACAACTCGCGCATGCGCGGAACAACAGCCGCCTCGTCGAAATCAGGATCGTCGGGCCGAAATGCGAAGTGCATCACCCACTCCTTGGAGTACCGGTCATAACTGTTCGGTCCCATTGGCACGATGGCGCCGCTGCCCCAGGAACCGCCGCCTTCGGGATTGATGAACCAGCGGATCAGCGGACTGTCATCGTCAATGTAAGGGGACAGGTCCGCGCTAAAGTGTGTGCTGACCATGTCGACCAGACCGGTCGGACCTTCAAGCTTGATACCGAGGGTTGGACCGCTGGTGCGGCCACGGTCGGCGGCGATGAGGTATTGGGAGCGCACCTGATAGGTTTCGCCAGTGGCGCCGTCGCGGATGGTCGAGGTCACGCCACCGGCATCCTGTTCGAAACTGAGCAACTCAGTGTTGAAGCGGACTTGCGCCAGCGGGCTGCGCTCGGCAAATTCGCGCAGCAGCGGTTCAAGTCGCAACTGCGGATAATTGCCCGAACGACAGGCGCTGTCGCGGGCGTAGGTTTCGCTGGTCTTTCCGCCACCAAATGCATCCATCTTGTAGATCATCTTGCGGTCGAGCGGTCCGTCGCCGGCCAGCGAGGTGTACCACGCCACCGCACCCATGTTCTCGGCTTTGGAACCCCGCGCGTAAATTGTGTCCGCAATACCGTGTTCGCGGAAAATCTCCATCGTGCGCTGATTCAGATAGTGGGCCTTCGGCAGGGGCGAAGTCGTGGTGTGCCGTTCGACCAGCACCGACTCGACACCGAGCGCGGACAGAAAAATCGACGCGCTCAGACCGGCACCCCCTCCACCGCAAATGAGTACCGGCGTTTCAATCGTTGGCATCTTTTTCTTTCTCCTCCAGGAGTTTTTTTGTAAATGGTCCACTTCACGTATCACTCGGCCGCCCGGCGAAGACCACCGACCGCTTGACGTCGGTGCTGCGTCAATGCCCGCCAATGGCTAAACTCGCACAGACTGGTCCTGCGGTCAAGATGCCGCCGGCTTGAAGTGCAGAGTACAAATAAAACCGAAACCGCAGTTAATCCTTAAATCCGCGATCAACCATCGGCATCACAGTCAATGTAGAACTCAAACAAACCTAAAACGGCAGTTAATACCAAAGTTTTACACGGGTTCAGGCTCGACACGATTTTCGATCGCACCAATGCCATCGATCTCCACCCGAACCAAATCTCCGGCCACGAGGAAGCGTGGCGGTTTGCTCACCGCGCCGACACCGGCCGGTGTGCCGGTGAGGATCAGATCACCCGGCTCCAGCGTCATCGCCTGCGACAGATGCTTGATCATGGAAAGACAATCGAACACCATTTCGCGCGTATTTGAGTTCTGCCGTATTTCGCCGTTCACCAGGCAGCGAATACCTAAATTCTGCGCGTCGGGAATTTCGTCGGCAGTCACAATCCATGGCCCGAACGGAGCATGCGTATCGAAGGATTTGCCGAGCACGAACTGACTGGTGCGCAGTTGCCAGTCACGCACGCTAACGTCGTTCGCGACGCAGTAGCCGGCGATGACAGCGGGTGCGTCGGCCCGGCTCACGTGGCGGCAGCGCCGACCGATAACAATGGCCAACTCCGCCTCGTAGTCGAGTTTGGTCGACACGCGTGGAAGCTGGATCGCATCGAAGGGCCCATTGACCGCAGTCTGCATCTTCGCGAACCATAACTGGCTGTCCGGCAACGCCATGCCGGCCTCGGCGGCGTGGTCGCGGTAGTTCAAGCCCAGGCACAATATCTTGCCGGGGCGCGGAATGGGTGCCGTAAGTCGTACCGCTTCAAGCGCGTGATCCGCTGCTTCGGATCCAAGCTTCACCAGCGCCGGCTTCAGGCTGGCCCAAGCCTCCAGGATGGCGGCCATGGCGGGCGGAGATTCGGGGATTCGGGCGCAAATGTCGTAGATGCCGCGATCATTGACAAGACCGGCGCGCGACTCACGACCGGCAACTGAAAACATGGCGAGACGCATGAACTCTTCTCCTAATATTTTTTGGGCGGCAAATTCGGCGCGGTCAGGCGGTGAACGTGCGCATCGTGAAACGTGGTGATACGTGGCGCGATATTAAACGATTGAATTGGCAGAACGGTGATCCTAAACAGCGCATTTCTTCCAAAATCACGCCGAGTGCAGGTTTGAGGGTTGACTAATGGGTCGTTATCAGACATCTTTTGAGCAGGACTTTTACGGGTGGCAGAGTATCTATCCGATGCGACACAGCAGGCATGGTGCCTGTGCAAATAAATGAGGAGACAACAATGAGTACTTCAGTTCTGGCCCATCAACCGGCGAAAGTTGCTTCACCGAAAATCGTACCCAGCAAGCTCGCGCACTTTGTCATTCGTGCCAAACGCTTTGCCGAAATGCTGGCTTGGTATCGCACCGTATTTCATGCCAAAACCTCCTTCGAGAATCCGGTCATCGCGTTCCTGACCTACGATGAAGAGCATCACCGCTTCGCGTTTCTCAACACCGCCCATCTGCCAAAGGCGGACAAGATGTACACGGGTGTCGACCATATAGCCTTCACTTACGGCACCCTGTCTGACCTGCTGCTGACCTATGAGCGACTGAGGGATCTGGAGATTCGCCCGTTCTGGTGCATCAATCACGGGCCCACGACCTCCATGTACTATCGCGATCCCGAAGGCAATGAGCTGGAATTTCAGGTCGACAACTACGACACCGTCGAGGAAGCCTGCGGTTTCTTCCAAACCGACGCATTCGCGGCCAATCCGATTGGGGTGGATTTCAACCCGGATGATCTCCTGAGCAAGCTCCGCGCCGGGGTGCCAGTGAACGAACTTTTGCGCCAAGGTTCGGCACCGGTAGAGCCGGGCAAAGCCTACGTCTTCACCACCATGCCGCCACCGCCCGGCGCGGCGTGAATGAGCAGCGTTGAAGCACTGCTGGCACGCGAGGCCTGTCAACGCCTGTGCCTCGATTTTGCGGCCCATGCCGACGCTGGCGACGCCGACGCATTGGCCGCGCTATTTGTCGAAGACGGGGTGTTTGACCGGCTCGGTCAGGTCAGCGGGGGGCGTGAGGCAATCCGTGCGGTAATTGCGGCCCGACCGGCTGAAGTGTGGACCCGACACTACTGTAGCAACATCCGCATTGATCTCGCTTCAGATGGACAATCGGCCAGCGGCCAGGGCAACTTCTTGCTGTTCCGTGGTCCCAAAGGATCGACCGATCACCAAATCGTGCATGCCGAATTTCGCGATACGTTTGCGCCGACCACAGCGGGTTGGCGGATTGCGTCGCGCAAAGTTGCCGTGCTGCCTTGAAAATCCTCTGATCCGGGCCGCCCCTCAGCGCTCCCAAATGACTGACATTTAATCGCTCTCCAAAAGCAAACGGCCCGGAACCCCGGGCCGTTTGCACTACAGGTCAAACAACTTTTCTTCCTATGCGATCCTCGTCACTTGCCGTGATGCGGATTCATCCGCTCCCCCACGATGTAAGCCGCGAGCGCCGGCAACAGCAGGATCGCGCCAAACACGTTGACCAGGAACATGAAGCCCAGCAGGATGCCCATGTCAGCCTGGAACTTCAGCGTCGAGAAGGCCCAAGTCATGACCGACACCGTCATCGTCACGGCGGTGAACAGCGAGGCCGTGCCGCGCTGCTTCAACGCTTCGACGAAGGCCTCTTGCAGGGTGTGGCCGCGTTCGGTGATTTCATGCTTCATCCGTTCGAACAGGTAGATGCCGTAGTCCACGCCCACGCCGACGCTGATCGCGATTACCGGCAGAGTGTTTACCTTGACGCCGATGCCGAGAATCGCCATCGTCGCATTGCACAGCAACGTCACCAGGCCAAGCGGAATGATGATGCACAGCGTGATGCGCCACGAGCGGAAGGTGATGAGACACAGTAAGGTGACCGCCGCAAACAGGGTGAAGTTCACCCACTTGTCGGAGGCTTCCACCACCTCGTTGGTCGCCGCCATCACGCCCACATTGCCCGAGGCAAGACGGAAACTCAGATTTTCATCATCGTTCTCGGCCTTGAACTTCTTGATCTGGGCCACGATGTGACTGATGGTCGTGGCGGTGTGATCTACCGTAAAGATCGAGATCGGCATCGCGGTACAAGCCGAGTTGCGGAACTCGTTGCCGAGACGGGTCGAGAAGCTGATCGACTGGGCAATTTGCTCCACCGTTTCCGGCATCATCCGCCACTTGTACCAGCCTTCGGCAAAGTCCTGGGTAGTGGCGTTGATAAATTGCGCAACGCTGCGCACCCCGGCGACGCCATCAACCTGACGCATGGTGAAGTCGAATTTCTCGATCTTGTCCTGGACATCACGCTTCAGGCACGGCGAGTTGTCGCCCTTGGCCTCGGCGATCACCTGGATCATGTCCAGACCGATGGCGAAGTTGCTGGTGACGGTATCGACATCGCGGTTATAACGCGACTCGGGGCGCAGTTCCGGAACGCCCCGGTTTGCGTCGCCGATCCTGAGGTCACGGGTGTGATAGACACCGAACGCCACCAACCCAAGTGCGAACGTGATCGGGATCAGCGCCCCGCGTTTGGTTGCCAGCGGACCGATCTTTTCCCACAGCCAGAAGCCGGCGGTTTCCTTGCCGTGCAGCTTTTGCGCTGTTTCGGAGGAGAACTTCATGTACGACAACAGAATCGGCAGCAGCACCTTGTTGGTCATGATCATCACCGTGACGCCGATGGTCGACGTAAACGCCAACTCGCGCACGATCTCGATGTCCACCACGGCGATCACCATGAAGCCCAGCGCGTTCGCCAGTAGCGCCGTGGCGCCGGGGATGAACAGCTTCATGAAGCAATTGCGCGACGCGGTGACGCCGTCCGCGCCGGCCAGCGTTTCCAGCTTCCAGGCGTTGGTCATCTGCACCGCATGCGACACGCCGATGGCGAAGATCAAGAACGGCACCAGGATCGACATTGGGTCCAACCCAAGGTGTAGCAACGGCAGAATGCCGAGCAACCAGATCACCGGAATACCGGCAGCCACCAGCGCCCATGCCGTCAGCATGAAGGACCCGGAATACCAGAGCAGCAGGATGGCCGTGATCACGAACGCGGCGATGAAGAACACCAGCACGTTGGACGCCCCGTCGGCGATATCGCCGCTGGCCTTGGCAAAGCCGATGATGCTGATCGACACCTTGTCGTTTTCGTATTTGGTGCGGATCGCTTCCAGCGCCTTGCCGACCTCGCGCAGATCGAAGCGTTCGCCGGTATCGACGTCGCGTTCTTGCAGGGTCGCCGCCACCAGCACCGCGGACAAGTCGGAGGACACAATGCGCCCGTACCAGTCGGACTTGAGGATGTTTTTCCGCACCAGCGCCAAATCTTCGGGTGACCCGGAAAAAGTGGCGGGCGTGATGTTGCCGCTCAGGAAACCGCCTTCGATCACCTCCGTGTAGCGCACGTTCGGCGTGAAGATCGAGGTCACCGAGAAGCGTTCGACGCCCTTGACATAGAACACCTCCTCTGTGACCTTCTTGATGGTTTCCATCCCCTCCTTGGTCAAGAAATCGCCCTGCTTCACCTTGACCATGAGCAGGATCCGGTCAGCGCCGCCGAAGGTATCCTGATAATCGAGGAAGGTCTTCATGTACTGGTGATGCAGCGGAATCATCTTGGTGAAGCCGGCCGTGACGCGCAGGTGGCTGGCCGACCACGCAAAAAATACGGTGATCAGGATGCCGATGATCAAGATCGGTTTGCGCCAATGGAAGATGCCATAGCCAAGCCGGCCGATGAAGTCCTTGGAAAACTCCTCCGAGCGAAACTCGCCGTGAATCTGGCCTTCGCCGGAATTTTTGTCTTTTGTCATGTTGTCTCCTCCTCTTCCGCTCAAGGCTTCTGAGCCGATGCTTCAATGCGTCCGGTCGACAGGTAGCCCACGTAGATGATGGCGCCGTCCTTGGCGACCATCGCCTGTCCGAGCGGGCGCCCGTCCTTGATGTATTGCAGGGTCAGGCTCACCCCGTTGTCGGTACTGGTGGCGATCATGCCGTTGTTGCCGGCCATCACAATTTTGCCATCGGCCGCCACCGTCGCCCCGTTGAAGGTGTTGGTCGCCGAGACCGGAATCAGGGTCCAGGTGGCGGCGCCATCGGTGGAGCGGTAGGCGTGACCCCGCATGCCGTAGATCATCACGCTGCCGTCGTTCAGCTTCAAGACACCGAACAGCGAGCCTTTCACGCCGTCCGAGCCGGTAGCCGCATAGGGCGACTCAAGCTCCTTCCAGGTGGCGCCCAGATCGCTGGAACTGGCCAGGGTGCCGGTTTCGCCCACCAACAGCAGTTTGCCGGGGGCGATTTCGGCAACCTTCGAGATGTGCCGTTCAAAGGTATCGCTGATCACTTTTTTGCGTAGCCAGGTCTTGCCTTTGTCGGTTGACTCCATGTACATGCCAAAGGAGCCATAGGCCAGTACGCGGCCATCGCTCAAGGCGGTGAGCCCGAGGATCGAGTCCTTGCCAATATCGGCGATCTTGACTTGAGTCCAAGTCGCGCCATCATCTTCCGTGCGCACCAGCGTACCGCCGTGTCCGCCCGCGAGGCCGATCTTGTCGCCGAGATACAGAACCGTATTCAAGCTGCGATTGGTCGGGGTCAAGGCACCGGTCCAGGTCTTGCCTTCGTCGGTCGATTGCATCACCAGGCCGCGTTCGCCGACGGCGACCAGTTTTCCGTCGAAGCGGGTCAGGTCGAATAGCGCCGAGTTTTTGGCCTTGATGACGATCGCGGTAGCCGTGGGCTCGGCCGCGAAACCGGGTGCTAACAAGGCCATGGCGAAGAACAACGCCACCCCTCCGAAAGTCTTGTTCATTGGTTTGGGGACTCCATGGAAAGAAGGCCACGGTGTCGTACTACGACATTCGTGGCCTTTGGGACAATCAAAGCAGCACTGCCCCCGAACGGATCATTCGGGGGCAGCGTGGATTAGCGCGAACCCTTGCGGCGAATGGCGTCGATTTGGAAATCCGCCCACTTGCCTTGGGCGCCCCACTTATACACCGGCGCCTTGCGTTCGTTCATGGCCATTGAGGCAATGAAATTGCCATTGCTCAGGTCATGCACGAGGTACGGGCTCTGGAACATCACCTTGGCGTTATAGTCCTGCAGGTGCGGCTCCAGATACACACGCCAGAGATTGCCGCGGGTGTCATAGCCATCCACCAAGGCCGCCAGACCGCTGTCCTCGTCCATGAAGAAAATGCGCTTGGCCACCACGTGGCTCGAGCCGGGCTTGACCGTGGCTTCGACGACGGTGACGCGGTGCAGTTCATAGCGCATCAGGTCGGACTTCATGTGACCCTTCACCACCATGTCGGCATACTTGAGCTTGGAGTCGTTCAGCTTGTAGGCATTGTAGGGAATGTACATTTCCTTCTTGCCGATCAACTTCCAGTCGTAACGCTCGAGTGAGCCGTTAAAGCCCCACCAGTCATCCGAGGTGCGCATGCCTTCGGTGCCGTCATCCTGGTTGTCAAAGGCGACGTCAGGCGCGCGACGCACGCGGCGCTGGCCGGCGTTGTAAATCCAGGCGGACCGATTGACCACGCCGTAGTCGAGTGGATCGCGCACCAGATAGATGGTACCGATCAGGGTCGCCGGGGCGTCATACCAACCATAAAACGAGAAGATGTTATTCGGCTGCTTCTGGTCGAAGTTCGAACCCGAGATCACCTCTTCACAGAAACCCACCCGGTAGTACTCGCCACTGGCGCGCGTCGGCAGCCAGTCGCCGCAGCGCGTATAGCCACCGCCCATGTTCCAGTTCTTGTGGGTGGTAATGGCTTCCGCGCCGGTCTTGGGCAGGGGGAAGGGGCGGAAGGTCGAGTAGTCAAAGTTGACCAGATGTTGTTCGCCCTCCAGCTTCACCTTCGCCGCCAAGGCCTTGGTGTCGTCGTAGTACTTTTGCGACGCGGCATAGGTACGGTGCGACGTGTACACCGGCATGACAAAGTCAGGGTACTTCTTCATCATGGCCATCAGACCGGGCGTCAGCTTGTCCTTGTACTGATCCATGTTCGCCGCGTTGATGGTGAACAAGGGTTTTTCGCTGGCGAACGGGTCGATGTAGCCCAATTCCGGCTTCCAGCCGGCGGGGGGAGTGGTCATGCCGCCCGTCCACTCCGGAATGGTGCCTTCCTTGTTGCCGGCTTTTTCCGCACCAAACGGCGTCAGGTCCTTGCCCAGGCGGTCGACTTCGGCCGCGGTCATTTCAGCACTGGCCCACTGCGCGGCCGACATCATGGTCGCGATCGACAGCGCTACAACAGTCGTTTTAAAGGTTTTCATGATAGTGATCTCCATTCATTTTTAGAATTAGAAGTTGACAGCGAAGGTGGCCGAGTAGAAGTCACGGTCACGCAGGGCGTCGTAGTGGGCCTTGTGGTTGTAGGTCGTGGAACCCAATTCGAGCGTGTATTTCTTGTTGTAGCTGAACTTCACGCTGAGGCCGAGCGCCTGCTTGCCTTCGGAGAAGGCGCTGTCTGCCGCGACACCTTTGACGTCCTGCGACCAGAACACTTGCGGAATCACCGTCACGCCCCAGAAAAGATTGGGGTAGGTCTGGTAGCCCAGCAGGCGATAGCCCCAGGAGAACTTGCTCACATAACCATCGTTGGCACACTGCTCCGGCGTGCCTGTACAAGGGTTGACGCCATCCGCACCGGGACCGAAGACGAAGGCGCGGTTGTAGCGCAGGGTGGTGGGGCTGTCGTGGTAGTTGGGCAGATTGTTGCGCTGCATGCCCACTTCACCCACCAACACCCACTGCCCCGCACCGAGAATACCTTGGCCGGCATTGACGGTGTTGACCTGAAACTGGGTAATGTTGGCTTTTGTGCCACCATGAACGGTACCACTCTTCCCAGCACCTTGCTGTGAGATACACAGGGCAGCCGCCGGTCCAGCATTGGCCAGACACCCGCCCAGCAAATCGTTGCCGTCGATCTGGACCTGGAAGTCGCGCTTCTGGCTCAGTTCGAAACTGGTCGACCAGCCGCCGATCACGGTAGCGGCGCTGATGCCGAAGACCTTGACGTCGGACGGGTATTCCCAGAACGCGGAGATCGTGCTAACACCTTGCGGATGGCCATTTTGGCCGGGAGCAGCCCTAACACCCGAGCCCGGAGTGAATAACTGCGCAATCGAACCACCAGCACCCGGAACGTACTGCGCTCCGACCACTGGGGTACGTGCCGTGAGGTTCTCAAAGTAGAACCCGAACTCCGTATCCAGCTTGGCGGAGTTGAAGTGGTAGGCCAAGCCGTAATTGCCGGAATCCTTGGCCTCCGGCCCACGGATGCCCGGGATGTAAGCCCCGGCAAAAAGAGAAGCGTCACCACTTTTGGGGTGCCCTGGGATGACATTGCTTGGGACAAAGTTCGCGCTGTTTTGACACTTGCCCTGATTGGTACCGATATTCGCCTGGGCCACCGACCAGTAACTGCCGCAACTCAAATCCAGCGGTGTCGGCACGAAATTCCACTGCCAGAAGGCTTCAAGACTTCCGTAACTGCCGAGGCTCTGATTGGCGTACACCATTGGAATCGGCAGGAACACTTCCTTCAACTGCGCGCCGGGCTTGTGGTAGGCCGGAACGTCGATCGGGTTGACGTAATTGACGCCCTGGATGAACAGAGCCTCGCCCCAGTTCACAACCTGGTTGCCGACCCGCACTTGCAGAGCCTCGCCGCCCACCTGAAAGGTGTCGTAGACGTAGGCGTCGAGCAGATAGGTGCCGGAGTACTTTTGCAGAGGCGCAAGACCCGAGTCATTCAGCGGCGTGTGCGACGAGTAGCCGTTGGCCTCGTTACCGTAATTGGGATTGGTGTCCTTCAGCGTGTAGTCATACCACGCCTTGCCGCGCACCAGGAAACCCATGTCACCGTTCTTCATTTCGACTTCGGTGAACAACTTGGCCAAGGTGGTGAAGTCGTCGCCCTTCTTGTAGTTCAGATCGCCTTCGTCCACCGAGTTTTTGCCAATATTGGTAATGCCAACCGATGGGGCGGAGAGGCCAACCAGCGCGGGGCTGATGTCGTGCGCGCGCCAAGACGATCCGATCGAAAAGGTGGACGACCAGGAACCCTTCCAGTCCCCGACTTCAAAGTCTGTCGCGAACGCCTGTCCGGCCAGCGCTGCGGTCATTGCCGCAGCAACTCCCGTGCGCACGAACGCTGATTTCAATTTACTCATTTGCTCCGCCTCCTGTGTGTTTTATCTGGAACGACTCAGCTTCAGATGGGCCGTTATGTTGGTCTACTCCCTATCCTGCGTCGGACTATAAGGCCAGTTGTAACGTTTAGTTACATCCCCCCCCCATTCCCCCTCTTTTTTAAGGTTGTCTGTTGTTAAATCGCAACAAGAGCCAATTGCTGGCCTATCGGAATTTGGTACGATTTTAGAATCTTGCTCGATTGATACACTATGTCAAATCGATATTTCCGCGCCAATGCCGCAGGCACGTCCAGGATGAAGCATGCGTCGCACGGCTGCACGTCGTGGCGATCAAATCACCATAACCTGCCGATCCATCATTCGTCGTTCATAAGGCAACATTGACGCTGAATACAGAAATTTGTATCGTTATCCGCATGAAGACCACACTCGACATCAACGATTCATTGCTTGCCAATGCAAAGGCTCTGGCCGCGCGGCAACGAACCAGCCTGACTCGACTCATAGAGGAAGGACTGCAACTGCGCCTTCGGTCTTCCCAACCAACAACCACAGCAGGTAAACGACGAAAGATTCCGGTCTTCAATGGGCGCGGAGGAATGGTTGGCGGCGTAAACCCAGTCAGCAATAAAGCCATGCTGGATGCCGCTGACAATGACGCCTGATGTCAATGTGCTGGTTGCGGCGTCACGCGGTGATCATCCCCATCACAAAGCAACCTATGCCTGCCTGAATGAAGCCATTGCGGCTTGTGCGGAAGGCGCAAGCCTGAAGCTGATGCCGATGGTGGTTGCCAGCTTCCTGCGCCTGGTCACGAATTCGAAGGTATTCGTTCATCCAACTCCCGTGCAAAATGCGATGAAGTTTCTGGATGCGCTATTCGCGACGCCGGGGGTCGAGATGCCTCCGCTCGGCGTCGAGTGGCCGACGTTGCGCCAACTCTGCCTGGAGAAGAACCTGACGGCCAACGATATTCCCGACGCATGGCTGGCGGCGGCGGTGATTCAACTTGGCGAACACCTTGTGACATTCGACGCCGATTTCAAGAAACTCCTCAGAGGGGCACAGGTGACTGTCCTGGTCTCCCCATATCCTGTCGCACTCGTTGAGTGAGCATGGGGCGCTGGAAAAATGAGCGGCGCGCATGGTTGCGAATGGGGTCGAATCGGATAGGGGACGACTTTTAGTTCGATAACGAGTACTGGTAACATTTGCTTCTTGTATTTGTGCCAGGAGCTAGTGCCATGGGTGCATCAGTCAAATCGTTGGGCATCGACCGCCTTTCCGTCGACGAAAGACTCACCTTGGTCGAGGACATCTGGGACACCATCGCGGCCGACAGTAGCGCGTTGCCTTTAACCGAACCACAGCGCGCCGAACTTGATCGCCGGCTGGCTGATCATGAATCCAGCCCCGAAGATGTTGTACTTTGGGAAGAGGTTCGGGCTTCGATTGCGAACCGTATGAAAGGATGACCTTCGCGGTCGTCTTTCGACGCGCGGCGCGGCACGAGTTCGACGAAGCGGCCCTCTGGTACGAACAACGACTATCAGGTCTTGGAACACAATTTGTTTCCGAAATAAACCGCGCAATTGAATTGGCGCGGGAGAATCCATTGCGCTTTCCAGTCACGCACCGCGAAACTCGATGTGTCCGAGTCCGTCGCTTTCCCTATTCCGTTTTCTTTCTTGCCGAGGAACGGCGCATTGTCGTGCTGGCCGTGTTCCATGGACGTCGCGATCCTGGTGTGTGGCGGCAACGCACATAATCGAATTCGAAGCCCACCGCCATCCGGCTGTATCAACCAGCGGAGCGAGGTGCCGTCTTTTTATCCATACCGAACAGATTGCGCCCGATGATCTGCTTCATGATCTCGATCGAACCGCCGGCAATCTTGATGATGCGCGCATCGGCATAGGCACGGGCGATGGGGTATTCCCACATGTAGCCCCAGCCACCGAACAATTGCAGGCATTCGTCGACGACCTTGCAGTGCATGTTGGACAGCCACATCTTGGCCATGGCGGCGTCCACCGCATCGAACTCGCCCCGCATGAACAGCTCGATACACCGATCAACAAACACCCGGCCAATCACCGACTCCGTCTTGAGTTCGGCCAGCTTGAACTGGGTATTCTGAAAATCGGCGATGGTCTTGCCGAAGGCTTCGCGTTGCGCGGTGTATTCCACCGTGTAGGCGATGACTTCTTCCGCCACTGCGGCCGAACGGATGGCCTGCGCCAGTCGCTCCTGCGCCAGCTTGGTCATCATCAGTGCAAACCCCTGCCCCTCGCCGCCGAGCATGGCACTAGCGGGTACGCGCAGGTCTTCGAAAAAAAGTTCAGAGGTGTCCTGCGCCTTCATGCCCAGTTTTTCCAGGTTCTTGCCGCGCTTGAAGCCGGGCAGGCTGGTGTCGACGAGGAACAACGTGATTCCCTTGGCGCCGGCCGTGCTATCGGTCTTGGTCGCCAGCACGAGCACATTGCACAACTGGCCATTGGAAATGAACACCTTCTGGCCGTTGATGACGTAGTCGTCGCCGTCGCGAACCGCCCGTGTACGAATCGCCTTGAGGTCTGAGCCGGCGTGAGGTTCGGTCATGCCCAGCGAACCAATCGCTTCACCCGCCACCATTTTGGGCAGCCAGTGGCGTTTCTGTTCTTCACTACCGAAAGACTTGACGTAGGTGGCCACCAAGTCGCAATGAATCAGAAAGCCCGGTCCGGTATAGCCGCTTTTGGCTATTTCTTCGAACACCACAACGTCAAACAGGTAGTCCAGCCCCAACCCGCCGTACTCTTCCGGCACCGTGCAGCAAAGCAGGCCGGCTGCACCGGCTTTCAGCCACAACTCGCGCGGAACAATGCCGTCTTGCTCCCACAGATGATGGTACGGCCGGATCTCGCGATCGATGAACTTGCGTACCGTGTCACGAAACATCTCGTGCTCTTCGTTGAACAAACTGCGCGCAATCATTTTTCAAACCTCCGCACTCTGCCACTGTGGCAATTCTCGTATGCTAGCTTACTGTCTGCTATCTTTCAATAGCGCAAGACACATCCCCAATGAAAAGGGCCGCATCACGCGGCCCTTTCAAATTTGCTGCAAAACGCTTTTAGTGTTCGCCCAACACCGACACCGTGATGGTGGCCACCACGTCGGTATGCAACGCAACTTCGACCGGCGTGTCACCGACCTGCTTCAACGGACCCAGCGGCAACCGGATGGCGGCCTTCGACACTTCGATGCCCTGCGCTTTCAAGGCTTCGGCGATATCGACCGTCGACACTGACCCAAACAGACGACCATCGACACCGGCCTTGCAGGTGATCTGCACCATCAGGCCCTCGACCTTGGTAGCCAGCGTCTGGGCAGCGGCGAGCTGTGTAGCCTGAGTGGCTTCCAGCTCGACACGACGCTCTTCGAACACCTTCTTGTTCTGCTCCGTGGCGCGCTTGGCCTTGCCCTGGGGAATCAGATAATTACGGGCGTAGCCCTCTTTCACCTTGACGATGTCGCCGAGGTTACCGAGGTTCACCACTTTTTCCATCAGTATGATTTGCATGGCGGTCTCTTTCTCAGGCGCTGTGAAGGTCGGTGTAAGGCATCAGCGCAAGATAACGTGCGCGCTTGATGGCGGCCGACAACTGACGCTGATAGCCGGTCTTGGTGCCGGTGATGCGCGCCGGCATGATCTTGCCGTTCTCGGTGATGAAGTCTTTCAGCAATTCGACGTCCTTGTAGTCGATCTCTTCGATCTTCTCGGCACTGAAGCGGCAAAACTTGCGCCGCTTGAACAGGCTGTTGCCCTTTTTGTCATCCTTGCGCTTGTTCTTGAGACCACTCTTCGATTTAAAAGCCATTCTGGATTCCTTCCAAAAATTCCATCGTATTCACATGGAGCACCGGGGCCGGATTCTTGAGACTTTTGGCAGCGAGGAAACCGCCAATTTTCAATCCGTCGCCGGGCTTTGCATCAGTCAGCAGGTTCGCCATCGGACCCAACAGCACACAGGGCATTTCGCATTCAACCCGCCTTGGCGACCCCGCTTCGATCTGTTCCGAAACGTGGCTGATGCGGAATTCGACCACCGCAACGCCGGCCGGCGTGTGACGCAAGGTCCCCCGCTCCAGCAACCGGCCCGACAATAAAGTCAGGTTTGCTACCGCAGCGACGCCAGGCGATGCCTCAGGCAGCCGGCGCCTCCGTACGGACTTCTGCTGGCGGAGGCGCCTCCGTGTACGGCGTCAGCGAGCGTGCCTTGTCGTCCTTCATCATCGGCGAAGGTGCGGTGACCGCCTTGTCCGTCTTCATGATGAGATGACGCAGCACGGCGTCATTGAATTTGAAAGCATGTTCGAGCTCGGTCAGGGTTGTCTGATCCGCTTCGATGTTCATCAGCACGTAGTGGGCCTTGTGAACCTTCTGGATCGGGTAGGCCATCTGGCGACGACCCCAATCTTCCATGCGGTGGATGTTGCCGCCGTGACCGGTGACCAGCGTCTTGTAACGCTCGATCATCGCCGGAACCTGCTCCGACTGGTCCGGGTGGACGATAAATACGATTTCATAGTGGCGCATGCAATCTCCTTATGGGATATGCCCTCCCGCATGCGTACGGGTGGGGCAAGGTGAAAAGAGCCGCGCACTATAGCCGAAAACCCCCACTGATTCAAGAACTTTTCCCCTGTCGACGGACCGGCTCAGGCCTATAATTATTCCCTAACCAAGGGATGGAGTCTTTGCTTTGCCATGAACACGATTGCGCCATTCGCAGCCGCTCTCACCGATACGCGCGGTCGACCGTTGCGCGACCTGCGCATCTCGATCACCGACCGCTGCAACTTCCGCTGCATCTATTGCATGCCAAAAGCGGTGTTCGGCCGCGACTACCCATTTCTGCCGAAGGCCGAAATTCTCAGTTTTGAAGAAATCGCCCGCATCGCCCGCGTTTTCGCGGCCCACGGCGTTAGCAAGATCCGGCTCACCGGCGGCGAACCGCTGCTGCGCCATGGCGTTGAAGACCTTGTTACGATGCTCGCCAAAATATCCGGCATCGAACTCACCCTTACCACCAACGGCTCGCTGCTGGCCGGCAAGGCACGGGCGCTGAAGGAAGCCGGGCTCCATCGCGTTACCGTCAGTCTTGACGCGCTGGATGAGGAAACGTTCCATAAAATGAACGATGTCGACGTGCCCGTCAGACGGGTGCTGGATGGCATCGATGCGGCAGCGGCGGCCGGACTTGCCCCAGTCAAGGTCAACATGGTGGTCAAGCGCGGCACCAACGACCACGCCATTCTGGCGATGGCCGAACACTTTCGCGGCAGCGGCCACATCCTGCGCTTCATCGAGTACATGGATGTCGGCAGTTCCAACGGCTGGCGCATGGACGAAATGCTGCCTTCCCGCGACGTCATCGCCCGCATCAATGAACATTTCCCGCTGGAGGCCATCGACCCCAACTACAACGGCGAGGTCGCCCAACGCTGGCGCTATCGCGACGGAGGCGGCGAGATCGGCGTCATCTCGTCGGTGACCCAGGCCTTCTGCTCCACCTGCACCCGGTTGCGGCTGTCCACTGAAGGCAAGCTCTTCACCTGCCTGTTCGCGCAATTCGGCCACGATCTGCGTGCACTGTTGCGCTCCGGCGGCGCCGACGAAGAAATCAGCGCATTCATCACCAAACTCTGGGTAGCAAGGGGGGACCGCTACTCGGAATTGCGCAGCAGCGGCAACGCGCCGTTGAAAAAAATCGAGATGTCCTACATCGGCGGTTGACACCGTTCCATCGGCAATGCCGCACACCGCACCCACCCATTCGGGCATCACCGGCCTAATTCTCGCCGGCGGTCAAGGTTCGCGCATGGGCGGCGCCGACAAGGGGCTGCTGCCCTTTCAGGGACGTCCGCTGGTGGCCTGGACGCTGGATCGTCTGGCGCCGCAGGTCAATCGAATCCTCATCAACGCCAATCGCAACACCGATGCATACGCGGCCTTCGGCCATCCGGTGCTGAGCGATGCGGACCCGAATAGCTATGACGGCCCTTTGGCAGGCGTGTTGACCGGTCTGCTGGCCTGCGCCACACCACTACTGGCAATCGTTCCCTGCGACTCGCCGCATTTTCCCGCAGACCTGATTGAAAAACTTGCGCAGGCGTTGACCGTCAGCAACGCCCCGCTCGCTTACGCAGCGACGGCGAGCGGAATTCATCCGGTTTTCATGTTGTGCAGGCGCAAGGCATTGCCTGCGCTGGAAGATTATCTCGCGCAGGGACACCGCAAGATCAGTGTCTGGCAGGACGAACTGGATGCGGTGAAAGTAATGTTTCTCGACGAGTCCGCTTTCGCCAACATCAATACGCCGGAAGATCTACGTCTCACTCAGTAAGGCCGTCCTCCTCGCGAATTCCTATGCCGCTGCGCGCCACGCCTGCAGCGGACTGCTGCGCAGCGCCGCGCGTGAACCGAACAATCCTGCGCTCACCACCAGCACCACTCCGCCAAGCAATCCGATGACCAGCAGCATGGGGTTCGGCGTGTAGGGCAGATGAAAAGCCCAGCGCGCCAAGGCCATGCTGATCAGCGCCGTGCCACCGCCGGCCAGCGTGCCGGCGATTGCGCCGAGTAACGCGAACTCCGCGACCAGCGTTGCCCGCAACTGCCCTTCGCGCGCGCCCAGCGCACGCAGCACGGCGATCTCGTGGGCACGCTCGTCGGCGGTGGCCTGCAATGCCGCGTAGAGCACCGCCAGTCCGGCCAGCAGCGCAAAGCCGAACACGCCCTGCACCGCGCGCGCCACCTTGTTGATGGTGTCCTGCAACTGCCGCATGATCGCCTCGACATCGATCACCGTGAGATTGGGGAAACGGCGCACCAGTTGCGCAACCATCGCCACCTTGTCGTGCGGCAAATGAAAGCTGCTGATGTAGCTTGCCGGCAATCCGTCGATCAGCCCCGGCGGCGCAACGACGAAGAAATTGACCCGCATCGAATCCCATTCGAGTTTGCGCAATGAAGTGATTTTTGCGGTCACACGCGTTCCGCCAATGTCATAGGTCAACGCGTCGCCAAGCTTGAGTCCCAGCGTTTCGGCGAGGCCCTGCTCCACCGAAAACTGCGGTGCGCGCGTGTCGCCGTGCCAGCGCCCTTGCGTTACTGCGTTGCCGCCTGGTAGTTGCGACGTCCACGACAAATTGAACTCCCGATCCACCAGCCGCCGTGCGCTTTCATTCGCATAGTCGCTCGGTTCGACATTGCGGCCGTTGATGTTCACCAAACGACCGCGCACCATCGGTTCGAGCAGCGGTCGCGGCAAATCCAGGCTGACGAAATAATCACCGATGGCCTGCAACTGATCGGGCTGGATGTTGATGACAAAACGGTTCGGCGCATCCGGCGGCACGCGACCTTGCCAGGCAGCGAGCAGATCGCCACGCGCTACGGTGAGCAACAGCAACGCCGTCATGCTTAATCCAAGCGCCACCGCCTGAATCAGGGTCGCACGCATATGCCGCCGCAGGTTGGCGATACCATAGCGCCAGCCGATTGCATGTCCGCCTTGCCGCAGATGGGCAAGTGCGGCCAGCAGCAGGCGCGCCAGCGCCACGTAAATTGCGATAGCGCCGAAAAATCCGCCCAGCACAATCGCCCACAGCCCCGCCTCGCCCGCCACCCACAGCATCAGCAACGCCAGCAGTACCGCACCGGCCGCCCACGCGGAAAGCGCAACCGGCTCCATCACGTTCCATTCGCGGCGCAGCACTCGCAGCGTGGACACCTTGCGCAAGCGCAATAGTGGCGGCAAGGCGAAGCCCACCACCAACGTCATGCTCACCGCCGCGCCCTGCGCCCACGGCGCCCAACCCGGCGCCGGCAATTGCTGGCGCAGCAAATCGACCAGCAACACTTGCAATCCATATTGGACGATGAAACCGGTCAAACAACCAACGACGGTAATGATGACGCCCAGCAACACGAATTCGCCGCCGTGAATCACCAACAGCCGTCCACTGCTGGCGCCGAGGCAGCGCAACACCGCGCAACCGTCAACATGCCGCCGCACGTAGCGGTCGGCGGCAAGCGCCACCGCCACCGCCGCCAGCACCACCGCAAGCAGCGCCGCAAGGCGCAGGAAACGCTGCGAACGCTCCAGCACGTTGCGAATTTCGGGCCGGGCGTTGTCCAGCGTTTCAAGTTTCTCGCCACGCCCCAGGTGCGCTTCGGCGGCTTTCCTGAACTCGGCCACCCCATCGGGTTCACCTGCGAGATGAAGTCGATAGCTGACCCGGCTGCCCTGCTGCACCAATCCGGTCGACGCCATATCCTGCTCGTTGAGCATCAAGCGTGGCGCCAGCGCCATCACGTTGATACCGCGATCCGGCTCCAGCGTCAGCACCGCCGCGACCGTCAATTGCCTGACGCCCACCCGTACTTGCATTCCGGTTTGCAGCGCCAGCGCCGCCATCAGGCGTTCGTCCAGCCACACCGTGCCCGGCGCTGGCACCCCCTTGGTATCGGCGTCGGGTCCATTCAACACCTGCGCCGTACGCAAGGTTCCGCGCAACGGATAGTTGGCCGAGACCGCCTTGATGTCAGTGAGTTGCGTTGCGCCCGCAGCACTCACCATGCTGAGAAAGCTGGTGCTGCGCGCAATCTGCAAACCATTTTTCGTCGCCTGCTGTTGACTCACCGCAGACCAGGGATGATCGGCGGTGAGTAGCAAATCGCCGCCGAGCAACTGATGCGATTCCAGCGTCAGCGCCTGTTGCACGCGATCAGTGAGAAACGACACGCTGCTCAACGCCGCGGTCGCCAGTACCAATGCGAAAGCAAGAACGGTCAGCTCACCCGCCCGCCAGTCGCGCCGCAACATGCGCAGCATGAGGCGCAGGGTGCTGTTCATGAATGCCTGATCTGCTCCACTGCCTGTTCGACGCGATCGACGGCGATCACTTCCATGCCCTTGATCGGCGTGCGCGGCGCATTGGCTTTGGGAATGATGGCGCGGGTGAAACCCAGCTTGGCCGCTTCCTTCAACCTCTCCTGGCCGCGCGGCGCGGGGCGGATTTCGCCGGCCAACCCGACTTCGCCGAACACCACCAGCTTGGCCGGCAAGGGCTTGTTGCGCAGCGAAGAAACAATCGCCAGCAGCACGGCAAGATCCGCCGCAGGCTCGGCGATCTTGACCCCGCCGACGGCATTGACGAACACATCCTGGTCGTAGCAGACGATGCCGGCATGACGATGCAACACCGCCAACAGCATCGCCAGTCGCTGCGCCTCCAGTCCCACTGTCAACCGGCGCGGATTGGGTGCATGCGCTTCATCCACCAGCGCCTGAATTTCGACCAGCAGCGGACGCGTGCCTTCCTGCGTCACCATCACGCACGAACCGGCGACCTCCTGACCATGCTGCGACAGAAACAGCGCCGACGGATTGCTGACACCCTTGAGTCCGCGATCGGTCATGGCGAACACGCCCAGCTCATTGATGGCGCCGAAGCGGTTCTTGAAGGCGCGAATCAGGCGAAAGCTCGAATGCGTGTCGCCCTCAAAATACAACACGGTGTCGACGATGTGCTCCAGCACGCGCGGCCCGGCGAGCGAACCGTCCTTGGTGACGTGCCCCACCAGAATCACGCAGATGCCGCTCTGCTTCGCCAACCGCGTCAACTGCGCGGCGCATTCGCGCACCTGCGCCACCGAACCCGGCGCCGACTGCAACACTTCCGAGTAGATGGTCTGGATCGAGTCGATCACCGCCACCATCGGTTTTACCTTGCCCAGCGTGGCAAGAATTTTTTCAAGATTGATTTCCGCCAGCAACTGCATGTGCTCCGCGCCGAGCTGCAGGCGCCGCGCGCGCAAGGCCATCTGCTCACCCGACTCCTCGCCCGAAACATAAAGCACCGATTGGCCGGCTTCGGCCAGCCGCGCCAGCGCCTGCAACAACAAGGTGCTCTTGCCGATGCCCGGATCACCGCCGATCAACACCACGCCGCCCGCCACCAGCCCGCCGCCGAGCACACGATCAAACTCCTCGATGCCGGTCGGTTGACGCGGCTCTTCCCTGGGGTCAATTTCTGAAAGACGCTGCAAGCGCCCCGCACCGGCGATGGCGGCGAAACGATTGCTGTTGACGCTGGGCGTTTCGGCCACGGTTTCAACCAGCGTGTTCCACAAGCCGCAGCCCGGGCACTGGCCCTGCCACTTCGGCGCAGTGGCGCCACATTCGGGGCAGGTATGGAGGGTTTTTGCTTTAGCCACGATCAGATAAGTTCGACGATTTTCTCGCCCCGCTCAAGAGCAGTGGCAATCTTCGGCAACAGAAGAACAAAACTGTCGAGCAACGCTTTGTTACGGGTGTTTCCAAGACGCACCCAAACAATCGCGGGAGGCGCACTGTCGCGAACGCTGCGGATCGCGAAATCTTCATCTTTGGTCACGATGACCGCGTTCATCGCCAGAGCACGATCCCACAATTGTGCATCGGGATAAGCCTCCGCCGCGAAGTCGTGAACGTGTTCCGAGGGATAGCCCGAATCAGTCAGGAATCTCGCCAGCGCGGGAGGAAGCTGCGCATCGACGATAAAACGCAGCGTCACGCGGCTTTCAGGACAGGATGGTCAGTTTGGCTCGCGGCAAACTCGAGAGCGGCAGTGATGTCTTCGTCCTCAAGGTAGGGATAATCGGACAAGATTTCCACTCTGCTCGAACCAGCCGCCAGAAGGTCAAGAACATCCCTCACCCGGACGCGCATGCCACGGATGCACGGGCGCCCCCCACACTGCTCGGAATTCACGGTAATACGATCAAGATGACTCATGACAACCCTCCATCCTACATTCTAGCTTCAAACCTCCACCACCGGCACGCGGTTGGCCAGCGCGCAAAACAGTTCGTAACTCACCGTACCCGCGGCTGTCGCTACCTCGTCGGCGCTCAGGCGCTCGCCCCACAAGGTCACGACAGTTCCGATGCCGGCGTCAGGAATCGTCGAGAGGTCGACGCAAATCTTGTCCATCGACACGCGACCCACGGTACGCGTGCGTTTGCCTGCGACCAATATCGGCGTGCCGGTCGGCGCGTGGCGCGGATAACCATCGCCGTAACCGCAGGCGACGACGCCGATGCGCAGCGACTTGTCGGCCACAAACGCACCGCCGTAACCGACGCGGTCGCCGACAGCGAGATCGCGCACCGCGATGAGTTGGCTCTCCAATGTCATCACCGGACGCAGGCCAAGTTCGGTGGCGCTCTGCCTCTGTGGAAACGGCGAGGCGCCGTAAAGCATGATGCCCGGCCGCGCCCAGTCTCCGCAAGACTCGGGAAAGCGTAGCAACGCAGCCGAGTTGGCAAGACAGAACGGCAGAGCAAGTCCGCCGGTCATCGCGCGCAGACGCTCCATCTGATCTGCGATGCCACGGGGTTCGTCGGCGTCGGCGAAGTGCGTCATCAGCGTCATGTCAGATACCGCCGAGCTCTTGCGCAGCATTTCCAGCGTGTGACGCAGCTCGGCCGCGTTCAAGCCGAGGCGATGCATGCCGGTATCGAGTTTGAGATAAACCGGCAGTCGCACCGGCATTGCCACCTCAATCAACATCGCCACTTGTTCAACGCAGTGCACCACAGGTGTCAATCCAAACTCGGCGAACAGCGGCAACTCATCGGCGTCATAAAAACCTTCCAGCAACATTATGGGTTGCGTGATGCCGCGCTCGCGCAATGCCACTGCCGCCTCCAGTTCGACCAGGGCAAAGCCGTCCGTTTCGGGGGCCAGCGCGGTTGCCACGCGGCTCACGCCATGGCCATAGGCATTGGCCTTGATCACGCTCCAGATGCGCGCGCTGCCGGCGTGCCGACGCACCACGGCATGGTTGTGCCGCAGTGCAGAAAGGTCGATGCTGGCGCGAATCGGGCGAGTCATGCGCTGGACAGTGGGATTGAAGCAACAAGTTTCTCACATTGTGCTGTACGCAACGCTTTGGACGTTTCGACAATCAAATGGCCATTCTTGTCAACCGACGGAATGTCATCGCTTTCATGCTATAAACACGCCGCTCAAACGCCCACTCCATGAATCTCGGCTTCTTCCTCATCATGGCGGCGCAGTTTTTTTCCGCGCTCGCCGACAATGCCCTGCTGATCACCGCCATCGCCATCCTGCGCGATATGCATGCGCCGGCCGGCTATGAGCCGTTGCTTAAAACTTTCTTCACGATTTCATTTGTGGTGCTGGCGGCTTTTGTCGGCGCATTTGCCGACTCGATGCCCAAGTGGCGGGTGATGTTCATCAGCAACGGCATCAAGATCGTCGGCTGCGGTTTGCTGTTTTTCAATGTGCACCCGCTGGCCGCCTATGCCGTGGTCGGTCTCGGCGCCGCCGCCTATTCGCCGGCCAAGTACGGCATCCTCACCGAGCTCTTGCCGCACCGGCTGCTGGTGATCGCCAACGCCTGGATCGAAGGGCTCACCGTGGTCGCCATCATCCTCGGCTTTGCGCTGGGCGGCGCTATCATCAACCCGGATATCGCGAACACCCTGCTCTCGTTCGACTTGCCGCTGATCGACACCGGCATCGACACCGTCGCCAAGATGAACCTGACGGTGGTGGCCCTGATTTATCTGGCGGCGGCGATTTTCAATCTCTACATTCCCGATACCGGCGTCGACCACAAACCACTGCGCAAAAGCCCAACGTATCTGGTGCACGAGTTCCGGCATTGCCTGGTGCTGCTGTGGCGCGACAAGCTTGGTCAAGTCACGCTGGCGGTCACCACACTGTTCTGGGGCGCGGGAGCGACGCTGCAATTCATCGTCATCGACTGGGCCCAGCAGGCGCTGGGCGTCGACCTGACCGTCGCCACCTGGCTGCTGGGCATGTTCGCGGTAGGTGTCGCGGTAGGCGCAGTGCTTGCCGCACGCCTGATCACCCTGCGCAATACGGTCAAGGTGCTTCCGGTCGGCATCACCATGGGTCTTGTCGTGATTGCGATGATTTTCGTGCCCAGGCTCCCGGAAATCCATCTCTTCGAGCATTCAATGACGGTGTTCGGCTCACCCATCTTCATAAGCCTGGGGCTGCGCATGGGTGTTTCGCTGATCCTGCTGCTGATCATCGGTACCCTTGCCGGGTTCTTCGTCGTGCCCATGAATGCGCTGCTGCAACACCGTGGTCACGTGCTGATGGGCGCCGGACATTCCATCGCCGTGCAGAACTTCAATGAGAATCTGTCGATCCTGATCATGACCGGTGTTTATTCCGCCCTGATCGGCGCGAACCTATCGATCAACTGGATCACCTTCCTGTTCGGCCTGTTTGTGGCGGGCGCCATGTACGCCGTCAAGCGGTTGCACGAAGACAATCAGCGCAAAAACGACGAACTTTCACTGCTCGACGACGTGGCGCACTGAACGGATTTGTCATTCCCGCGCACCCGTCCGGGTGTCTCCATCGACAAGCGGGAATGACACTTTCAGAGCATCAGCGGCCGGTCCGGCAATTCATTCGGGTTGCCTACACGCGCCGGGAAGTGCAAGGCCAATAGCCCGTTGGCACCCGCAATCGCCGCCAGCGCACCTTGACCCCATTGTTCGGCGTGGAAGGCGGATTCCATGCGACGACACAGCGCATCCCACTCCGCCTGTGGCACCTTGGTGACAATGCCGCGGTCGGCCACGATCTCGACCCGCCGATCAACCAGTTGGACATAGATCAGGATGCCGCTGTTGCCGGCGGTATCCCATATCCGCAGTTGCGTAAACAAATTCTCGGCGCGCTGTCGCGCTGTCACACCGGTCAGCAAGTCGCGCCACGACAACGGCCCCTCGGCAACAAAGCGCAACTCGCCGCGATGGTGACTTTCGGACTCCTTGATTGCAGATTCGATGGCCCAACGCGTGCCACCGTCAAACTGGCGCCGATACACCCACGCGGGGCGGAGCGAATGTTGCAGCAGTCGTTTGCAATTCATCTCACCAACTCCCCGAAGCGCCGCCGCCGCCAAAGCTGCCACCGCCACCGGAGAATCCGCCACCGCCGGACCCCCCTCCTCCTCCGAACCCACCGCCACCAAAACCGCCGCCGCCGCGCATGAACGAGCCGAAAAAGGCGACCACCGCTCCCAAAATCACCATGATGATCGTGCCGAACACGAACCAGCCGAGCACGGCGCCCAGCATGGCGGCCAATGCCGAGCCGGCCATGCCCAGCGCGCGATGGGCAATGCCCGCCAGCACCATCAGAGCGAACCCCCAGAACATCCAGTCACCGGAACCATGTGAGAAGTCGCCGGTCGTCCGCTCGGGTACAGCCTCGGGCACCGGCAACGGCTCCTTGTCGATCACGGCGGAAATCGCCGCCACCGCGGCCTGCAAGCCGCCGTAGAAATCATCGCGCTTGAACTTGGGCTCCATGATGTCGCTGACGATGCGCTTGGCGATCGCATCGGGAATCGCGCCTTCCAAACCATAGCCCACCTCGATGCGCATATGCCTGTCGCCCTTCGCCACCAGAATGATCACGCCGTCATGCACACCCATGCGGCCGATCTTCCACGCCCCGGCAAGGCGAATGCCAAACTGCTCGATGCTCTCCGGCTGCGTCGTCGGCAGTATCAGAATCACCACCTGGCTGCCCTTGGTGCGCTGTAGTTCGGTCAGCGACGCTTCCAGCGCCGTGGCCTGATCCTTGAACAACGTGTTGGTCAGATCGGTAACGCGGCTTTGCAGAGGCGGAATGGTGACGAGGTCATCCGCGAATGCCGGAACGGCAAACAGCCAAAGAAGAAAAAAAAGGCGCGCCACAGCGGTCACAGAGAAAGGCATTAGGTTTTCCGCTGTCCCACAGGGATTTCCTCCGGTCATGTCCTCTGTGGTTAAAGGTTTTACTTGGCCCCATCAAACTTGATCACCGGCGGCGTCGATACCGCCTTCTCATCCTCGACCGTGAAGTTCGCCTTCGGCTTCCAGCCCATCACCATCGCCGTCAGGTTGTTGGGAAAGGTACGCACGCCGATGTTGTAGTTCTGCACGGCCAGGATATAGCGGCCGCGCGCCACGGTGATGCGGTTCTCGGTGCCCTCCACCTGGGCTTGCAGATCGCGGAAGTTGGCATCCGCCTTGAGCTGCGGATAATTTTCCGCCACCGCCAGCAGCCGCGACAATGACCCGCCCAACTCGCTCTGCGCTTTCTGAAATTTGGCGAAAGCTTCGGGATCGTTCACCAACTCCGGCGTGGCATTGATGCCGCCCACACTGGCGCGCGCCTCGGTCACCCTGGTCAACACTTCCTTCTCGTGCGAGGCGTAGCCCTGCACGATGGCGACCAGATTCGGCACCAGGTCGGCGCGGCGCTTGTACTGGTTGAGCACCTCGGACCACGCGGCATTCACTGCCTCGTCATTGACCTGGGTCAGGTTGTAGCCGCAGCCGGAGAGCAGCGCGGAGGCAAGGACAACAAGGGCGACAAGACGAAAACGCATGGCAGGCTCCTCCTGAAAAAAAACGTGATGGCGCAATATGCGGGCTGATCGCCGGAAACTCAAGCCCCGCCATCAATTTGCGGCAATTCCGATTGGATTCACGCCACTAGCGGGTGGTCACTGGAGCACGACTGACCACCCTGTCGCAACATGCCCCGCTCACAGGTGGTCCAGCGGACTCACCACTCCCCGCCCACCCTTGTTCAGAACGTGGGTGTAAATCATGGTCGTGCTCACATCCGAATGGCCGAGCAGTTCCTGCACCGTGCGGATGTCGTAACCACCCGCGAGCAAATGCGTGGCAAATGAATGGCGCAGGGTATGGGAGGTGGCCGGTTTGACAATTCCGGCCCTGCTCACCGCCTGCTTGATCGCCCGCTGAAGGTTCTGTTCGTAGATATGGTGGCGACGGCGAACACCGGAACCGGATCAACCGGCAGTTCCCGCGCTGGAAACACCCAGAACCAGCTCCAACTCGTGCTCGCACTAGGGTACTTGCGCTCCAGCGCATCGGGCATTTCGACGCCCGGCAAGTCATTCAGCCGATCCATTTCAAACAACACCCGCGTGCCGGCCAAATGTGTTTGCAGTCCGCCCAGCAGACGGGCCGGAAGCATGGTCACCCGATCCTTGCCGCCCTTGCCGTTGCGGATGACAATCTCGCGGCGCTCAAAGTCAACATCCTTCATTCGCAGCCGAATGCATTCCATCAATCTCATTCCCGTGCCGTCGATGAGAGAGGCCATCAGCCCATGCGTTCCCTCCATGCAAGCCAGCAAACGGCTCGCCTCCGACACGGTCAGAACCGTCGGAACACGTCTCGACGGCTTTGCCCGTACCACCTCGTTGAGCCAGGGCAGTTCCACGCCCAGCACTTCCCGATAAAGAAACAGCAGCGCGGACAGCGCCTGAGTCTGGGTAGCCGCCGACACACAGTGGGTAACCGCCAGATCGGTCAGGAAGCGCTCCACCTCCGGCGCCCCCATATCGCGCGGATGACGCCTATCAATGAAAATTGATGAAACGCCTTATCCAGCCCGTATATGCCTTTTCGGTACGAAGGCTACATAATGTTTTGCACGGAGTCGGTCGCGAACGACTTCCACCAGCGTTGGAGAATGGGATGCCGGGTTTTGCAGGATCAATGCCATGTTAAATCTCCCGTATGACGACGAATCAAAGGGTTGGATAGGGCACGGCAGAGTATACAGCATTAGCTGTTATTTTATACAGCACTTCTTCGGTTCACTTAAACGTTAGCCCGCTGAAATACAAGGACTGAACGATGTCGGCAAATCTGAAGAATGTTCCTTTACCACACTGCCCACTTTGCAAGGGAGGAATGGAGTTCCTGTTTGAGACGAACGATTACCGAAGACCGCAACTATCTGAAAAGTATTCCGTCGTTTGGTGCGCACGATGCAAATATGGGAAACTCGCCGGCGACTTTAGACCCGGCGAAGTCTCACAATTCTACGAAATTGAGTATTACACGCATGGTGCCAATAATACTTCAGAAACCTCGGCTGGCTTGTTGGGGAGAATCCGAACCCATGTCGCATGGCGATTTGATAAAGGCTCTGACTTATCACCCGAAGAAGTGGGTGTGCCGGGAAGGTTGATCGATATAGGTTGTGGGGGCGGCAATAATATGGCGAAGCTGAGAGCCGCAGGATTCAGTGTTGTTGGTGTTGAACCAGATCCAAGAGCTCGTAGCGTAGCTGCAAAGTTTGGCCCCGTCTATTCCGGAACAGCCGAGACTCCGCCAATAGAGCTTGGCTGCGAATATGATTATGCTTTGTTGTCGCACGTTCTGGAGCATACGATTTCGGCAGCAACAGCGTTGGAGCGTGTCCATCAATTACTTGCCAAAAGCGGAAAACTTATTGTTGAAGTCCCAAACTGTGGCGCTGCAGGGTTTAAAGAGTTTGGTCCAATTTGGCCGTGGACGGATGTCCCTAGGCATATACATTTCTTCACTCAGAAATCGCTTATGAAAACACTTGAAGCAGCAGGATTTTCAATAGTAAAGGTGCTATATACTGGATTTACACGGCAGTTTAGTTCATCGTGGATAGTTGATCTAAATAAAATTCACAACGCGACCTCGGGTTCCGGATATTCGAAGTCGTGGCTTGCTAAACAAAGTTGGGGGCTTTTATTGCGAACAGCTATTGCGTCTGCACACTACAAATACGATTCAATTCGAATTCATGCACTCAAGGTTTAGTGGTCTCAGGATTGAGCGCAGGTGAACACTGCGCAAGCAATCGTCATCCACAGCGGGCTAACCCCTTATTGCACCGGACTGCCTTTGGCAGCCGGTGAATTCGAACGTTGAGGCTGTAGAAAAACCCCATTTCTTGCCGAGATGAGGCGATAAAAAAGCGCGGCCTTGTCCGCGCCTTTTTATTTCCTGTTTTCGATTTGCC
>JAYUGL010000090.1:0-16330 GCA_043738385.1 Sterolibacteriaceae bacterium
TGGCCGGAGTTGGCGCCGTTTGCTGCTGCGTTACTTGGCGCCTGGCCACCACTGACACCAGGCGCGCATCGCCTGCTGCTGGATGAGGGACGGGTCACACTCACACTTTTCTTCGGCGATGCCAACGATCTGATCCGGAAAATCAGGATGAGTGCCGACGCTCTTTACCTTGATGGTTTCGCGCCTTCCAAGAATCCCGACTTGTGGCACCCTGGCCTGCTTAAGGGGGTGACCCGGCTGTGCGCGCCGGGTGCGACCCTGGCGACCTGGAGCGTTGCGGCAGAGGTCCGCAAAATCCTGTCAGGCCGGCGTTGGCGACTGGAAAAGCGGCCGGGATTCGGACATAAATGGGAAATGCTCTGCGGTGTGTTGTTCGGTGCGCCATTGGAAAATAAAGTGCCGCGTCGTGCCTTGATCATCGGTACCGGACTGGCTGGAGCAGCGATTGCCGAACGCCTCGCTGCGCGAAATTGGGAGGTGCTGGTGGTGGAGCGGCATCCCGGCCCAGCAATGGAAGCCTCCGGCAATCCCGTCGGCCTGCTGCATCCCATGCTGGCGCGGGACGACAATATCGCCGCCCGACTTTCGCGCGCTGGCTATTTGTTTGGCCTGCGTCTGCTGCACACCTTGGCGGCGGAAGATATGGGGCTGCGTTGGAATCCCTGCGGTATCCTGCAACTCGCACGCGATGCGGAGCAGGAGCGGGACCAGTGCGACACTTGGCGAGCCTTGGGTTTCCCGAACGAATATGTGGGTTTCCTCGACCGCGCGGCGGCGGAAAAAAAAATCGGACATGCCCTCGCTGCCGGCGGCTGGCATTATCCGGCCGCTGCCTGGGTCAGCCCACCAACGCTCTGTCAAGCTTTGCTGCGGCGTCACAGTGAACGGGTGACAACCCGCTACAACGCGCCCGTTGCGCGGCTCGAACGCATCGCCGATGGCTGGCGTGCATGGTCGGACACAGGCGAGTTGCTGGCGGAGACGCCGCTGGTCGTGATGGCCAACGCCTTCGACGCCGCGCGCCTGGCGCCCGCGCACCTGCCACTGGTGCGAATACGGGGCCAGGTCACTTATCTCCCCGCCGGCACATTGCCCTTTTTGCAGCACGTCCTTTGCGGCAACGGCTATGTGACTCCGGAAGTGGACGGATTTCACAGCCTCGGCGCAACATTCGATTTTGAAAGTGATCCCGCAGTCAGCACGGAGGGCCACCATGACAACTTGCGCCATCTCGACGGGCTGCTACCGGGGTGCAGCAGCGCCATTGACATTGGCAAGCTCGATGGCCGCGTCGCCTTCCGCACCACAACCACGGACCGCATGCCTCTGGTTGGCGCCTTGCCCGACCTGCAAACACCACTGCGCCGCGAGGCCCGCCTGCGGGAATACCGGCGCCTGCCGGGGCTGCATGCCTTGCTCGCGCTGGGCTCGCGCGGTCTGATCTGGGCGCCGATCGCTGCCGAGCTACTGGCCGCAAAGTTGAACGGAGAACCGTTACCGGTTGAAGGCGATCTGGTTGATGCGTTGGACCCGGCGCGATTCCTCCTGCGCACCCAGCGCCGCAGCCTGGGCGGTACCGCAGGGGAGAGCTCCTTGCAGAGCGGCCTTTTGTAACAGTCTGTTGCTCCGGTCGCCTTGTGGTCCGTCGGTTCGTTATGCTCTGCAACGTATCAACCTGAGGAGAGAAACATGGAAACAAATTTGAATGTCCGTCCTGCGCCGCACCCAATCATCTGGGTCGCCGCTGTTGCGGTGATTGCTGCTTCCGCAGTCGGTATCGCGGCCATGACCGGACTCATCTCGCGACAAGACAAGGCCGCCGAACCTGCTACCGCAGTTCAGGTTATACCACCGGTTGCCGCAGTGGCGCCTCAGCCAATTGCGCCTCTGGCCCCGACACCGGCGGTTCCCGCCCAACATGCCGAACCCAAACCGGCCAAACACACGACGCACAAAACGAACAAGATCGTTGCTGCCCCGCCTCCCGACAATCGTTCAGCTTCCGCGCTACCCCAATATGCGCCACCACCGCCCATTTGCCGTGATTGTGGCGTGGTCGAGTCTGTTCGTGCAGTGACACAAGAAGGCCAAGGCAGCGGCGTGGGTGTGGTCGCTGGTGGCGTACTGGGTGGCGTACTGGGTCACCAAGTCGGCGATGGCAGAGGACGGGATCTTGCCACCATAGCCGGTGCCGTGGGTGGCGCGATGCTCGGCAACAAAGTCGAGAAAAACCAGCGCACCAAGACCAGCTATGAAACAACCGTAAAGTTCGACGACGGCACCAGTCGCCTGTTCAACAGCGAAACCTTACCCCCCTGGCGTGCCGGCGAGAAGGTCCTCGAAGCGGGCGGCGTGCTTCAATACCGCTGATCAGCGGCCTATAGCAAGCGGGCAAGGCGTTCAAGTACGCGCTCCCGCCCGAGTACTTCCAGCACCGCATCGATCGATGGCGACTGGGAAATTCCCAGCAGCGCCACCCGCAGCGGGATTGCCACCTGCGGCATCTTCACCCCCAGCGCGCCGCAGGTTTCTTTAATGGCTTGGCTCAACGCGGCCTTTTCCCATACGACAGTGGCCAAACGAGTGCGCAGTTCACCCAGCGCGTTGCGGGCAACATCGTTGAGGTGGGTGGCGATCATCTCAGCCGAAGGACGTATCTCAACAACAAAAGGCGCGACCGCATCGGCCAACGCGTTGAGGTTGGTTACCCTGTCCTTGTAGAGCGCCACCACGCGCTCCAGCGCCGGGCCGGATTCGGGGTCGATGCCGCGCCGCGCTAGCCGGCTCGCCACTTCGCCCGCCAGCCGCGTGTCGTCGGCCTGTTTCAGATAGTGCTGGTTGAGCCAGTTCAGTTTTTCGTTATTGAACTGTGCCGCGGAAGCGGTGATGTGATCCAGATCAAACCACTGCACGAACTGTTCGCGCGAAAAAATCTCCTCATCGCCATGCGACCAGCCCAGACGCGCCAAATAGTTGATCACCGCCTCCGGCAAATAGCCGTCTTCGTCATACTGCATCACCGACACTGCACCGTGGCGTTTGGACAGCTTGGTGCCATCGTCGCCCAGAATCATCGACAGATGGCCGTAGCGCGGTACCTGTGCGCCAAGTGCCCGAAGAATGTTGATCTGGCGTGGTGTGTTGTTCACGTGGTCGTCGCCGCGGATCACTTCGGTGATGCCCATGTCCCAGTCATCCACCACGACACAGAAGTTGTAGGTCGGCGTGCCGTCGGCGCGGGCGATGACGAGGTCGTCCAATTCGGCGTTGGCGAATTCGATGCGACCCTTGACCAGATCGTCCCAGGCCACCGTGCCATCAGCAGGATTGTGGAAGCGCACCACTGGCGCAATTCCCTCCGGGGGCGGCGGCAACATCTTGCCCGGCTCCGGCCGCCAGCGCCCGTCGTAGCGCGGTTTCTCCTTGCGCGCTTCCTGCGCTGTGCGCAGGGCATCCAACTCATCTCTGGAGGTATAGCACTGATAAGCCGTGCCTGCGGCCAGCATCTGCGCGATGACCTCTTTGTAACGCGCCATGCGGTGGGTCTGGTAGAACGGTCCCTCGTCATGTTCCAGGCCCAACCAGCGCATGCCGTCGAGGATGGCTTGTACCGCCTCCGGCGTCGAGCGCGCCAGATCCGTATCCTCGATGCGCAGGATGAACACCCCCCGATGGTGGCGTGCATAGGCCCAGCAAAACAGCGCGGTGCGGGCACCGCCGATGTGGAGATAGCCGGTCGGGCTGGGCGCAAAACGGGTGCGGACAGTCATGTGAAGTGGGTATCCAGGAAAGTCGCAAATTTTACGCGAGCCACCTGCCGCTCGGGGCGCGAATTTGGCCGCCCATTTGACCCAACCACGGGCTTTATGATTAAATGCGCGCGTTGCGCAAACGGGTGGTTAGCTCAGCGGTAGAGCACTGCCTTCACACGGCAGGGGTCACAGGTTCAATCCCTGTACCACCCACCACCAACAAGCCCCAAAGAATCAGATACTTGGGGCTTTTTATTTGTCGCGTTGTAGCCCGCGTTTTGTGCAGTTAGCTGCTTGATTTGATTGAGTATGCCAAACAGCTATGAGACAGTTTTTTGGGTGACTCTCCGTCACTTGAAGAGTTGATACCTGATACCTACCGACGCATGACTGGGAAGTCAGGATCGCGCTGCTCCTTTCGGGGCATGATCGGCCCTACACGCGGCAGCACGATCAGCCGGGCACCAAACGGCACATGCCAGGACAATCGCATGAATGACGTTGTCGTGAACGGCTGAAATAGTTGTTCACGATCATCAGGTTACGGGGGCTGTTCACAGCGGGCTGATTTGTGTAGTTTTCTGTCTTTTTGGGTGAAGCCATGGAGACAGGAAACGCATTGCGTCTGGCGGACGTATTTGTATCGATCACCGACCCGAGGCAAGCGGGCAAGGTAGCGCATGATCTGGTCGAACTGCTTGTGGTTGCGGTGAATGCAGTGGTGGTAGGCGCGGACACCTTCGTTGAGATCGAACTGTGGGCGCAGGAGAAACTGGACTGGTTGCGCCGCGACCTGACGCTTGAGAACGGGATTCCCTCGCATGACATGCGATGCCCTGGCCAATTGGTCTGCCATTCGACCAGAACCGGGGCAAGATTTTTGCATCGGGGCGAATGAGATGATGGAGGTGCTCCGGAGGGAATTGCTATCTATCCCCGCGACGCTGCCAGAAACGGTGAACAGCTTTCCATTCGGCAGAGTTTGTGCTACGGTCATCGGCACTTTGAGACTCGGCGTGCATTTTCAAGGTGGCGCTAGTTCCAGCGCGCAAAGACCGGGCACGGAACGACAACCACAAGGAAACCAAACATGTTCACATATTCTCGTATTCGATCGGCGGCGATCTATGTGGTCGGGCTGATATGCATCGCAGTGCCTGCGACCTCGTCCGCGACTCATTCATGGGGCGGCTATCACTGGGCGCGGACGACTCCTCAGTTCACGTTGAAGCTTGGCGATAACCTGACATCCCCCGACTGGAAGGCGCATCTCGGGCAAACGTCGAGCGACTGGAATTCCGGGAACAGCGCGGTCTTGACCGCGATCGTTGCCGGCCAGTCTCGCAAGCGCTGCTCGATGGTCGCGGGAACCACGCAGGTCTGCAATGGCAGCTACGGCAATAATGGCTGGCTCGGGCTGGCTTCGATTTACGTCACTGGCGGTGTGCACATTACGCAGGGCTCGGCCAAGATGAACGACACGTACTTTGACACTTTCACGTACAACAATCCTAACGAGAGACAGCACGTGATGTGTCAGGAGGTCGCTCACACCTTCGGGCTCGACCATCAGTCCACCGACGGCAGCTCGCTAAATACTTGCATGGACTACTTTTCGAACACAGGCGCGAATGCCGGTAGCACACTGAGCACCAAACCGAACGCTCACGACTTCGACGAGCTGAATACTATCTACGCGCATCTAACCGATAGCACGACCACGGTCGCCGCGATGGCCGCTTTGGCTGCGTCAGTTTCGGATGTGACCGATGACCCGAACAGCTGGGGCAACCTCATACGCCAATCCCCTGACGGTCGCAGCTCAATTTACGAGAGGTTTCACCATGACGGATCCAAGACAATTACGCACGTCTATTGGACTATTGAAGCGGCGGCCAGCTGCCCCAGCTGCGATCACCGGTATGGCCGCTAATCGAGACTAACTCTTCATCAGGCGACCGATTCAGGGAAAGGGGCCAAAGGGTGCCTCAGCTTTCTCGTGCGAAGCGTTCGGTGGGGCGCTAATTGACACATGTATCGCGAGCTGACCCCGAGTTCACCGTGAGGCTATTGTTTGCAAAAGGGCGAGGCTTGTGCCTCGCCCTTTTGCATTTGCGGGCGGTTCCTCAGGTCAACTGGTTCATGGCGCTCGCGAACTCAACCCCGCGCCCTGATCTCGAAACATTTCGAGGAGATGATTGCATCCGGCACGAAGGTCGCCGAGCGCCAGTACCACTGGCTTCGGGCAGTCGCAGTGCAGCAGATGCCCGCCGAGAAACTGCTTGATGACATGCTCGTCCAGTCGATCTATTGGAATGTTCTGACTGATCATCCAGTTGCTGCCACAGCCTCAGTACCGGCCCCGCATCTTATAGCAGAGCGGCTAGCCACAATAAGGCAAGCCTGCGGACGAATGTTGTCTTGAAACAGCACCGTGCTTTGCGCCGGGGCAAGTTCCCTGCCACATCCACACCTGGCGTCCGCTACCGCTGCCCGCTGTCTATTGTGGATATGGGAAAGAAAATCCCCCCCGTCCAGTGGTAGGATTGCCATCTGTCTATAGTCTCTATACGGAACGACCGATGGCCGATACCCTTTACTGCTACCACTGTGGAACGCATCATCCCAAAGAGGAGATGCGTCAAATAGACACAAAAGCCGGCAAGCGCTGGCGTTGCATCAAGAGCATCGAAGCGACAAAACGCGGCAGGGCGGCGCGAGAGGCTTTTGGTCGCCAGACCACCGACATCAACAAGGCTGAAGCGCAGAGCAAAGCCAAGCTGCTGCTGAATCTGGATCGCTAGTCACGCACACAGCAACGGAAATTTGGGCGCACGCTTGTGGCCCGCGAGGTAGTTCAGTGCGTGTCTTCCTTGACCGGGAAAGGCAGGGGAATGATGCCAATGCCTTCGTCAAGAAGTGCTCGTGTTTCCTCCATTGATGCCTTGCCCCGGATGCTCCTCGGCGCAGCCTCACCATAATGGATTTTGCGGGCTTCCTCAGGGAAACGTTCGGCGACATTCTCGCTGCGTGCAATGATCTCTGCGATTACCTTCATCGCATCGGGCAGCGGCGCAGGCATTCCGCTCGCCGGTTTTTCGCCAGCCCGTTTGACACGCGGCGCGGACGGCAGCCGCGCAATGGCCGTATCCGCGCACAGAGGGCAGGAGACGAGTCGCGCGCGGGTCTGGTCGTCGAAGGCTTCGGTGGAGGCAAACCAACCCTCAAAGGGGTGGTCGGAAGCGCACTTCAAATTCAGAATTATCATGTTTCTTGACTGGATTGCCCGGAGCGCAGGCATTCACTGAGGATGAGCAAAAATATTCTACTCGACATCATGGATGTCAGACGCGGGCAGTCTCTTCAAGTACCTGCGCCAGCCCGCTCTCCCAAGACAAGAGCTTGATGCCATAACGTGCCTCCAGCCGCCGGCACAACAGGCTCGAATTCGCCGGACGCGCTGCGGGTAGCGGATACTCTGCGGTGCTGATCGGGACGATGTCGCGACAGCGCAGCACCCTGCCCTGCTCGCGCGCGCCCATCACGATCGCTGTGGCAAAACCGTGCCAAGTGGTTCTGCCACTTGCGGTCAGGTGGAAAGTACCCCTTTCGAATTCGCCGCTTTGGCGCCGAGCCAAATCACGACCCAGCGCCATCGCTGTCGTCCTGGCGATCAGGCCAGCCGGTGTGGGCGCACCCCACTGATCGGCGACAATTCGCAGCGCGTCACGCTCTCCGGCCAGTCGCAGTATCGTGCGCAGAAAATTGTTGCCACGTGCGGCATAGACCCAGCTGGTACGAAAGATCAGATAGTCGCCAGCGGCGGCGCGCACTGCCTCCTCTCCCGCCAGTTTGCTGCGGCCGTAGCTGCTTAGCGGATTGGGCAGATCGTCCTCCTCGTAAGCGGTGGCCTTGCGGCCATCGAAAATGTAGTCGGTCGAGTAATGCACCATCAGCGCGCCATGCCGACGGGCGGCGGCAGCCAGTTCCCCAGGTGCATCACCATTGACTTTCATCGCCAGGGCGCTCTCGGTCTCGGCTTTGTCGACCGCGGTATAGGCTGCGGCATTGACGACCACAGCCGGGCGCACCGTATCAACCAGCGCCGACAGGGTTTCCGGGCGGGCCAGATCACACAGGCTGCGCTCAGGGACCACCAGCTTTCCCAATGGCGCCAATGCGCGCGCCAACTCCCAGCCGACCTGCCCCGTTGCCCCGGTCAGCAGTATCGTCGTCACCGAAAGCCTCCGGCCACCGGAAACAGACTATCCGCAGCCACATCGCTTTTCATGTGCGTTCCGCGTAATTGGCGGCAATCCAGTTTCTATAGGCGCCACTCTGGACATCAGCGGTCCATTGCGGATGATCGAGATACCACTGCACCGTCTTGCGAATTCCGCTCTCGAAGGTCTCGGCCGGGCGCCAGCCGAGCTCACGTTCGATCTTGCGCGCATCGATCGCATAGCGGCGATCATGGCCGGGCCGATCCTTGACGAAGCCGATCAAGCGCGCGTAAGGGCCGGAAGCTGACGGCTGTAGTTCATCGAGCAGCGCGCAGATTGCTTTTACGATAAGCAGATTGGGCATCTCGTTCCAGCCGCCGATGTTGTAGGTTTCACCCATTTGGCCCTTGGCCAGCACGACGCGAATGGCGGCGCAATGGTCGGAAACGTACAGCCAGTCGCGCACATTCATCCCGTCGCCATAAATCGGCAGCGGCTTGCCGGCCAGCGCATTGGCGATCACCAGCGGAATCAGTTTTTCAGGGAACTGATAAGGGCCATAATTGTTCGAGCAATTCGTCGTCAGCACCGGCAAACCGTAAGTATGGTGATAGGCGCGCACCAAGTGGTCGGACGCCGCCTTGGACGCGGAATACGGGCTATTGGGGGCATAAGCATTGGTCTCGGCGAAAGCTGGATCGTGCGGTCCCAACGAGCCATAGACCTCGTCGGTAGAAACATGCAGGAAGCGAAACTCGCTCCGTGCCACACCCTCCAGCGCGCTCCAGTAGCCGCGCACCGACTCCAGCAGTCTGAAGCTGCCTTCGATATTGGTGCGAATGAAATCTTCCGGGCCGTGAATTGAGCGATCCACATGGCTCTCCGCGGCGAAGTGCACGATGGCCCGTGGACGGTGTTCGACCAATAGCCGGTCCACCAGCGCGCGATCACCAATGTCGCCGAGCACGAAGTTGTGCAGGGTGTTTCCTTCCAGCGAAGCCAGGTTCTCTTGGTTGCCGGCATAGGTCAGCTTGTCGAGATTGACGACAGCCTCACCGCTCTGACGCAACCAGTCGAGAACAAAATTTGCACCGATAAAGCCGGCGCCGCCGGTAACGAGGATGGTCATGGGCTTGTTATCAGGTGTTGGTGCTCGGGACCGGAATCGAACCGGTATGGCTTGCGCCGAGGGATTTTAAGTCCCTTGTGTCTACCAATTTCACCACCCGAGCCGGGTTAGTCGCGAGCGCGGCCGAGGACGCCGCGTAATGCTTCCTGCAAATCGGCCGGCAGCAGGATGGTCTTGGCATTTTGCGAATCAGCCAGTTTGCTCATCGCCATCACGTACTTCTCGCCCAGGATGTAACGCATCGGCGCATCCTGCTGGCCGATGGCGGCGGCGACCCGGCGGATCGATTCGGCGCTGGCCTCGGCCAGTGTCACTTGCGCTTCGGCATCACGTCGTGCGGCTTCAAGGCGCGCTTCAGAATAAAGAATGGCCGATTGCTTGGCGCCTTCGGCTTTGGTGACTACGGCCTTGCGCTCACGCTCGGCGGAAGCCTGACCCTCCATCGCCTTCTGCATGGATTCCGAGGGTTTGATGTCCTGAATCTCCACCGACTTCACGGTAAGGCCCCAGTCGATCGCCTCATCGGCGATGCTTTCGCGCAGGCGGGCCTTGATCTTGTCGCGGTTGGTCAGTGCTTCGTCGAGGCTCATTTCACCGATAATCGAGCGCAGCGTGGTCATGATCATGTTACGGATCGCTTCGGAAAAGTCGGTGACGCCATAGACCGCCTTGATTGGGTCCGTCACCTTGATGAAGGCAATGGCGTTGGTCAGGATCACCGCGTTGTCGCGCGTGATGACCTCTTGCTCTTGCACGTCGAGAATGATGTCTTTGGTGATCAGTTTGTAGGCGATGCGGTCCAGGTAGGGAATGATGATGTTGAGCCCCGGACGCAGCGTGCCGTGGTATTTGCCGAGCCGCTCGACGATCCACTCCTCGCCTTGCGGAATGATGCGGACACCCTTCGCCAGGGTGACTGCGGCAAACACCAGCAATGCGATAACAAATACAAATCCGGCTCCCATTACGCCCTCCTCCATCAAACTTTTCCAATTTTCAGAAAGCTGCCCTCAACGGCTAGCACCTTGACCCTTTGCCCCGCCTCGATTGTTTCGTCGGCGATGCAAGGCCATACATCCGTTCCCAGCAGTGGTTTTTGAAAGCGCACTTCACCCTTTTCGAAGGGCGCGACCGGGCGTGAGAGCAACCCCACTTCGCCGATCACTTCAGCATCCGCCGTGCCGATTCTTGTCTTGTGCTGGCCGGGCTTGAACACCCGGAACCAGAGTGCAACCATGACCACCGAAGCGATCAGCCAGATAGCCAACTGCGCGGTCAGCGCAATATTCGCGTGCAAGGCAAGGATCAGCGCGACCAATAGCGCACCCAGCCCGAACCAGATCAGCACGAAAGCCGGTACCGCCAACTCAGCCAGTATTAGCGCGATTCCTGCAACAGCCCAGTGCCACCATTCGGGTTGCATCGTCAATTCCTATTGTTGATGAGCGGCCAGTTTAAGCCACGTATCCACCACCGTATCCGGATTCAGCGAAATGCTCTGGATGCCTTGATCCATCAGCCACTCCGCCAAATCGGGATGGTCCGATGGGCCCTGCCCGCAGATGCCGACATACTTGCCAAGCCGGTTGCAGGCGCTGATGGCCATGGCCAGCAATTGCTTGACGGCAGGATCGCGTTCATCGAAGGCGTGGGCGACGAGGCCGGAGTCGCGATCCAGCCCAAGCGTCAACTGGGTCAGATCATTGGAACCGATCGAGAAACCGTCGAAGTATTGCAGGAAGGCTTCGGCCAGCAGGGCGTTTGAAGGAATCTCGCACATCATGATCAGGCGCAGGCCATTTTCACCACGTTTGAGACCATTCAAGGCCAGCAGCTCTTCCACGCCATGCGCTTCCTCAACATTGCGTACGAAGGGCACCATCAGCTCAACATTGGTCAGCCCCAACTCGTTGCGCACCTTCTTCATCGCCCGGCATTCGAGTTCGAAGCAGTCGCGAAAGCTGTGCGCGATGTAACGCGATGCGCCGCGGAAACCCAGCATCGGGTTCTCTTCTTCGGGCTCGTAGATGTCGCCGCCGAGCAGTTTGCGATATTCATTGGACTTGAAATCCGACAGGCGCACGATCACCGGCTTGGGGTAGAAGGCAGCGGCGATGGTAGCCACGCCTTCGACCAGCTTTTCGACGTAGAAGGCCTCTGGCGAAGCATAACCGCGCGAACGACGCCGGATTTCCTCGCGCAGGCTGGCCGGCACCTGGTCGATTTCCAGAATCGCCTTGGGGTGGATACCGATCATGTTGTTGATGACGAACTCCAGCCGCGCCAGTCCGACGCCGTCGTTCGGCGTCTGGGCGAAGTCGAAAGCCAGCTCCGGGTTGCCAACGTTCATCATGATCTTCACCGGCAGCGGTGGCAGATGACCCATGTCCTGCTGCGTCACCTCGAAATCGAGAATGCCGCGATAGACGTAGCCGGTATCGCCTTCGGCGCAACTAATCGTCACCGCATCGTTCTCGTTCAGGTTCTCGGTGGCATTACCGCAACCAACGATGGCCGGAATGCCCAGTTCACGCGCAATGATGGCGGCATGGCAGGTGCGCCCGCCGCGGTTGGTGACGATGGCGGCAGCCCGCTTCATCACCGGCTCCCAGTTGGGGTCGGTCATGTCGGTGACAAGAATGTCGCCGGCCAGCACGCGGTTCATCTCCGTGGCATCCTTGACCACGCGCACCGGGCCGGCGCCAATCTTCTGCCCAATGGCGCGGCCGGTGACGAGCACCTTGCTGTGCTGCTTGATGCGGAATTTTTCAACCACGCCGCCACTCTGCGACATCACGGTTTCGGGCCGTGCCTGAAGGATGTAGAGCTTGCCATCCTGGCCGTCCTTGCCCCATTCGATATCCATGGGACGGCCGTAGTGCTGCTCGATGATTACCGCATAACGGGCCAGTTCGAGGGTGTCCGCATCGGAAAGCGAAAAACGGTTGCGATCAGCCTCGGGTACATCGACGGTACGGGTGGACTTGCCCGCCTGCCGTGCCTCCGTAAATTTCATCTTGATGAGCTTGCTGCCCAGATTGCGCCGGATCACCGCTGGCTTGCCCAAGGCCAGTGTTGCCTTATGCACATAGAACTCGTCGGGATTGACCGCGCCTTGCACGATCGTTTCACCGAGGCCATAGCTGGAGGTAATCAGCACTACGCCGTCAAAACCGGATTCCGTATCCAGCGTAAACATCACGCCGGATGCGCCGCTGTCCGAACGCACCATGTGCTGAATACCGGCCGACAGAGCAACTTCAGCGTGGGTGAAGCCCTTGTGTACCCGGTAAGCAATGGCGCGGTCGTTGTAAAGCGAGGCAAAGACTTCCTTGATGGCGTGAAGGATATTGTCGTAGCCGTAAATGTTCAGAAAGCTTTCCTGTTGCCCAGCAAACGACGCATCGGGCAGATCCTCGGCGGTAGCCGATGAGCGCACGGCAAAGGAAACTTCGCTGCCGCTGGTATCGATCAATGCCTGGTATTGAGTTTTGATTTCCGCTTCCAGTTGTGGCGGAAAAGGCGTGTCCACAATCCAGCCGCGGATTTGGGCACCGGTGCGCGCCAGCGTATCGACGTCATCCACATCCAGCATTTCCAGCGCCGCCTGGATCCGCCCTGCCAGTCCCTGAAAGGAGAGAAACTCGCGAAAAGCCGCCGCAGTGGTAGCAAAGCCGCCCGGCACCCGCACGTTTGAGGCCGCGAGCTGGCTGATCATCTCGCCCAACGAGGCATTTTTCCCGCCAACCTCCCCTACATCGGTCATGCGCAGATGGTCAAAAGCAACGGCGTAACGCGTCATCGAAAACTCTTTTCTCAACGGAATGAAAGAAGATTGATATTGTATCGGTTTTGATTCTCCAACTGCCCCATGACCAACGCGCGTACCGTATTCTTTGTTTCCGATGGCACCGGCATCACCGCTGAAACGCTGGGCCACAGCCTGCTCAGCCAGTTCGAAAACATCCGCTTCAAGCAGGTGCGCATGCCTTTCATCGATTCGGTCGACAAAGCCAGGGATTGCGTGCAGCGAATCACCGAAGCACGCCTGAAGGACGACATTCGTCCCATCGTCGTCTCCACCTTGGTTGAACCAATGGTGGCCGCGGTGCTGCGCGGTGTCGACGCGATCATCCTCGATTTCTTTGAAGCTTTCCTCGCGCCGATGGAAGCCGAGCTGGGTGTCAAATCCACCCATCTCATGGGCCGTTCCCACGGCGGCGCCGACTCCAGCAATTACGCGGCGCGCATGGAAGCCGTCAACTTCACCCTGGCACACGACGATGGTGTTTCGAATGCCGACCTCGATAAGGCCGATGTCATCCTGATTGGCGTTTCGCGCAGCGGCAAGACACCGACCAGTCTCTATCTCGCGCTGCAATTCGGCGTCCGGGTGGCCAACTATCCGTTGATTCCCGAGGATTTTGAGCGCAATCGCATGCCGGAGACGCTAAGCAGGCATCGTCACAAGTTATTCGGCCTGACCATCGCCGCCGAAAGACTGACGCAGATCCGTCAGGAACGCCGGCCGAACAGCACTTATGCGTCACTGGATAACTGTCGCTGGGAAATTGAACAGGCGCAAAAAATGATGCGGCGCGAAGGCATACGCTCACTCGATTCGACCACCAAGTCGATCGAGGAAATCGCCGCGACATTGATGCAGACGATCAAGCTGGAGCGGGCTTCGTTCTAGTATTTCTGTTGCCGCCTGCTCGGCGCCAAATCACCGTTTTCTTGCCACCCAGCGACACTGGAGATCAAGGTGCTGGAGGCTCCTTCACAACAGTCGCTTGTATCTTCAAACGCGAGTAAGGTTTGTATGAGGCACGGCAGCCTGATTGGTCTGTAGATGTTAGTTAAGCCGGTGGGACAGCCTATGGCGTCGTGCCTGATTTTTTTTACTCGAACAGTTGTCAGGGGGCAAACCCCGCATCCGTAAAACTGGGCGAGAGAATCATGCAAACACTGCAAGACGGTGTCTATAGAAGCTCACGCGTGCAGGTAAAGCGAATAAGGTCGCGCTCGTTGCTTACGTGCTGCTTACATGCGTGACCTTGCCCCTGAATTCCATATCTCTTAACTGGTCCATCATGCGGCGTTTTTCAACTGTGCCGCGAACCAGTTTTTTTCGAACTGCATCGGACTGATGTAGCCAAGCGTCGAGTGAAGTCGCCTGTGATTGTAGAACGTCAGCCAGTCAATCACCTCGTCCATTGCCTGCCGTCGGGTTTTGAACCGCATGCCATGCAGTCTGCCGACTTTCAATGAACCCCACAGGCTCTCAGTCGGCGCATTGTCCCAGCAATTGCCACGGCGTGACATCGAGCTTTGCATGCCGTACGCCGTCAAGGCCGCTTGAAACTCATGGCTGCAATACTGACTGCCGCGGTCTGAATGGAAGATCAAGCCCGCATTGGGATGCCTGCGAAACCAGGCCATGCGCAGGGCGTCGGTCACCAGGCTGGTCTGCATGTGGGGTTGCATGCTCCACCCCACGACTTGCCGGCTATACAGGTCAATTACTGCGGCCAGATACAGCCAGCCCTCATCGGTGGCGATGTAGGTGATGTCGCTGGTCCACACGGCATTGGGCTGCTCGGGTTGGAAGTTTCGATCCAGCAGATTGGGCGCAATAGGCAAGTTGTGTCGGCTGTCGGTAGTGACGATATACCGGCGCTTGCCACGGGCCTTGATGCCATGCTGTTGCATGAGTTTCCGAATGCGGTCTTTGCCAACCCGAACACCGCTTGCCAGTAATTCCTTCCAGATTCTGGGCCAACCGTATTCGCCTTTGCTGCCCGCGTGCACTGCCTTGATATGCACCAGCACAGCTTCGTCGCTGAGTCGCCGGCCCGGCTTTGATGGTGTCTTGAGATCGTCGCCGGCAACATGCGCAAAGTAGCCGCTGGCACTGACTCCCAGGACCCCGCATTGCAAAGTGATGGGCCACTTGTGTTTATGCCGGGTGATCCAGGCGTACTTCACTCTGACTCTCTCGCGAAGTACGCCGTCGCTTTTTTTAGGATGTCGCGCTCCATCTTGACCCGCGCCAGCTCCATTTGCTCCGCGCTCACCGGCTTGGCACCCGCCCCGGTCAGTTTTCCCTTGGCAGCGAGCCGCACCCAGTTGTCCAAAGTCTGCGCCGAGATACCCAGTATCTTGGCCGTGACCGCCTTGGATTGTCCCCCTTGTACCAACCGCACCGCTTCGAGTTTGTACTCCAGCGTGTACACCGCTCGCTTGCTCTTCTCTCTCGTCATTGCGTATCTCCCGTTCCAGGTAATTTACTCCCGGTTAAGAAATACGTTTTTCAGGGGCAAGGTCAGCGCAAGCTGTTGGTGATCATCAAACCCATGCTGAAGAACGATACACTGTGGAACCCTAAAATCACCGCTGCCGCTGCATGAAATCAAGACAGTTTGAGCTTCCCCCTATTGTTCCTATGAATTCAAATAAGCCTATCTATGTAACGCAGCCGACCTTACCAACACTGGAAGAGTTACTCCCTTACCTGCAACAAATCTGGGACAGTAAAATCGTCACCAACGGCGGCCCTTTCCACGAGCAGCTGGAGCAGGCCCTGTGCGATTACCTCGGAGTTAAATACATTGCGCTGTTCACCAATGGCACTATTGGCTTGGTCACGGCTCTGCAAGCGCTTCGTGTCTCTGGCGAGGTGATCACTACGCCTTACTCTTTTGTTGCAACCGCCCACTCATTGTTGTGGAACGGTATCAGGCCGGTATTCGTAGACGTTGATCCGGCTACCCTTAACCTTGACCCGGACAAGATAGAAGCTGCAATCACGCCCCAAACCACTGCGATCATGCCGGTGCATTGTTATGGGCACCCCTGCGATGTTGTGCGTATCAAAGAGATTGCCGACGCCCACGGACTAAAAGTCATCTACGACGCTGCCCACGCATTCGGTGTGGAATTGCATACCGGTAGCGTGCTCAATCACGGCGATCTATCGGTGCTGAGTTTCCATGCTACCAAAGTGTTCAATACATTTGAGGGCGGTGCTATCGTCTGTGCCGATGCTGAAACCAAAACACGCATCGATCACCTGAAGAACTTTGGCATTGAGGACGAAGTTACTGTCGTCGCTCCCGGCATCAACGGCAAAATGAGCGAATTCAACTCGGCCCTTGGTTTACTTCAGCTCAAGGGTATGGATGAAGCCCTGCGAAAACGTAAAGCCATCGATGCTCGCTACCGAG
>JAYUGL010000091.1:0-6193 GCA_043738385.1 Sterolibacteriaceae bacterium
GTTCGCAGGCGCGATTGTGGCGGGCGGAATCGTCGGCCCGGTGTTGTTGATGCTGGGCCTGAGCGGAATGCCGGCATCGGGCGCATCCTTGTTGCTGAATGCCGAGGGCGTGTTCACCGCGCTGCTAGCATGGTTCGTCTTCAAGGAAAACTTTGACCACCGCATCGCGTTGGGCATGGTCGCAATTGTGGCTGGCGCTTTGGTACTCAGTTGGCCCGGAGAAGCACGCTTCGCGGGCCTGTGGCCGGTGCTGGCTGTGCTGGGTGCATGCCTTGCGTGGGGCATCGACAACAACCTGACCCGCAAGGTATCGCTGTCAGATGCAACATGGATTGCATCAATCAAGGGGCTGGTGGCAGGCACGGTCAACCTGACTATCGCGATCCTGCTGGGGTCGATCTGGCCACCCTTGCCAAACGTGCTGGGCGCAATGATGGTGGGCCTGATGGCCTACGGTATCAGCCTGGCGCTATTCGTGGTGGCGCTGCGTAATCTTGGCGCCGCTCGCACGGGCGCCTATTTCTCTGTTGCGCCGTTCTTCGGGGCACTGCTGGCCATCGTGGTGGGCGAGTCTCTTACGCTACCGTTGATGATTGCTGGCGCATTGATGGCTGTCGGCGTCTATCTGCACTTCACCGAACATCATGCGCATGAGCACACACACGAGGCGATGGAGCACGAGCATGCGCATGTTCACGACGAGCACCATCAGCATACCCATGACTTCCAATGGGACGGTCAGGAACCCCACCGCCATGTTCATGCGCACACCGGGATCAAACATGCTCACGCTCATTTTCCGGACATGCATCATCGTCATACGCATGAGTGAGGGCGGCCCTAGGCCATGACTGGTGCGATCATGTGGAACGCTCCCTGCACACGGCTATAATCGCCGCCCTGCCCCGCCGCTGAACAGCTGCGCTTCATAGCAAATCCTCCATGCCCCTGCTCTCCCTTTCCGACGCTTCGCTCGCCTATGGCCATGTGCCGCTGCTCGACCATGCCGAATTCCAGATTGACGCCGGCGAAAGAGTCGCGCTGATCGGCCGCAATGGCAGCGGCAAATCGTCGCTGCTGCGGGCGCTGGCCGATGTCGGAGCGCTGGACGACGGCGAAGCCTGGCGCCAGCCCGGACTCAAACTGGCCTATGTGCCGCAGGAGCCACCGTTCGATCCTGAGCTCACGGTATTTCAGGCCGTGGTGACCGGCATGGGCCCGGCCAGCAAGCTGGTGGCCGACTGGCATGCGGTGTCGCATCAGCTCACTGAAGCGGAGGCGGATCAAGAGGCATTGCTGATCGAACTCGACCGACTGCAACACGAACTGGAGGCGCTCGGCGCGTGGTCTGCCACGGCGCAGGCGGAACGCGCCATCCAGCGCTTCGGCCTCGATGCGGAAGCGCGCATCGGCACGCTTTCCGGTGGGCAGAAGAAGCGCGTTGCATTGGCGCAGGCGCTGGCCTCCGAACCGGAAGTGCTGCTGCTCGACGAACCGACCAACCACCTCGACATCGGCGCCATCGAATGGCTGGAAGAACTTCTGCTGGGCAGCGGCATCACCCTGCTGTTCGTCACCCACGACCGGCGCTTTCTTGATCGCGTCGCGACGCGCATCATCGAACTCGATCGCGGCCACCTGGTCGACTTTCCCGGATCATTCACCGAGTATCAGAGCCGCAAAAGCCAGATGCTGATGGATGAAACGGTGCACAACCGCAAGGCCGACCGGTTGCTGGCGCAGGAGGAGGTGTGGATTCGCAAAGGCGTTGAAGCCCGCCGCACCCGCGCGGTTGGGCGCATCCAGCGTCTTGAAGTGCTGCGTCAAGAGCGCGCGGCGCGGCGCGAAAAACTCGGCGCGGCGCGACTCAACCTGGACACCGGCGACAAGAGCGGTCGTCTCGTCGCCGAGTTGAAGGAGGTCAACAAATCTTTCGACTCAGGGTTGGAAAAGAAAGTCATCGTGCGCAATTATTCGACGCGCATTCTGCGTGGCGACAAGATCGGCCTGATCGGCCCCAATGGCGCGGGCAAGACCACGCTGCTGCGGCTGATCCTCGGCGAACTTGAACCCGACAGCGGTACGGTGCAACTCGGCACCAAGCTCGCAGTGGCGTATTTCGACCAGTTCCGCACCACACTCGATCCCGAGGCCATGCTCATCGATGTCATCTCGCCGGGCTCGGATTACGTCGAAATCGGCAATGCGCGCAAGCACGTGATCGGCTATCTGGAAGATTTTCTGTTTGCGCCGGAACGCGCCCGCTCGCCAGTCAAGTCGCTCTCCGGCGGTGAGCGCAACCGCCTGCTGCTGGCGCGGCTGTTCGCGCGGCCCGCCAATGTGCTGGTGCTGGACGAACCCACCAACGATCTGGATATCGAAACGCTGGAACTGCTCGAACAACTATTGCAGGACTACGACGGCACGCTTTTCCTGGTGAGCCATGATCGAACTTTCCTGGACAACGTGGTGACCCAGACCATTGTTGCGGAAGGTGACGGCCTCTGGCGCGAGTACGCCGGTGGCTATGAAGACTGGTTGCGTTGCCGCAAGGAACAGAACGCGGAAGCGCGAAGAAAAACCGCAGCAGCCGTGCCGTCGCAAACCGGGGCCGGCGCCAAAGCTTCATCGGCGAAGTCGGCCGCGAGCAAGCGGTCGTGGAAAGAGCAACGCGAACTGGAGGGTCTGCCTGATCGCGTCGCAACCCTGGAAGCCGAGCAAACCACGCTTTCCAAACGGCTGGAAGACCCCACAACCCATACCGGGCAAGCACCGGAAGCGGTCGGCATTGCCGCACGGCTCGGGCAAATCGAAGCTGAACTGCTGAAGCTGCTGGAACGCTGGGAGACACTCGAGGCGCGTTAGGCGATTGATCGCGGCGCACCCGTCCGGGTGTCTCCATCGAGGGCGCCGCTCCTACATTTCTAGAACTTCTCGCCTTCGCGCAAGTACCGCCACTCGCCAACGGGAAGATCGGCCAGCGGAATACGGCCGATGCGCACCCGCTTCAGGCCCGTCACTTTCAGGCTCACCAGTTCGCACATGCGACGGATCTGTCGTTTGCGTCCTTCGCGGAGGACGAAGCGCAATTGATCCTCGTTCGACCAGGACACCTTGGCCGGCCGCAATTGTTTATCATCCAACGACAGGCCATGCCTGAGCAAGGCCAGGCCGGCCGCGTCAAGCGTGCCCTCGACGCGGACCAGATACTCCTTTTCGATTTCCGATTCATCGCCGATCAACTGGCGCGCGATGCGCCCATCCTGGGTCAACACCAGAAGGCCGGTGGAGTCAATGTCGAGCCGCCCCGCCGGAGCCAGCCCCCTGAGATGCGCCGGCTGGAAACGCGGCGCCTTGTCGTTGGCTTGCTGGGTGCCTGCCGAGATTAACGTCACCGCCGGCTGGTGCCCGTCCTCCGCCTGGCCGGACACAATACCCATCGGCTTGTGCAACAGGATGGTCACCTGGCGCGCCTGCTGCGCCTTGGCGTCACCCGATAGGGTGATCGCCGCATCGGGTGACGTGCGCGTTCCAAGCTGGGTTACACGTTCACCATTAACGAAGACCAGGCCCTGCTCGATATAGTTGTCGGCCTCGCGGCGCGAACACATCCCGCGTTCTGCCATCAGCTTGGAGATGCGCACGCCTTCCGGTGCAGCCGCCTCCGGATCAGCAGGAACGGCCGCGGCGGAAATTTTTCTGAATTTGCTCATCCTCGGCATTTTACCCGCCATCGTTCGAGTATCCGCCCGCGCCGCCACGGGGTTGGATCAATTGCTGTGGTACTGTGCCGACCCATCAGTCGCCACGAGACTTTTCGATGCTCAGCTACCGCCACGCCTTTCATGCCGGAAACCACGCCGATCTGCTCAAGCACTTCGTGCTGGTGCAACTGCTGCGCTACTTCAACCAGAAGGACAAGCCCTACTGGTTCATCGACACCCACGCCGGCGCGGGCTGCTACAAGCTCGACTCGACCTACGCGAAAAAAAATGTCGAATATGAAACCGGCATCGCCCGTCTCTGGTCACGCCACGATTTGCCACCGGAGGTGGCTGACTATGTAGATCAGGTGCGTGCACTCAACGACGGTGGGAAACTCCAGCGCTACCCAGGTTCGCCACTGCTGGCGCTGAACCTGATGCGCGACGCGGATCGCTTGCGTCTCTTCGAACTGCACAGTACGGATGCCCAGTTGCTGGAGAAACAGTTCGCCGATGCAGGAAAGCGTGTCGCCATCCGCCACGCCGACGGCTTTGCCGAAATCAAGTCGGTGCTGCCGCCACCGCCGCGGCGTGGCCTGGTGTTGATTGACCCGTCCTACGAAGACAAGCGCGACTATGTGCGGCTCATTGCCGCCTTGAAGGAAGGCATCAGCCGTTTTCCGACCGGCACCTATTTGATCTGGTATCCCCTGCTGCAGCGAGGCGATACCCGGCAGTTGCCGGAAAAACTGAAACGACTGCCGGTGAAGAATTGGCTGCAAGTGAATCTCACGGTGCATACACCGAGCGAGGATGGCTATGGCATGCACGGCAGCGGACTGATTGTTCTCAATCCACCGTGGACGCTGCTCGGTACGCTACAGAAAGTCATGCCGTGGCTGACGCTGGCGCTGGCACAGGACGAAGGCGCGGACTACTCGCTCGAAATCAGCAAAGCGTCGTAAACCCCGAAAGGGAGCCGCAGAAAATTGACTTGTCGAATGTCGGATTTCGACCCAATGCGGTCCATCGAGATGATCGGAAGCAGACAGCTACCTCTGAAAAGAAGTGTTGATTACCCACAACAACTTCGCTGAGCCTGAATCGGCGGGCACTTCACCGAACCGAAGGAACAGAACACGCAGCAGTCGCCTGTATTGGGACGCAGCAATGTCTTGCAATTGCTGCATTCATAGAAAAACTGGCAGGCATCCGTGGGCATGGTTTCCTGCTTCGCAAAACCGCAGTGTGGACAGGTCAATACAGATTCAAGAACGATGGCAGTCATCGCGGCGTTATTCCTTTACGGCGGACGGATAGCCCGCGTTCGTCGTGGCTTTTGTCAGCTCCCCCAACTGCGCTTTGTCGGGGTCGTAGGTCACAGTGGCCGTCTTCTTGTCGAAATCGACCTTGACGCCGCTCACGCCGGAAACCTGTTCCAGAGACTTCTTGACCGTGATCGGGCAAAGCGGACAGGTCATGTTCTTCACGTCGAGCGTGACCGTTTTCGGAGCGGCGGCCAACGTCGTAAGTGGCAGGGCAATGAGGGCAGCCATCAGTAGTTTGCGCATGGGAATCTCCTTTCAGTAAAACAATGGGGCCAACGGCGGTACAGCCAGCAGGCCGAGCAGCAAGACGGCGACAATCCAGAACGCCAACCGCTGCCGTTTGATTGTGCGCGGATCGGTGCAAAGCGTGCCCGGGGTGCAGACCTGCGGCGCCAGGTAGAGCTTGTGAAAAGCCAGCCCGAGAAACAGTAGCGTCAGCCCAACGAAGAAAGGCCGGTACGGCTCCATCGCTGTCAGACTGCCTACCCAAGTGCCGCCGATGCCGAGCGCCAGCAGCACAAGCGGCCCGACACAGCACACCGACGCGCCGATGGCGGCCAATACGCTCGCGATTAGCGAGCCTTTCCCGGTGAGTTGCGCCATGGCTGTCTCCTTGAAACTGTTTGACCGAGTGTTACTCTAAACCCCGTACCAAGGTACGGAATCAAGGGAAATGTGATGACGACAAAACTAACCATCGGCAAGTTGGCCGGCGCCACTGGGGTAAACGTTGAGACGATCCGTTATTACCAGCGGCGCGGGCTGCTGGAAGAACCCGTCAAGCCACTAGGCGGCCATCGGCGCTACTCGGCGGGAGAGGCCAAGCAGGTGCGCTTCATCAAGCGTGCGCAGGCGCTCGGCTTCACGTTGGCCGAAGTGGGTGGGTTGTTGCGCCTGAACGAGAGTTACGCATGTGCTGATACGCAGGCGCTGGCCACCCGCAAGCTGGCATTGATCGAGCAGAAAATGGCCGACCTTGCCGCTATGCGGCAAGCGCTAAGCGGACTCGTGCAGCAGTGTCACGCGAATGGCGGCGGGACAGATTGCCCGATCATTAATGTGCTGGCGAAAGATTGATGTCCGCCGCGAAAATCTGATTCGATACGGAGCCTCTGTCGAGTGTCCGCTTTCAGCGATCTTTCCCGCTGGCTGCTCTGTGCC
>JAYUGL010000092.1:0-36767 GCA_043738385.1 Sterolibacteriaceae bacterium
ACTCTTTTTTGGACGCGAAAAGCCGGACTATGTGTTTCTCGCCGCCGCCAAGGTCGGCGGCATTCTCGCCAACAACACTTATCCGGCCGAATTCATCCAACAGAATCTGGCGATCCAGACGAACGTGATTCACGAATCACATCGGATCGGAGTGAGGCGCTTGTTGTTCCTCGGCTCTTCCTGCATCTATCCGCGTGATTGTCCACAGCCGATCAAGGAAGAGTACCTGCTCACGGGCCCACTCGAGCCAACCAATCGGTCTTATGCACTTGCCAAGATCGCGGGCATCGAAATGTGCTGGAGTTACAACCGGCAATACGGCACGAAATTCCTGGCGGCGATGCCGACCAACCTTTTCGGGCCGGGCGACAATTACGACCTGGCTGGCTCCCATGTACTGCCTGCGTTAATCCGCAAGACGCATGAAGCGAAGCAACGGGGTGATGAAGAGGTGGTGGTATGGGGTTCGGGGACGCCGAAGCGGGAGTTTCTCTATTCGGATGATTTAGGCGAGGCCAGCGTATTTCTGATGGGCTTGCCGGAAGACCGCTTTGATACGCTGACCGCAGCGGATCGGACGCCACTGATCAATATCGGGTCTGGTGAAGACCACAGCATCAACGATCTGGCTCGGCAGGTGGCGGACGTTGTGGGTTTCAAGGGCCGGTTACGCTTTGATACCACCAAGCCGGATGGCACGCCGCGCAAGCTCCTGGAAGTGTCACGCATGAAGCACATGGGATGGACGCCGAAACAAAACTTGGTGCGCGGCATAGAGCGCGCGTACCAGGATTTCTGCAACCGCTATTCGACTGAGCGAGCAACATGAAAGCTGTGATTCTTGCCGGCGGGCTTGGCACGCGACTCTCCGAAGAAACGACAGTCAGGCCCAAACCCATGGTTGAGATTGGTGGCAAGCCGATCCTCTGGCACATCATGAAAATCTATTCGGCCCACGGCGTCCATGACTTCGTGATCTGTCTCGGCTACAAGGGTTATTTGATCAAAGAGTACTTCGCCAACTACTTTCTGCATATGTCGGATGTGACGTTCGACATGGCAAATAATGAAATGCAAGTGCATCAGCGTAATGCTGAGCCATGGCGTGTCACGCTGGTCGATACCGGCGATGACACTGCGACAGGTGGCCGGCTCAAGCGGGTGGCCGGTTATGTCAAAGACGAAGAAGCTTTCTGCTTCACGTATGGCGACGGTGTTGCCGATATCGATGTTACGAGCCAGGTCGGCTTTCATCGACGCCACGGTAAGTTGTCCACGGTCACCGCTGTGCAGCCTCCGGGGCGCTATGGCGCGCTGAGTTTGGATGGAACCACCGTGCAAGGCTTTACCGAGAAACCCAAGGGGGATGGCGGCTGGATCAACGGTGGATTTTTTGTGCTCTCGCCGAAGTGCCTGGACTACATCGCCGGTGACGACACCTCTTGGGAAGGAACATCGCTGACTAAATTGGCGGCAGACGGGAATCTGATGTCTTACGAGCACCCCGGTTTCTGGCAGCCGATGGATACGCTGCGCGACAAGCTTCACCTCGAAGATCTTTGGCAGCGTGGCAAGGCCCCGTGGAAAACCTGGTCGTGAATCCTGAATTCTGGCGTGGCAAGCGGGTCTTTGTCACCGGCCACACAGGCTTCAAGGGCGGATGGCTTTGCCTGTGGTTGCAATCGCTCGGTGCGGAGGTGCATGGGTATGCGCTCGCAGCGTCGACAGCGCCCGATCTTTTCAGCATTGCCAACGTCGCTGAAAACATGCGCAGCAACATTGCAGATATCCGCAATGCCGAAACACTCACTGCCGCCATGCAATCAGCGCAGCCGGACATCGTGTTTCACCTCGCGGCGCAATCGCTGGTTCGTTATTCTTATGCGGCGCCGGTCGAAACTTACGCCGTCAACGTCATGGGCACCGTTAACTTGCTCGAAGCGGTACGCGCAACGCCAAGTGTACGTGCCGTAGTCGTCGTCACCACCGACAAGTGCTACGAAAACCGCGAACAGCAGCGGGGTTATCGCGAGAGCGAGCCACTCGGCGGCCACGATCCGTATTCCAGCAGCAAGGCCTGCGCCGAACTGGTTACCGCCGCATATCGCCTTGCTTTTCTTAAGCAGGCCGGCGTTGCGCTGGCCAGCGCCCGCGCCGGTAACGTCATTGGCGGCGGCGACTGGGCAACGGATCGCCTGATTCCCGATTTTCTGCGTGCCATGGATGCGGGCGTCACGATGCCAGTGCGTTCGCCAAACGCCACTCGCCCATGGCAGCATGTTCTGGAGCCGTTATCCGGGTATCTTTTGCTGGCCGAACGGCTTTGCGACGATGCTGGAGCATTCTCGGAAGCATGGAACTTTGGCCCCGAAGACGAAGATGCCCGTCCGGTATCCTGGATAGTCGACCGTCTGATTGCTGCTGTTCCAGGCACCACTTACAAGCGCGATACGTCTTCACACCTGCATGAGGCAAACTATCTCAAGCTGGACAGCAGCAAGGCACATGCGCGACTCGGCTGGAAAGCCCGCTGGTCACTGGCAACGGCACTCGACAAGACCCTGGAGTGGCACGCCGCATGGCGCAAGGGCGCCGACATGCGCCAAGGCACGTTGGCCCAGATTGCCCAATACGCGCGTCAGTTAGTAGAACAATAGGCATGTCCCGCTTCGTCTTTCACCCCACGCCGCTGTCTGGCCTCATGTGCGTTGAGCGCAAGCCCATCGCCGATCCACGTGGTTTCCTTGCCCGTCTCTATTGTGCCGAAGAGTTCCACCAGGTCGGCTGGCACAAACCCGTTGCCCAGATCAACCACACCCTCACGCGCAAGCAAGGCGCCGTGCGTGGGTTGCATTTCCAGCGCCCGCCGCATGCCGAAAGCAAACTTGTGAACTGCCTCAAAGGAAAGATCTTCGATGTTGCCGTCGACTTGCGCCAGGGTTCGCCCACTTTCCTGCAATGGCACGGCGAAATTCTTTCCGCCGATAACCAGCGCAGCCTGATGATTCCGGAAGGCTTCGCTCACGGTTTTCAAGCGTTGGTTGAAGATTGCGAACTCATTTATCTGCACAGTGCCTCGTTCCACGCCGAGGCCGAAGGCGCACTCAACATCGCCGATCCAAGGTTCGCTATCGACTGGCCGCTGGCAGTTGCTGAACTTTCCGACCGTGACCGTACTCACCCACTCATCGGCGCCGAGTTCAAGGGCGTCGTCACATGAAATGCCGCCACTGTGGTACCAGCTTGACACTACCGCTGATCGATCTCGGCAGCGCCCCGCCTTCCAATGCCTACTTGACCGAGGCCGCGCTGCGTGCCCCGGAAAAATGGTTTCCCCTGCGCGTGCTGGTATGCACCGAATGCTGGCTGGCGCAAACCGAAGACACCACCGGCGCCGAAGAATTGTTTTCCGCTGACTACGCCTACTTCAGTTCTTTCTCCACGAGTTGGCTTGCCCATGCCGAGCGCTATGCCACCGACATGACCGCCCGCCTTGCACTTGGCCCCACCGCCCATGTTGTCGAGATCGCCGCCAACGATGGTTATCTCCTGCAATACTTCAAGGCCTGCGGCATTCCTTGCCTCGGTGTCGAGCCGACCGCCAGCACCGCCACCGCAGCGCGTGGGCGCGGTATCGAAATCGTCGAAGAATTCTTTGGCACCGCTCTTGCGCGAAAGCTTGTCGCAGAGGGCCGGTCGGCTGATCTCATCGCCGCCAATAATGTGCTGGCCCACGTGCCCGACATCAACGATTTTGTTTCGGGTTTCACGCACCTGCTCAAGCCCGCGGGGGTCGTCACCTTCGAGTTTCCGCATTTGCTGCGGCTGGTGGTGGAGAACCAGTTCGACACCATCTACCACGAGCACTTTTCCTACTTGTCGCTCACCGCTGTAACGCGCATCTTCGCGCGCAACGGTCTGGCGATCTTCGATGTTGAAGAACTGCCCACGCACGGCGGCAGTCTGCGAGTGTTTGCCCAGCGTCAAGCATCTGGCATCCATGAAACAAGCGCACGCGTAAACGAATTGTTGATGTGCGAAACACAAGCTGGCATCAAGACGCCCGCGTTTTATACCGGCTTTCAGTCCCGTGCCGAAAAAGTGAAAAATGATTTCATTGAATTTCTGATTGATGCCAAGCGTGCCGGGAAGAAAGTTGCCGCCTACGGCGCAGCAGCCAAAGGGAATACCTTGTTGAACTTTGCTGGAGTTCGTCCCGACTTGCTGCCATATGTCGTGGATCGAAACCCCGAAAAGCAGGGCAAGTATCTTCCCGGAAGCCGCACCCCCATCGTCCTCGAGTCGCGCATTAAAGAGGAACAACCCGACTACGTTGTCATCCTTCCCTGGAACCTGAGGGATGAAGTGACGAAACAGCTGAGCTATGTCAACGAATGGGGCGGAAAATTCGTCACCGCAGTGCCAAAATTGGAAGTGCAATGAGTTCCCGCATCTACTACACCAAGCCCTCAATTACCGAGCAGGAAGTTGCTTACGCTACCGACGCCGCGCGTAACGGCTGGGGCGAGCGCTGTTACGAATACATCCATCGATTCGAAGCGATGTTTCGCGAATTTACCGGCGCGAAGTACGCCATCGCCACTTCGAGTTGTACCGGTGCATTGCACATGGGGCTGGCGGCACTGAGCGTTGGCCCTGGAGATGAGGTGATCCTCGCTGACACCAACTGGATTGCCTCTGCCGCACCGATAACGTATCTCGGCGCCAAGCCGGTGTTCGTGGATATCCTGCCCGACACCTGGTGCATCGATCCAGATCGTGCCGAGGCCGCGATCACCGCGCGCACCAAAGCGATCATTGCCGTACACCTCTATGGCAATCTCTGCGAAATGGATCGTCTGCTCGAAATAGGAAAACGCCACGGCATACCCGTCATCGAAGATGCCGCCGAAGCAATTGGTTCACGCCGGCATGACAACCATGCCGGCACGATGGGAGATTTCGGGACCTTTTCTTTTCACGGCACAAAAACGCTCACCACGGGTGAGGGAGGCATGTTCATCACCAACGAGGAAGCGCTTTACGAAAAGGTGCTGACCCTGTCGAATCACGGCAGGGCACGCGGACAAACCAAGCAATTCTGGCCAGACGCCATCGGTTTCAAATACAAGATGTCCAACATTCAGGCGGCCATCGGCTGTGCCCAATTGGAACGGGTTGAAGAACTGATACAGCGTAAGAGGGAAATTTTTTCCTATTACCATGCACAGCTCGGCAAATTGCCAGGGGTGACGATGAACCCTGAAAAGCTCGGGACGACGAACGGCTACTGGATGCCAACATTAGTGTTTACCGCCGAAACCGGAGTAACCCGCGATAATCTTCAAGCGGCCTTTGCGGCGGAGAACATTGATGCACGGGTTTTCTTCCATCCGCTATCCAGTTTGCCGATGTTTGAAAATCAGCAGAGAAATGTGAACGCATGGGCTATTCCGCAGCGTGCGATAAATTTGCCTAGCTTCCACGACATTACTTTAGTGGAGCAGGATCGGGTGATCGATATCACTCGGCAGTTTTTAAATGATTGACCGCATGCGCTACGTGCTTTGGGGCAGCGCTGGGCACGCCAAAGTGCTGGCCAGTCTCATAGCTTTGCGTGGCGGGGAGGTGGTAGCGCTGTTCGATAATAACCCGCAAGCGGCTTCGGTTTTGGCGGGGGTGCCCTTGTACATCGGCGAAGACGGGTTTGCACGCTGGCATGCAGGCGAGCAGAATCGACACGATTTGTTCGGCCTAGCCGCAATTGGTGGCGCGCGCGGCAATGATCGGCGGGCCATCCATGAATTCTTTCGGGTGCACGGTGTGCAGGTTGCGGCCTTAGTACATCCCCAAGCATCAGTGTGTCCCACGGCGTCGCTCGGCGCAGGTACCCAGGTACTGGCACAAGCGGTCGTGGCTACCGGCGCGCGCTTAGGAGAGGCGTGCATCATCAACCACTGTGCAGCCACGGACCACGAGTGCGTGCTGGGAGACGGTGTTCATCTTGCCCCGGGGGCGACCCTATGCGGCTGCGTGACGGTTGGTAACAACGTGTTAATCGGCGCGGGGGCTGTGGTGTTGCCTCGGATCATGATCGGCGACAACACAGTGGTTGGTGCCGGTGCAGTAGTGACGAGAGATTTGCCGGGAGGGGTTGTTGCCGTGGGCAATCCAGCGCGGATAGTGAAAAATATTTAATGCGGCCGTAAGGTCGCCAACTTAAGTTTAGGAACAGACAGAAAGGCGCAGATGACTATCTACGAACAGTTCAGGCAGGAATGTACCGAGGAAGTTGCCATCCAAGGAGGGGATCCCGTACTCGCGGGCGCGTCGCACGATTGGATGAGTCTTGCCAACGCAAAAAAATATTCTTACCACTTCGAATGGCTTGGCCGTCCAGTCATTCAATACCCACAAGACATGATCGCCATGCAGGAGGTTATATGGCAGGTGCAACCAGATCTCATCATCGAAACCGGCATCGCCCATGGGGGCTCGTTAATATTTTCGGCGTCCATGCTTGAATTGAATGCGGCATGTGGGGGTCCGGCGGATGCGCGCGTGCTTGGTGTCGATATCGACATTCGACCGCACAATCGTGCAGCAATTGAGGTCCACCCCATGTTTCGTCGTATCACGATGATCCAGGGTTCTAGCCTAGCGGAGGAAGTGGTAGCTGAAGTACGCATGCAAGCAGCTGGTAAAAAGAAAGTACTCGTGTTTCTTGACTCGAATCACACACATGAGCATGTGTTAGGGGAACTAAACGCATACGCTGGGCTTGTTACTCCTCAAAGCTATTGCGTTGTATTTGACACTGTCATTGAGGACCTACCGGAGGATAGTTTTCCAAACCGTCCATGGGGTAGGGGAAACAACCCTAAGACAGCAGTCTGGGAATATCTCAAGACTCATCCAGAGTTTGAGATCGACAAAAGTATCGATCACAAATTACTCATCACCGTTGCGCCGGATGGATACCTGAAACGAGTGAAATAACGCGTTGGGCAGTAACGGGGCGACCCTCAATGGCTCTTAGAAAAAATCTCTTCGCCAACTACCTTGGTCAGGGCTGGACGGCCCTGATGGGTTTGGCCTTCGTTCCACTCTATATCAAGTATCTTGGCATGGAAGCCTACGGTTTGATCGGGCTTTTTGCCGTACTGCAGGCATGGTTGTCCCTGCTGGATATGGGGATGACCCCAACCCTGAATCGTGAAGTTGCGCGATACACGGCTGGCGCGCACTCGATGGCCTCGATCTGGGATCTGGTCCGCACCTTCGAGATTGTCTGTTGCGCGATGGCGTTGCTGATTGCAGTCACCCTTTGTATCGCATCGAGGTGGATTGCGGGGGATTGGTTGAATGCTCAAGCGCTGCCGACAGCGGATGTTGCCCATGCGATAACGTTGATGGGAGTGGTCGCTGCCCTGCGCTTCGTCGAGGGACTTTACCGGGGTGCCCTGCTGGGTTTCCAGAGGCATGTCTGGCTGAACCTGGTTTCGGCAATCTTTGCCACCTTGAGAGGGTTTGGCGCCGTGATTTTATTGGTCTGGGTTGCGCCGACGATTCAGGTTTTTTTCATCTGGCAGGTCGTTATTTCCGCGGCAACCGTTTTGGTACTTCGCTGGGGTGTCCGGCGCAGCCTCCCGGTGTTGACGAGGCGGCCGGTATTCTCTGTGCGCGCATTTTCCGATGTGTGGAAATTTGCTGGAGGAATGTTTGTAACGACCGTGCTGGCCTTGCTGCTCACGCAGGTCGACAAGGTATTGTTGTCGCGCTTGTTGACCCTTGAAAAATTTGGCACCTACATGTTCGCTTCGGCGGTGGCAGGAGTGCTCTTTCAATTAATTGGCCCGATAGCACAGTCGTATTACCCGCGTTTTACCGAGTTGGTGACCCGTGGTGACGAGAAAGACATTACCGCAGCCTATCATCAGGGCGCACAACTCATGACCATCATGCTCGTTCCTGCCGGATTGGCGCTGATCGCCTTTGGAGAACCACTGCTCCTTGTTTGGACCGGCAACAGATTGGTGGCCGAATCGGTATCCCCCATCGTCAGTGTTCTGGCGATGGGAACGATACTGAATGGATACATCCATATCCCGTACATGATGCAACTCGCCTATGGCTGGACTAGCTTGACTGTGTGGGTGAATACCGTGGCCGCAGCCATTTTGGTGCCGGCAATATTTTTTGTCGTTCCACACTTTGGCCCTATCGGTGCGGCATGGGCGTGGGTTCTTGTTAACGCCGGGTATGTGTTGTTCGAAATGCACTTCATGCATGCTCGTTTGCTGCGCGGACAAAAAGGAGAGTGGATTTTTCGAGATACCGCAATTCCATCGGCGGCGGCAGGCGCGACGATTATTCTGGCTGTTTTGGTCCAGCCATCTTTCCTCGGGCCAATTGGTAATGTCGTTTGGGTCGTTTGCGCAGCAATCGCGGCATTTGTCGCCGCAGTTTTGGGGTCTTCGCAGTTCCGGCCATATTTGTTAAAAAAGACTTTTGGGAGTCATTAGATGGGCGAGGTCGTCGTGCCTGAAAATAACCCATCTCCGTTAATAACGATCGGGATGCCGGTTTATAACGGTGAAGCCGTTATAAGGGCGGCCTTGGATTCCCTTCTCGGCCAGAGCTTTCGCGACTTTATCCTCATCATTTCCGACAACGCCTCAACCGATGGTACAGAGACGATCTGTCGTGAGTACGTTATTCGAGATTCGCGAGTCCGCTATATTCGACAACAAAGAAATCTTGGAGCAGGACCCAACTTCAGTTTCGTCTTGCAAAACGCGCACACGGATTTCTTCATGTGGGCCGCCGCTGACGATGTTAGATCCCATGATTTTCTGGAGGGAAACCTGTCTTTTCTTCTTGATCATCAAGACTATGTTGGATCAACCTCACCAGTCAGGTTTCGTGGCGGTGATTTTAATCAAATCATGATGGGCGACGCCTCTCTTGACGTTGAAGATCAGTACGAGCGCGTTGCGCGGTTTTTCTCCGGGTGGCATGCCAACGGCCGTTTTTATTCTCTATTTAGGCGGGAAGCGATCATCAGTTGGAAATATTTGAATGACGGCTTCCTTGGCGCGGATTGGACATTGATGACACATTTGGCATCGAAGGGAAAGTTGAACCGGCTTTCAAAGGGCTGGGTTGAATTGGGAATCGATGGTTTTAGCAACACGACCGACATCTTTGCGCACTATCGGAAACGATGGATCGACTGGGCGTTGCCGTTCAATAGACTGGCACTCGATACGCTGGAACATATGTCGGGCGCACGTGCAGGCCAGAAGCTCAGGGTCTTGTGGAGTCTGTTGCGGCTGAATTCCAAGGCTTTTCGCGCGCAGTTCTACGCAGTATTGCGACGAAGGAGTGCTGCGGGTTGAGTAAACGTGCCGCATTGAGCAGGGCGTCGTGGCCACCATGAGAATAGCTTTCGACTATCAGATTTTTGGCCGGCAAGAGTACGGTGGAGTTTCGCGGTATTTTTTTGAGCTGGCAAGACACCTCTCAATGTCACCGGAAAATCAGGTTGCGATCGCCGCCCCGGTCTACGTGAATGCATATATCAGGGATTGTCCTCAGAGCGTCAACCTAATCGGGAGGAGGGTTCCCCGGTGGCGAAATACTGGACGCGTCATCCGGGCGCTAAACTCAGTCCTTGTTGCCTCAGCCTGGAAGCATCTGCGTCCCGAAATCGTTCATGAAACCTATTATTCGTCGAAACGTTCCGGCCCCAGCTCGGCGGCGACCGTGCTCACGGTGTTCGACATGGTTCACGAAAAGTTTCCGATGAGTTCATCTGCTTTTGACACTTCAGCCCGGGAAAAGGCCGCTGCGGTCGCGCGTGTTGACCACATCGTCTGCATTTCGGAAAACACACGAAAGGATCTCATCGATATCCTAAATGTGGCGCCAGAGAAGACTTCCGTTGTATATCTCGGTGCCGAACTGTCGCAAGTTCAAGAAACTGCCGTGTCGGGCCCAAAACAAGCTTACCTGCTGTACGTCGGCCAACGCCACGGATACAAAAACTTCGCCACGCTATTGAAAGCCTATGGCGAGTCACGATGGCTGGCCAGAGAGTTTTCTCTGGTGTGCTTTGGTGGCGGGGGCTTCAGCCACGAAGAACTGCGGTTGGCCGATGCACTCAAGGTACCGCGCGCGCGCTTGGTGCATCGGTCAGGCGATGACGCAAAACTCGCTGAACTTTATGCAGGCGCTACCGCGTTTATCTACCCATCACTGTATGAGGGCTTCGGAATTCCGCCGCTGGAAGCGATGTCGATGGGTTGTCCTGTCGTCTGTAGCAATACGAGTTCGCTGCCGGAAGTTGTTGGCGACGCGGCCGAAACCTTTGATCCCCAAGATGTCGAGCAGATGAGGCTGGCAATCGAACATGTAGTGGGGTCCCCGACTTTCGCCGGGATACTTATCGAGCGCGGCCGGGAGCGGGCCAAGCGCTTCAGCTGGCAGAATTGTGCGGACCAAACACTGGCCGTCTATCACCAAACTTTGTCTCGCACACGGTAAGGATAAGGAGCGAAATGAAATCTGTGCTGATTTGTGGAGTGAGCGGGCAGGACGGCGCCTATCTCGCCCGTTTGCTGCTGAAAAAGGGTTATCGGGTTTTTGGAACCTCCCGCGACGCCCAAATGTCATCCTTTCATAACCTTAAACGATTGAGTATTCACGGCGAGGTCGAAACCCTGTCCATGGCGCCCAACGATTTTCGTAGCGTACTGAGCGTGATGAGTCGTGTCGAGCCGCAGGAAGTGTACAACCTGTCGGGGCAAAGTTCGGTCGGTCTGTCTTTCGAGCAGCCGGTGGAGACAATGGAAAGCATTGCCATCGGGACATTGAACATCCTCGAGGTGATCCGGTTTCTTTCGCGCGATATTCGTTTTTACAACGCCGGGTCCTGTGAGTGTTTTGGCGACACTGCCGGAACGCCGGCAAAGGAAACCACCCTATTCGCGCCACGCAGTCCGTACGCGGTGGCAAAATCAGCGGCGCACTGGCAGGTCGCGAACTACAGGGAAGCGTACGGTCTGCGTGCCTGTACCGGAGTCTTGTCCAACCATGAGTCACCGCTGCGTCCGGGGCGGTTTGTGACCAAAAAAATCTGCGATGCAGCCAGAAGGATGGCTTCCGATCCCCGAGAAAAGCTTGTACTCGGAAATACCAGGATTGTCCGCGATTGGGGGTGGGCGCCCGAGTATGTCGAAGCAATGTGGATGATGCTACAGGCGGACACTCCCGAGGATTTCGTCATCGCCACTGGCCGAAGTGTCAGCCTTGAGTTTTTTCTGGAACTCGCGTTCAAGGAGGCGGGTCTCGAATGGCGTGATCATGTGGAGATTCGTCGTGACTTGTTTCGACCCTCGGATATTCCAGACAGCCGAGCGGATGCGACGATGGCAGCGTCAAAACTGGGTTGGAAGGCGAAGCACGATGTTGGCGACGTGGTTCGTAAAATGATGTCAGAGTCGCTCGATTAAGCGGGCAAATTTCCCCGGCCGAGTCGGATGACGGGTTGCGACATCAAGATGCCGACTTGCCCCATTGCAAAATCATTGACCCAGAGATGGCCAGCGCCCCGAAAATTTCAATCTTGACCGCCTCCTTCAACAGCGCCCCGGCCTTGGCTGAAATGGTTGCCCATGTCCGCGGCCTTGACTGTCATGGCTTTGAATGGATCGTCGTCGATGGCGGTTCGACCGACGAAACCGAAGAAATTATCAGGGTGAGCCGGGACGTGATCAGCGTTGCCGTCAGCGAGCCCGACCGTGGCATTTATGATGCCTGGAACAAGGGCGTGGCGCTCGCCACTGGCGAGTGGATCCTGTTTCTCGGCACGGATGATCGGGTGGAAAACGCCTGGCTCGCGACGGTGGAGCAGACGGATTCATGCTGCGATCTGCTATACGGCGACCTGGCCGTCGTTGATTCAGCATCAGGACACACGCTCCAGACAAGACACATGCTGCCGTGGGACAAGGAAGCGCAACGGCTACGCCGCTGGATGTCTCTGCCGCACACGGGCATGGCGCATCATCGACGACTGTTTGCCGAACGCAGGTTCGATGCCGATTTCGGGATCTTCGGCGACTGGGAATTTCTGCTGCGTAGTTCTCCATTGAGAGGTCAGTATTTCGCCGGCCGGATTCAGGCGCGCATGGCGCTGGGTGGTGTCAGTAACCGCCCGGAGAGAATTATCCAAGCCTACCGGGAGATGCGAATTGTCCAGCGTCGTTACGCGCTTCACCTGCCGATCACAGAATGGTTGCGATGGAACATGAAGCTGGCGCTGGCGCGGTGGCCAGCGCTTTATGCCATTTTTCAACGCGGGTATTGGCGCGGGCGACTTCGCGGATGACCGGGCCATGCATAAAACTACACTAAAGATTTCGGTGATCACCGTTTGCTTTAATAGCGCCGCGACCATCAAGGACACCCTACAGTCAGTTGCAGCCCAGACGCACCCCGACATCGAACATATCGTGATTGATGGCAGTTCCACCGATGGCACGATGGAAATCGTTAACAGCAACCGCCAGCGTCTGGCGCATGTCGTCTCGGAGCCGGATGGCGGCATCTATGATGCGATGAACAAGGGGCTTGCCCTTGCTAGTGGCGATATCATCGGCTTCCTGAACGCAGATGACTTCTATGCCATGCCGAACGCTCTGGAACTTGTCGCCGCCCCGTTTTCGGACCCCGGTGTTGACGCCGTGTATGCCGATCTTGTCTATGTCGATGCGGTCGACACCAATCGGGTTGTGCGCTACTGGAAATCGCGGGACTATCGCCCGGGACTCTTTGTCAGCGGCTGGATGCCGGCCCACCCGACGTTTTTCGTGCGCCGCGGGATTTATAAAAGACTTGGCGGATTCGATCCAGAGTTTCAGCGCCAGGCCGATTTCGAGTTGACCATGCGCTTTCTGGAAGTCCACCGCATTCGCCCGGTTTACCTGCCGACAATCCTGGTAAAAATGCGCGTTGGCGGTGCGTCCAACAACAGCATTGTCAATATCATCAAGGGAAACATTGAGGCCTATCGAGCCTGCAAGAAAAACCGCCTGCCGGTAACATGGCTCTTCATCGTGAAGAAGCTGCTTTCACGTGTCCCGCAGTTTTTTACCAAACCCTAACGAAGCCCGATTTTGATGTTTGAACATAATGCCGGATAGCTATTACCTGCCGGCGCTCGCATTCCTGCTCACCGCAGCAAGTCTCACTGCCATGCTGGCGTCGGGTCTCGCCGCGCATGTCGCGCAGGACCAGCCCAACCACCGCTCGCTGCACACACAGCCGGTGCCGCGCATCGGTGGGTTCATCATGGTGCCGGTGATTTTGGCGACCTGGCTGCTGCTACCATCAACACAGGTGCTAAAGGTGGCGGCGTTAAGCGCGGGGATGCTGTGCCTCATCTCCTATTGTGATGACCGCCTCGGTTTGCCGGTAGGGCTGCGCCTCGGTTCCCATCTTGTCGCCGCGATCGCTTTCGTTCTTGTCGTGGCGCTTCCACCCCTCGTTGCACTGGTAGCGGTTTTTGTAATCGTCTGGTGCACCAACCTTTACAACTTCATGGATGGCGCCGATGGTCTGGCGGGCGGCATGGCATTGATCGGCTTCTCCTGTCTTGCCGTCGCCGCGATCGATGGTGCGCCAAATCTGGCGCTGGCGTGCGCCTGCATTGCAGCTGCCGCCGCAGGTTTTCTGTTGTTCAACTTCAATCCGGCCCGGGTCTTCCTGGGTGATGCAGGTTCCGTTCCGCTCGGTTTTCTTGTTGGCGCCATTGGCATCATCGGCTGGCGTGCAGGGCTGTGGGCGGCGTGGTTTCCACTGCTGGTGTTTGCGCCCTTCACCGTTGATGCAAGCTTTACACTGTTCCGCCGAATGCTGAAGCGAGAGCGAATATGGGAGGCTCACCACGATCATTACTATCAGCGGCTGGTGCGGATGGGCTGGTCACATCGGCGTCTGGCGCTGGCGGAATATGCGCTGATGTTGACTGTTGCGATTATCGCGCTGGCCCTGCGCCGTGCTGCTCCGAGTGCGCAGTTGGCCGGCTTGCTAATTCTCGCAGCCAGCCTGGCTTCGCTGATGCTCGTGATTGACCGCCGCTGGACGCGGTATCAGAGGACGCGATGATTTACCGCAGTGTGCTGGTGTTTCTGCATGACCTGGCTGCCGCCACGGTGGCCTGGCTCGTCGCCTACTGGCTGCGTTTCAACTTCGACATTCCGCCGGACTTTATGGCCGCCATGTGGTCGGCATTGCCGGCCGTCCTGGTGGTTCAAGGCGCGTGTTTCTACGCGTTCGGCCTCTATCGCGGCCTCTGGCGTTTCGCCAGTGTGCCCGATCTCAAGCGCATCCTCATGGCATGTGGCGTTGCGGCGCTGGCAACACCCGCTGCACTGCTCATGCTCCAGAAAGGGCACTTTGTTCCGCGTTCGGTGTTGGTGCTGGAACCGCTGTTGCTGGTGGTCATCATGGGCGGCGTTCGTTTCGGCTACCGCGCATGGAAGGACGGCCATTTGTTTTCCGGCCGCGCCGACGTGGGTGAACCGGTGCTTGTTATTGGCGCCGGAGACGCGGCGGCCACACTGCTGCGGGAACTGGCGCGGAGTCAAGACTGGCGGGTGGTTGGCTTGCTCGACGACGATGCGGCGATGCAGGGTCGCCAGTTGAATGGCGTGCCCATCCTCGGCGCGGTAAAGGGCATTGCCGAACAGGCCCGCAAAGCGGAGATACGTCACGCCATCATCGCCATGCCGGCGGCTTCGGCGGCGCAGCGCCGTCACGCCGCCGAGCTGGCCGCCGCCGCCGGCCTGACCGTGCTGACTGTGCCGGGGCTCGACGATCTGCTCTCGGGCCGCGTTTCGATTTCAAGCATTCGCAAGGTCGAGCTGGAAGATTTGCTCGGCCGGGAGCAAGTGCAGCTCGACGACGCCGGCTTGCACAGATTGTTGACCGCCAAGGTGGTGCTGGTCACCGGCGCTGGCGGTTCCATCGGCGCCGAATTGTGTCGCCAGATCGCCCGCTTTGAGCCGGCCAGTCTAGTGTTCTACGAGTTGTCCGAGTTTGCCCTCTACACCATTGAACAGGAGTTTTCCGCCCACTTCCCCGCATTGTCCATCCGCTGCATTGTTGGCGACGTCAAGGATGAAACCCGGCTAGCCCACGTGTTTGCAAAGGTTCGGCCACAGGTGGTGTTCCATGCCGCCGCCTACAAGCACGTACCGCTGATGGAGCAGGAAAACGCATGGGAGGCGGTGCGCAACAATGTACTCGGCACCGAGCGCGTGGCGCGTGCGGCACTGGCCCATGGCGTCGCCAAGTTTGTGCTGGTATCGACCGACAAGGCCGTCAATCCTGCCAACGTGATGGGTGCCAGCAAGCGGCTCGCCGAGCAGGTGTGTCAGGCGTTGCAAAACACCGGCGGACACGGCACCCGCTTCGTCATGGTGCGCTTCGGCAATGTGCTGGGTTCCAGCGGCAGCGTGATTCCCAAGTTCCGCGAACAGATCGCCCACGGCGGGCCGGTGACCGTGACGCACCCCGATATCATCCGTTACTTCATGCTGATTCCCGAAGCCGCGCAACTGGTGTTGCAGGCCGGTTTGATGGCGCAGGGCGGTGAAATCTTCGTGCTCGACATGGGCGAGCCGATCAAGATCGCCGACCTCGCGCGCGACATGATCCGCCTCTCCGGCTTCAGCGAAGACGATATCAAAATCGCGTTCACCGGGCTGCGTCCGGGCGAAAAGTTGTACGAAGAATTGCTTGCCGACAGCGAAACAACGCGGCCCACGCCCCATCCAAAACTGCGCGTCGCCAAGGCTGAAGGCGCGCCGGACGGCGCATGGCTGAAGGATCTGGGCGAATGGTTGAACCAGTCTCAGCGCAGCGAAGCCGAGGTAAAGGCAGCTCTTCAGCAGTGGGTTTCCGAATATCGGCCCGCCGATCATTGAGACGCGATGGCGACTTATGCAATAGGCGATGTTCAGGGTTGCTATAACGAACTGCGAATGCTGCTGGACGACCTGAACTTCGATCCTGCACGGGACAGAATCTGGTTCGTCGGCGATCTGGTCAATCGCGGTCCGCAATCGCTGGAAGTGCTGCGATTCGTGAAAGGTCTGGGTGATCGTGCGGTGACGGTGCTCGGCAATCACGATTTGCATCTCGTCATGCAAGCCGAAGGCTACGGCAGGTGCAATGCGGAAGACACACTGGGGCCGGTGTTGAATGCACCGGATCGCGATGAACTGATCACATGGTTGCGTCAGCAGCCGCTCTTGCATGTCGAAGGCGAATTCGCCATGGTGCATGCGGGGCTGCTGCCACAATGGACGGTTGCAGAGGCCGCAACGCTGTCGGCAGAGGTGTGCACCGCATTGACTTCGGAAAACTATCGCGGCTTCCTTGCCCACATGTGGGGCGGTACACCGGCAAGTTGGCGCGACGAGCTCAGCGGCTGGGATCGTCTGCGCGTGATCGTCAATGCCATGACGCGCATGCGCTTCTGCTCACACGACGGCATCATGGAATTCCGTCACAAGGGTCTCCCGGAATACGCGCCGGCTGGCTTCTTGCCCTGGTTCGCCATCCCAAATCGCGCCAGTGCCGACCACACTTTGATCTGCGGTCACTGGTCGGCGTTAGGGCTGAAGCTTGAAACGAACCTGCTGGCGCTGGACACCGGCTGCTTGTGGGGTGGCGCACTAACGGCAGTATGCCTCGAGGATCGCCGAGTAGTTCAGCAACCATGCATGCGCTAAGCGGGACTTTGCCGCCTGGATGAAAGGGCCGCAAAAAGGAGTAGCTCGCATACAACCGATTCCACTTTGAAAACTGGATATTTGATACCATTCAAAGCTGGCCCAAAAACAATAACGCTGCTTTTGGGCGTTGATTGCCCCTCAACTGAGAGTTTGATGAGAATTTCACATCGATCAGGACGCATATGGAAGTTGGCGCTGCCTCTTTGCGCGGTGATTACCTATGCGACCATAGCCTTGGTGGCGCACCCATCTGTTGCGAACACTGTCGTTGAACGCAATACCTCTGCTGCCGGCATTCACCCGCCCATAGGGAATGACTGGATAGTCAAACTGCGGCGCGCACCGATTAACGCCGGCACTTCCGCCGACTTGTTTGCGCGCCACGCAGCGCCGGTTGCCAAGCAAGGGGCTGCACCACCACCCGTCGTGCCCCCTTTCCCATTTTCCTATATGGGAAAGATCACTGCTCAAGGTGGGGTCGCCAAGGTCTTTTTGTCGCGGGGGGATGACTGGTACGCCGCCGCTCCGGGTAAATTACTGGGCGACCAATACAAGGTGAAGGCCATCCGCGACGATGGTCTCGACCTTGTTTATCTGCCGCTGAAGCGAAAGGTCTCAATCGCATTTTCGGCCATGCCGGCACCAGTGGCGCCCGCATGGGCAGGGAATCAGGCGCAGACATCTACCCCCACGATTGCTGCAGCGTCGGGGATAGTCGGCGCGACGCAGCCTTACAGTGATTCGGCCTCGACTGTAACGATGGCGCCGCAGGACGGCGGGTCCTACACGCCAAATAGCTCATCCGACGGCCAGTCCCGCGCTGCCGCGCCGGCCACTGAGCCGTCCGGAACAGACTTGGTGAATATTCCTGGCATGGATATTCGTCCGCCGACCTCGACCACCATGCCTATTTCCCCGCCCACTTCGACCACCATGCCTATTTCCCCGTCCACGGCGGGTGGTATGCCGATCCTTCCGGCATCTCCTGGTCCCATGCCATTTTTGCCAGCCCGGCCTGAGGATGCGATGCCCATGCCAACGCCGGCAAACTAGCACGGCCCATGGCCGACACGACAACCCGCAGGAAGACGCCCTGCGGTATCCTTCGAAACTATTCATTTTGGTGTCAGCCAACCAATAAGCTCGGAGGAGAACCATGAAGACTTCAATGTTCACTAGATCATGTAGTGTCACGCTTGGCCGATACATTTCATCGCCATTTAAACCGCATGGCGTGGTTGATTTTGGCGCTGTCCGCAAACGCACGTGCGCTTTGGACATTCCGGATAACACCCCATCGGAACCCTCCCTACCGTCCGTTGCCCTGTCCACGGCAGCATTTCCCCTGAGCCCGGCTAAGCACAAGCAACTCGCCACACTCAGGGTCCGTTCATTGCCAACCAAGGGCAACTTGATTTCCAAGTGAGGTTCCATGCCAGAACCTTTGGCTCAACCACCTTTGTCAACGCCGACGCCAAATCCGACATTCTCTGGCCGGCCCGAACGGAGAAGTTGCCGTCTGGCTGATGAACGGCACCGCGCTAGTTTCAGGAACTGTCATCGGGACCATCCCTGCCACCTGGAGTTATCCCCAATCAGTAGTCACCAAACCCCAGGGTTCGTCTTCGCCCGCTGGTCAAACAGGCGACCTTGACCTATGATTTACCCGCCGCGCCCGTCGTAATATCATTCAAGGCAATAGACTACCCACGGTACTTGAGATGCGCATTCAATTTAAGGGTGATCGAGTTCGCGGTTTTACCTTGCTCGAACTTCTTGTCGTCGTGGCTATCATCGCGCTGCTGGCCGGCTATGTGGGGCCGCGCTATTTCGGCCAGATCGGAAAATCGGAAGTCAGCGCGGCGCGCGCCCAGATCGATGCGCTCGATAAATCGCTCGACCAGTACCGGCTGGATACCGGCCACTATCCCACGACTGAACAGGGCCTAGCGGCACTGAACGTCGCTCCGCACAACGAACCAAAATGGCGCGGCCCCTATTTGAAAAAGGCGGTTCCGGCCGACCCGTGGGGCAATGCTTATATCTATCGCCAGCCCGGGGAACATGGAGAATTTGATTTGCTTTCTTATGGTAAAGACGGCCAACCCGGCGGCAGCGATGAGGCCGCGGATGTGACCAACTGGTAGGCGGCGGGATGCGCTTCCAGATCAAGGCGGTTGACAGTGCGGATGCCGTCGTGTCGCTGGAGTTTCAGGCGCAGGACGAGGACGATGCCCGCCAACAGGCGGCGACGCAAGGTTACACGGTGCTTGCAGTGCGTTCGGATCGCCATGTCGGCTGGCCGTTTGCACAACGCCACAAAGCTTTCCCGCTCCTGTTTTTCAGCCAGGAATTGCACACGCTGCTCGAGGCAGGGCTGTCCCTGGTCGAAGCGTTGGAGGGGCTGTCGGCCAAGGAGCGCAATCCGGCGGCAAAAAAAATCGTACGCCGCCTAATCGAAATCCTGCGCGAAGGAAAATCTTTCTCCCACGCGTTGCGCCAATCCCCGGCGGTATTCCCGGCCTTGTATGTGGCGGCAGTGAGCGCCAGCGAAAAGACCGGCGACCTTGGTGACGCGCTGTCGCGTTATATCGCCTACCGTACCCAGGTGGATCTGGTCAAGCGCAAGATTCTGACGTCGTCCATCTATCCCTTGCTGTTGCTGGGCGTGGGCGGGATGGTGGTCATGTTCCTCATGTTCTATGTGGTGCCGCGCTTTAGCCACGTCTACGAGGATGTCGGGCGTGGCAAGCTGCCGTTGTTGTCGCAATGGCTGATGGCATGGGGCAGCACGGTCGAGGCGCACGCGGCGCTGATCCTGGGCGCCATTGCTGTGGCTGTTGCCGCCTGCGTATGGGCTGTCACCACCGGTCGGGCCGCGGCCTGGATCGAGGACCGGCTGTGGCGTGTGCCGAGCCTGCATGAGCGCTTGCTTGCCTACCAACTATCGCGCTTTTACCGCACGGTGGGCATGTTGTTGCGCGGCGGTGTGCCGCTGGTGACCGCCATGAGCATGACCTCCGGGTTGCTGCGGCCGGCCTTGCGCGCAGGGCTGGCGCGGGCCGTCACCCAGGTCAGCGCCGGCCGTCCGATCTCGCAGGTCATGGAGGCCGAGCATCTGGCCACGCCGGTCGCCCTGCGCATGTTGGCGGTGGGTGAGCGTGCCGGCAACATGGGCGAGATGATGGAGCGGATCGCTGTGTTTCACGAGCAGGAGATCGCCCACTGGCTCGACTGGTTTACGCGCATGTTCGAGCCGCTGCTGATGGCGGTGATCGGCCTGGTGATCGGGGGTATAGTCATCCTCATGTATATGCCGATATTCGATCTGGCGGGCAATATTCGATGAGTTTTCAGCCCTCGTCGCCGGCCGAGATTGTTACGCCCGAGGAATTGCGCCGCGCCCGCGCTGACGCGCTTGCAACCGGACGCCGCGCGGTCGAGGTGCTTGATGAGCAGCTCAGCCTGCCTGCCGAGTTGTTCATCGCGAGGCTCGGCGCCAGTTTCCGCTTCGAACCGTTGTCGATGACGGAGCTGCGCGACCTTGCGCCGGCTTTTGATGTCATCTCGTACCCTGAAGCCATTCAGCGCCACTGCCTCACTGCCCGCGATATGCAGGGTATGCTCCTTGTGGTACTTGATGATCCGCTGGGGGCCGATCTTCAATCCTGGGTCGAAGAGAAGATCGCTGAACCATTTTCCTGGCGACTGACGTATTTCACTGACCTTCAGGCTTACCTGGCCCAGCACGAGGAAAAATTTCAGGCGCTGGACAGTGTGGTGGCTGAGCGCAGGGCGAAGCGCAGGGAATCTACGGATGGCGGTGTCGAAGACTTGTCGCTGATCGCGATCAGCGGTGAATCGAGCGAAGTCGTGCGGCTGGTGAGTTCGACGCTGCGCGATGCGTTGAAGAACGGCGCCAGCGACATCCATTTTGAGAGCATCGCAGCCGGCCTCGTGATCAAGTTCCGCATCGACGGCCTGCTCAACCAGGTCAAGAGCATTCCCGATTCGCGCCAGGCCGAAGAGGCCATCTCACGCATCAAGGTTCTCGCTGAACTCGATATTACAGAGCGGCGAGTACCGCAAGACGGCCGCTTCAAGGCGGTTGACCGGGGTCGCGAAATAGACTTTCGCGTATCCATCATGCCCAGCATCTTCGGCGAGGACGCGGTGCTGCGCGTGCTTGACAAGCAGGCGCTGCTCGACTCGGTGAAAGTGCTCAGCCTGTCCAATCTGGGCTTCGAGCCCGAGGCGGTGACGGCGCTGCGGCGCATGGCCAACGAGCCCTACGGCATGTTGCTGGTGACCGGACCGACCGGCAGTGGCAAGACCACCACGTTGTACGCCGCGATCACCGAGATCAACAAAGGTACCGACAAAATCGTCACCATTGAAGATCCGGTCGAATACCAGCTTCCGGGCGTGCTGCAAATTCCCGTCAACGAGAAAAAGGGACTGACTTTCGCTGTCGGGCTGCGCTCAATCCTCCGCCATGATCCAGACCGCATCATGGTGGGCGAAATACGCGATCCGGAAACGGCCAACATCGCGGTGCAATCGGCGCTCACCGGCCACCTCGTATTTACGACGGTTCACGCCAACAATGCGTTCGACGTGATCGGGCGCTTCATGCATATGCAGGTCGACCTCTACAGCTTTGTGTCGGCCTTGAACGGCATACTTGCGCAGCGGCTGTTACGGCTGATCTGTCCGCAGTGCGCGGTCGCAGATAAGCCGGACCCACAACTGATCATCGATTCCGGCCTTGCGGTAGATGCAGTGGCTGGCTACAACTTTCGCATCGGACGGGGTTGCGGCCATTGTCGCGGCACCGGGTATTACGGCCGCAAGGCAATTGCCGAAATGCTGTTGCTCAATGACGAGCTGCGCCAACTGATCATCAGTCGGGCGCCGGCGATGCAGCTCAAGGCGGCGGCGCATGCGAATGGAACCCGCTTCCTGCGTGAATCCGCGCTCGCTGCGGTGTGCAGCGGAAAAACCACTTTGCAGGAGATCAACCGTGTCACCTTTGTGGCGTGACCGGTTGAGTGTTTATGTCGCACCCGACCGGTTGTCGGCGGTGCGTTGGCGGCGCGGGCTGCATCCGGAAATTTCGGATAAAACAAGCCGCCCCTGCGAGCCGCTGTCTGGCTCGGAAAGTGACCTGGGATCGATTACACAGACGCTGGCGGCCCTGCTGCTCGATCAGCCCGGCAGTGCGGATGTAGTGTTGGTGCTGTCCAGCCACTTCTCCCGTTACGCGCTGATTCCGTGGAGCGAGGAACTCACGGGCGCAGAGGAAATCGATGCGCTCGTCCGCCATCATTTCACCAGAATCTATGGCGATGCTGCGCGTCTGTGGTCACTGCGGCTCAGTGCGGAGACGAAAGGCGCTGCGCGCGTGGCCTGTGCCTTGGACACCACTCTGCTGGATGCATTGCGCGCCGTGTGCGCGGGCACACCACACCGACTACGCTCGATTCAGCCAGCATTGATGGCAGTATTTAACGGTTGGCGGCGTGAGCTTGGTGAAGAGGATGGCTGGCTTGTCGTAGTCGAGCCGCAGCGCGTTTGTTCGGCGCGTATTGCCAGCGGAGGCTGGCGCCAGATACGCACTTCACGCGTGCACCCGGGACAGACAATTGACCTTACCGAACTGCTCGAACGCGAAATGACCCTGTCTGGCGAGATTGGCGTTCCCCGCAATGCGATGGTGTTTGCGCCATTCGCGACGGACCTTCCGGAGCTACCGGGCTGGTCGATGCGACGGCTGAAGTCCGCTGAACAATCGGGTTACAACCCCGACCTCGACTCAGCCTATTCGCTTGCGCTACTGGGGCGGCACGGATGCGCCCGCTGAGACTCGACTTCGAACGCGCACCGCACATGCCCGGCAGGCCGGGATGGATCGTTCTGTTCACGGGCGTTTTGATCACTGTAGCAATCACGATTTGGTTTCAACAGATTCGCACAGAAACAAAGTCCATTCAAGCGCGGCTTGAACTGCTCGGCGATACTGACCCATCACGCCTTAAAAGGGCTTCCGATTCACCGGCCGACCAGGCGCACCAGGACGAGATTCAGCGTGCTACGTTGATCGTGCGGCAACTTGAGTTACCTTGGGGTTCGCTGTTTGCGGCGCTGGAGGCAGCTCACGGCGATGACGTTACCCTCGTTGCACTTCAGCCCGATAGTCAAAGGAATTTGGTGCACATTACTGTCGAGGCATCGGACAAGGCAGCCATGCTGGCCTATCTGCGACGACTATCAGGTGGCGGTGTGTTTTCGGCGGCGTATCTGCTCAGCCACCAGGAACAGCCGACGGACCCGAGCAGGCCACTGCTATTTACTGTCGAAGCTTCATTCGCGCCATGAAAGCACTGGCTGCCGAATTGAATCGTCGACTAAATATGCTGGGTCTGCCAGGCACGCTCGGTATAGGCTTGCTGCTTTTCTGCGGGGTATTCTTTCTCTCGACGATTGCACCGATGCAAGGGCAGCTTGGGCGCCTGCATTCCGGTCGGCTGGGAACCTCTGTGGGAGGACCGGCGGAGCGGGCTTTGCTCGCCGCGCGTCGCCTGCCCTCAGCGCAACTCGCCGAGTTTTACGATGCATTTCCAACCGGTAAAGACATTCCTGCCGCGCTGGAGAAAATTTATGCGCTTGCACAAGCGCAAGGCCTGCAATTGCCCAAGGCGGAGTACCGCTTGATCGGCGAGGCGGATGCGAAGCTGGAGCGTTACCAGATCAGTCTGCCGTTCAAGGCAAGCTACCCGCAGGTTCGGCAGTTCACGGCTGCGATGCTCAACGAATTGCAAACCGTTTCGCTGGACGAACTCAAGTTCGAAAGATCAGGCAGTGATCCGAACCAGCTTGAAGTTCAAATCAAGCTGACCCTGTTTGTGCGTGCCGCTTCCAGTGTCGGTTCCACTTTGGCCCGTGGGCAAGACAGCAAATAAGTCGGGTCAGGGCAGGCAGCTCAACAGTAATCAGCACGATCGGACGCAGGAGGGAAGGCGGCATTTTGCTGTCTGACGCGCGCCAATTCCCCCGAACACCAGCGGGAAATGAAAATGTCGCTTCATCGCTCTGTGATCCCTGCAATCACATTCACAGGGGTGATTTTGGCGTTGCCGGAGGCGCGTTCGATGAACTACCGAGGTCGGCGACGGTGAACTTCCAGTCTGAATACATTTTTTGACTTTCGAAGTTTTGATCGACCTTCCGAAAATTTGCAATCTTTAGCGGTTCCTCTTCGGATTTGCTATAGACACCGACGATGCCTCCATCCGCTCTCTTGATAAGGCCCCAGTCGTTTCCGCCAGTGATCGGGTCGCGATAGAGATTGCGCAGATAACGGGTAATTGCCAACTGTCCTTCATCTTTCAGCAGCGTCGTGAGGGTCATCGGATAACGTCTGTTTAGTCCTCCGGCGGCCGTGGAGTAACGCGCGATCGCGCGCCGATATTGATCACCTACGAACAATAACTGGGCCTCTTTCTCACGCTTTCGCTCGGTGCGCGAGAGGGTGCCGATGGCCGCCATGCCAATTCCCATAATGGCAATCAATACCAGCAACAGAAAATAGGTAAATCCGCGCTGGACTATCGCAGCCAGGGCAATCCTCCGAACTGGGGGGTTCCGCTTTGCGGAAAAATAGTAGGCGCGCAAACCGTTCGACCTACCATTCCCGATATTCACGTCCATCGCTGCCGGTGCCCGTGCCGCCGCTGTGTATGTCAAATACTGCACCCATCTCGGCATTGGCCGGGGGCACAATGACCCATGTGTCGGCGCTGTCCGTGAGCGGGTCAACCGGAATTTTGCGCAGATATTTCCGCGCCACCAAGGCATCAAGACTATCCGGATACTTGCCTCTGTCGCCGTAGTATTTGTCGATCACCTGCCGCAACGTGGCCAGATTTTCCTTGAGCACGGCCTCCTTGGCCGTGTCAAGGCTGTGATAGTAGCGGGGTGTGACGATGGCCAAAAGGGTAGCCACAATCGCCAGCACCACCAGCAACTCGATCAGCGTGAATGCGAGACACCGCCGTGGCCAACTTACCATTCGCGATAAGGAATATCGTTTAGCCCGATATCAGGCGACTTCGAGTATACGTCGAACACATCGTTGCCTTCTTTCGGGTCGGACGCATCGCTTGCGTAGCTGCGTTTGCCCCAGGTATCGGCCGCATTGGGGGTGTCAGTGGTCACGAAGGGATTGCGCGGGATGCGTCGCAGAAAGTAGATTTTTGCCTTCTTGGGATTCTTCTGGTCTATCACGCCGTCGACCAGAACTTCCAGCGAGTGCGGATAACCTGACTCATCCGGGGGTTTGCTGATCCTGCCTTCGTCGACAGCCTGCTTGTAAGCATCGATCGCCGTTCTGATTTCGCGCAGGTTACTACTCAAGTCCTGCTCCTTGCTGCGTTTTACAACCAGTTCGGTCATGGGAACCGCGACACTGGCGAGCAGGGCGACGATGAGTACGGTGATGAGTAGTTCGATCAGCGTAAAGCCGCTGATCCGTTGATCACGAGCCGGGGACGGATTCAGCATGCGTGCTGAATTTTACGGCGCCTGAAGCTGCGAGGTGGACGGAGCCGCCGGAACGGGAATGGAGGGCGGTGCGGGTAATCCGCCCATCGGGGGCCGCGCTGCGGGGCCAGTTGCGCCAGGAAGGGGTTGAGGTGCGGGGAAAGGCGTCGGAGTGCCCGCCGCCGCCGGCGTTGACGCCGATGTTGGCGGAGAGCCCACCGCCGCGTCGGTCCCGGATAGAAACTCGGTATAGCGAGCCTCGGGGCGAACAATGTTGCGCACGATGTGCGGTGTAATGAGGAGGACCAACTCATCCTTGGTGTCGTTGTCACGATTACTGGAAAACAGCCTCCCAAGAACAGGAAAGTCGCTGAGTCCCGGCACCCGGTTTTCGGTGTGCTGGTCTTGATTATTGATGAGCCCCGCAAGTACTTGCGTCTCGCCATCTTTCAGCCGCAAGGTCGTGTTGGCGTTGCGGGCGCCAATCTGGTAGGCCACAGTTTGAGCGCCGCCCCCGCTATTAATCGTAACCTGATTGGTGATATTGCTGACCTCCAGCGCCACCTGAATGCCGACCTCGTCTTCGAGGTAGACGGTCGGCGAAACTTCAAGCTTAAGGCCAACGTCAAGATAATTGACGTTGGTGGACGCAAATCCTCCCGTACCCCCAGACACGGTGGTGGTAATTACCGGAACACGGTCGCCGATCTGGATCTTTGCTTTTTCGTGATTCTTGACCCGAATACGCGGATTGGCGAGGACATTGGTCTGCCCGTCCTGCCGCGATAAATTGATGACGAAGGCCGGATCGCTTACCGTCATCCTCACCAACCCGGCATTGCGGCCAAGCCACTCCTTGAGACTGATATTTCCCGGGGTGACCGTTCCCGATGCTGCGGCTGAACCAACCAGACTGTAACTGACCTGGGACGGAAACTGCAGCCCCAACTGTTCCAGACGGCTTCTACTGACTTCAAGTACTTCCACCTGTAGCATCACCTCAGGTTCGGCAAGATCCTGGACTGCAATCAAATTTTCCACCAAGCGGATCGATTCCGGCGTGTCTCGCACAACCAGAAGGTTCAGTTTTTCGTCAACGAAGGCATCGCGGGTCCTGAGTACAGTTTTAATCAGGTTGAGCGTTTGCTTGGCATCGGCGTTGGCGAGATAAAAGCTTTTGACCATGAGATCCTGATAGTCGCGCAGCTTGGCCGGGGTGTTCGGGTAGATCAGGATGGTGTTGTCATTAAGAACCTTCTTCTCAAGCTGGTTGGTCAGCAACAAGGCGCGAATCGCCTCCTCGATCGTTGAGTTCTTTACAAAAATAGTGGTCCTCAAGTCGGATTTCATATCCTTGTCGTAGACGAAGTTGATGTCAGCGACATTTGATATGACCTCAAACACAGAACGCAGGTTCGCGTCCCGGAATTCAAGCGTGACGGGTGCATGAACCTTGCTCTTGAAAACAGACGTGAGCCCGGTGTTTTTGGCCAATTTGTCTTCGATTCGCCGTTGCAGGCTGCGCGCACTACGATTTGAAGGATCGTCCGTCAGGACCTGGTGAAGTTTTTTGTCGGCACTATCGTTGTCTCCCGAGGCGAAAAGTGTCTCCGCTTCATTGACCAACTGGCCATTGCGTCGATCCGTTTCCAATTTCGCTAACCCGGCTTGAGCGCGGATATTGTTGGGCTCAAGCCCAAGTACCCGTTTGTAGAGTGCGGCTGCCGCATCGGGCTGCCTGGAGTCCCGCGCGGTATCAGCCAGTATCAGCCATTGAGAGACCATACCTTCGATGGTGTGAACGTAATACGACTTGTACTCCGCATTTTCCGGATTGGCGTCAGCGGTTTGTCTGACGAGCTCAAGCCCTTTTTCCAACTGCCCTTCGGCAATCAATCGCTTACCTTCATCAAAGGTCGGGTTGCTTGCACATGCGCACAAAATGCCGATAAGCATGACAGGCAAAAGAAAGCGGCGCTTTCTCTTGGCGACTGGCATCTCCTGCACAATATAGCGGTTTTTGTTAAGACACTCCGTAACCATGTTCGGTATTGGTCTCATCGAAGTTTCGAACAACTTTCGAACAACTGTGGTTACCTGATTGTAAGTATCTGATTGTAAGTCACGTCCTATTGTAGTCTCAAACTACTCAAGGAACCTTTTCCAAATACGTCGAAAGCTTCGCGTGGATCGTTTCTCTGAAAAGCAAGCGCTATCGGGTAGAATCTAGAGTCAACAAGTTGGCGATCAACACGAGGTACAAGCTGCATGAATCGCAAAGGCATCATCCTCGCCGGCGGCTCCGGAACACGGCTGCACCCGGTAACGCTGGCCGTTTCCAAGCAGTTGCTGCCGATCTACGACAAGCCGATGATCTACTACCCGCTCAGCACGCTCATGCTGGCAGGTATCCGCGACATCCTGATCATCTCCACCCCGCAAGATGTTCCGCGCTTCGCGCAACTGCTGGGCGACGGCAGCCAGTGGGGGCTGAATCTTAGCTACGCCGAACAGCCGGCTCCGGACGGGCTGGCACAGGCTTTCATCATCGGCCGCGGCTTTGTTGGCAACAACCCCAGCGCGCTGGTGCTGGGCGACAATATTTTCCATGGTCACAGCCTGCAACAACTGCTTGGCAGCGCCGGCCAGCACAGCGCAGGCGCCACCGTGTTCGCCTACCATGTGCAAGACCCCGAGCGCTACGGCGTGGTTGCCTTCGATGCCGGCGGCAAAGCTACCAGCATCGAAGAAAAGCCGGCCCAACCCAAATCGCGCTATGCCGTGACCGGGCTTTATTTCTACGACAACCAGGTGCTCGATATTGCCGCCGGACTCAAACCGTCGCCGCGTGGCGAACTGGAAATCACCGACGTCAACCGCATCTACCTCGAACGCGGGCAGCTCAAGGTTGAAATCATGGGGCGCGGCTATGCCTGGCTCGATACCGGCACCCACGAATCCCTGCTCGAAGCCAGCCAGTTCATCCAGACCATCGAGCATCGCCAGGGCCTCAAGATTGCCTGCCCGGAAGAAATCGCCTGGCGTAGCGGCTTCATCAGCGCGCTACAACTGGAAAAACTGGCCGCCCCCTTGCTCAAGAGCGGTTATGGAAAATACCTGATGGCCATGTTGAACGAGGCCGGGGTCCCGGATTGAAGGTCACCCCCACCGCAATCCCCGACGTATTGATCATCGAGCCCAAAGTATTCGGTGACGAGCGCGGCTTCTTCTTTGAAAGTTTCAACCAGCAGCGTTTCGAAGAAGTCACCGGTGTGCGCTGCAATTTCGTGCAGGACAACCATTCACGTTCTGCGCGCAACGTGTTGCGTGGTCTGCACTATCAAGTCAGGCAACCGCAAGGCAAGCTGGTGCGCGTCGTGGCCGGCGAGGTTTTTGACGTTGCGGTCGATATCCGCAAAAGCTCGCCCACCTTCGGTCGTTGGGTCGGCACCCGCCTTTCAGCCGACAACAAGCGCCAACTGTGGATACCCCCAGGATTCGCCCATGGCTTTCTGGTCCTTTCCGAGACCGCCGAGTTTCTCTATAAAACGACGGATTATTGGGCGCAGGAACACGAACGCTGCATCTGCTGGAACGATGCGGCGATTGGCGTCGAGTGGCCCGCCGATGCATCGCCACAACTCTCCGCGAAAGATAAGGCCGGCACACGCCTCGCGCAGGCCGAAGTATTTGCATGAACCCCCACGCCGCACAACCCACCTCACTCACCGCATTGGCGCGCAGCCTGTGGCGCAACCGCCAGCTCATCGGGCAGATGACCAGGCGCGAAGTGGTGGGCCGCTACAAAGGCTCCGTCATGGGCCTGCTTTGGTCGTTCCTCAACCCCGTGTTCATGCTGACCGTGTACACCTTCGTTTTCTCCGAGATCTTTAAATCCCGCTGGGGTGGCATGGGTAGTGACGAAAGCAAAACGCAATTCGCCGTGGTGCTGTTTGTTGGCATGATCGTGCTGAGCCTGTTTAGCGAGGTCCTCAACCGCGCCCCCGGATTGATTCTTTCCAACGTCAATTACGTCAAAAAGGTCGTGTTCCCGTTGGAGATACTGCCGGTCATTGCCATGGGGGCAGCGCTGTTCCACAGCCTCATCAGCCTCGGCGTGCTGCTAGCCGCCTTTGCACTCTTTAATGGCTACTTGCACTGGACGGCAGTTTTTACCCCACTAGTATTACTCCCGCTCGTCATTCTCACGCTTGGCCTTGCCTGGATGCTCGCATCCATAGGCGCATTCCTGCGCGATGTTGGGCAAACCATCGCCATCATTACCACCGTGTTGATGTTTCTCTCCCCTGTTTTTTACCCGGTGACCGCGGTGCCAGAAAGGTTCCGCCCCTTCATCATGGCCAACCCGCTCACCTTTATCATCGAACAGGCACGTGAAGTGTTGATCTGGGGGCATATGCCCAACTGGCTTGGCTTGAGCATTTACACCTTGGCCGCAACCCTCGTGACTTGGGCGGGCTACGCCTGGTTCCAAAAAACCAGAAAAGGCTTTGCGGATGTGCTCTAAACTTGAAACGCAATAGAGGAACAATATGCGTTTGGCAAATGAAGAACAGTCAGCCATCAGCGATACCATTCACCAAGCCGATGCCGACGCGATGATTTACCTTTTTGGGTCACGCGCGGACGATGCTGCCAAAGGCGGCGATATTGACCTATTGGTGCTTTCCAAAAAAATTAATCTGATGATGAAGCTGGAAATCCTGGCTCAACTGCACCAAAGGCTGGGTGAACGCAAGATCGACATTGCCATCTATCCCGATACCACCCGGCCCTTTCCCAGGATGGTCATGCAAGAGGGAGTACGCTTATGACACCGGAAAAAATTGAACTGCTGCAAGAAGAACTGCCTGGCCTGCAACTCGCCGCCGGTCACCTTGGATATTCGACGGCGAGATGCCTCAATTTAATTGACCAAGAAGAGCTGCCGCCAGCACAACTGAAACGCCTTGGATCACTCACCAGCCGCTTTGCTCGATTGGCCGACTTGCTCATGCAACGGTTCTTCCGCTTGATCGATGAGATCGAGTTGACGGGTGGCGGCGCCACACTAGACCGAATTTACCGCGCAGAAAAACGCGGTTGGGCAAACGCCGCCGAACTGATCAAGATCCGCGAATTGAGAAATCTGATTGCCCATGAATACGCGACCGAGAAAATGCCGGATATCTATACCGCCGTAGCGGCCATGTCTGCGGCGCTGTTGGCAGCCGTTCCCAAGGTGATTGCCTATGCTCACAACACAATCCAACGTTATCCTGCATGACCACCGATATCGCCATTCGCGTTCAAAACCTCAGCAAGTGCTACCAGCTTTACGCCGCCCCGCGTGACCGGCTCAAGCAGTTCATCCTGCCTCGCCTGCAACGCTTGACAGGGCGGCCACCCAAGCAATATTTTCGTGAATTTTGGGCGCTCAAAGATGTTTCGTTTGAGATCAAAAAAGGCGAAACCGTCGGCATCATCGGGCGTAACGGCAGCGGTAAATCTACCCTGCTGCAAATGATCTGCGGCACGCTTAATCCAAGCAGCGGCAGCGTTCAAACCAATGGTCGCATCGCAGCACTGCTGGAACTCGGCTCGGGCTTCAATCCTGAATTCACCGGGCGCGAGAATGTTTACATGAATGCCAGTGTGCTCGGATTGAGCAAGGAAGAGACCGATGCCCGCCTTGATGACATTGTTGCGTTTGCAGACATTGGGGCTTTTATTGATCAACCCGTCAAGACCTATTCGTCAGGCATGTATGTGAGATTGGCCTTTGCGGTGGCAGTCAACGTGCAGCCAGACATTCTGATTGTGGACGAAGCGCTAAGCGTGGGTGATATTGCCTTCCAAAACCGCTGCATAACACGCATTAAGGCGATACGAGCCGCCGGAACCACGGTGCTTTTCGTATCGCATGATCTCAGCACCTTGCAAATGATTTGCAATCGCGCCATTTGGCTGAAAGACGGCAGTGTGGCGGATGAGGGCGAGCCGGTTCGGGTTTGTCAGGAATATTATGTTTTCATGACCGGGACGGTTCCAGAAAAGCCAAACCAGCAACATGATCTCATTCCACAACAGATGACTGGCGTTGCCAAATTTATCCAGTTCAAGCTTGATACCTTGGATGCCAACAAACAGCCTACCTACTTGGTGGGGGGCATCATTGGCTTCCAATTTGCTATCGAAGCCACCGAGAATCTGGATAAGATGGTATTCACGTTAAGTGTCTACGGGTCAGAGGGCGATTGGGTTATCGGGCAAACCAGTCGCGAAGCGGAAGTATTTTGGCCATCGGCTACTGCAAATGAAAAAAGGCGCGGGACATTAAAATTAAGCCCGAACTGCTTGGCGCCGGGCAACTATCGCGCTGCATGCGCGGTGTACTCCGCAGACCTTTCACTTTGTTATGCGATGACAGAGACAACAGTAAGCTTCGCAGTTCGCTCCGATTTCCCCACTTGGGGAAAATTTGTACATCCCTGTACATGGGTGGCTCTGGAATCCTGAAAATATGAGTACCGCTATCCAAACGGCCCTCGCAGGGATTGAACGTATTCAATCAATGGTACTTGACCCGTCGGGTCAAAATTACATACCTAAGTCTGCTGAATCAAGAGCTGACCGAGATTGCTTTACACCGGACAAGTGGGACCATGCTTGATTTTGGGTGCGGGGGTCAGCCCTATCGCGAGTTCTTCGGTACGCGCATTACCAGATATATCGGCGCCGATGTGGCTGCTGCACAGGGAGTCAGTATTGATTTGCGGCTCACACCAGGAGATCGAGTGCCGATGGAAGATGCGACTGTCGATACCATCCTGTCCACACAGACGCTTGAGCATGTTTACGACTTCCAGCTATATATTGAAGAGTGCAAAAGACTGCTGCGCCCCGGCGGGATATTGATTCTCACCGCGCCACAGCAATGGCGTCTTCACGAAGTGCCATACGACTATTGGAGGTTTACGCGGCATGGACTTGAAGAATCGTTCCGTCGCGTCGACCTCGTGGTGGAAACGATGATGCCCTGCGGTGGGGTGTATGCGCTGCTTGGTCAAGTGCTGACTGGACATCTCGCTGAAAGGGGGGGCGTCGGAAGCAGGGTAATCCGCTTGGTGAATCGGACTGCGTTGTGGCTGGACCGTAAAATTCCTGACTACGACGTACGATCTTATGGATGAGTATCGCGCGCAAGCCGGCAGAATGAGATCCGATAAGAAAGAGTGAATTTCAAAATATCGATGGGTACTGAAACTAAATTACTGAAGCAGGAAGCACGCCTCCGTTGCATGGTTTGCGGAACTTCTAATTCTGTTCGGCTGTGCTCCGTGCCCTGACTCAAGGATAAACCTATGGTTACTGCCCACAGTGACAGCATGTCTTGCCCTATCTGCGGCAGTGTTACTACATCCGACTTATGTTCAGTCGATGGATACTTGATTTTGCGGTGTGCGACCTGTGCTACGGACTTTGTGCATCCCTTACCGAATGAGTCTGCGCTCAAGCAATACTATGACCGTGGAGCATGGTTTGAGGGTGGCGAACGAGGGGGCTACAAGAATTACGACGAGCAGACCAATCCTCTTCTCTCAGGCTTTGCGGCCATGCTCGATAGTTTTGGTGAGCGAGGAGAGGGACTCTCGGTGCTCGATGTCGGGTGCGGTTACGGTAGCCACCTCGCGCTCGCTCAAAAGCGCGGCTGGCGTTGTTTTGGAATCGAAGTCTCGGCGCATGCACGCAAAGTAGCCGAAGAGCGGCATGGTCGCAGCATGTTCGTTGTGGATAGCGCAGAGAATTTGATCCCGCATGAGTTCGACCTTGTGGTGATGTTCGACGTAATCGAGCATTTATCCGAGCCGTACGCACTGTTCTATACGTTGTTCTCAAAAGGTGCGATTGCACCAAAAACCAAGGTAATCATCACCACGCCGAATGCGCGATCGACTGAAGCGGTCGCAGATCCAAGCAGTTGGGCCTATCGGCACCCACCGTCCCATCTGGTGTTTTACTCCGCTCAGTCATTAGACCGAATACTCCGTCGGCTGCGCTTCAAGTCGGTAAGCGTCAACGGTCAATCCAAGCAGGAAGAGTTGAATGAGATAAACAGTTATCCGGACGAGAATTTTCCGCTCAACGATGGCCTGCGCAGATTTTCAGGCCTCATCTGCGAGGCTTCTGGAAGCGACTTTGCGGAGTTTGCGCATGAGCGCTACGTGCCAGGCACATGGTCCCGGTTAGCGGAGTATGAACATCTGCCACGCTACCTCTACGCACGAAATCTTGCTGCAGGGCGACGCGTTCTCGATTTCGGATGCGGTACTGGTTATGGAACCGCAGTTCTTTCGCAAACTGCCACATCGGTCATTGGCGTCGACATCGACGCCAATGCCATTGCGTGGGCACGGGACAGTCACCCGCCTAAAAACCTATCTTTCGAGCAGCGGGACGACCTCGGTGCCGGACTTTCGCCAAGGTCTTACGATCTCATTACATGTTTCGAAATGATCGAGCATGTGCCACAAGAAGTTCAGATGGCGACTATAAAAAATCTGGCGCGTCTGGTGGCCGATGACGGCACTGTCGTTATTTCCACCCCTAATCCGGAAATCACCGCGTTGTACGGCCACAACCCCTACCACATGCGCGAGATGAACGAGGAGGAATTCTCGGAACTCCTGAGCGCACACTTTCCACATGTTCGGATGTTTTATCAATGGGTACAACCTTCGGTCCTGATTTCTCCTGGATGGAAGGATAGTGCGAGACTTTCCGTGCGCGAGCTTGCATGGAACGAGAGAGGACTCTCTGCACGCCATGCCGCAGTATTTGTTGCACTATGCTCGAAGCACCCCGTACCAGAAACCGAAGGGTGCTGCTATGTCGATTTCAGAACGGACTACGTTGCCGAAGAAATCAACAGGACGAATCTATTAAACCAGACGAGGCTTGATCAATATACGGAACGCGAGTTGGCGGCTTCCCTAGGATTTCAGCTTACCAATACTAAAGCGGATATTGATAGGTACCACGCCCGAACTCAGGATCTGGAATCTCAGCTTACCGATACTAAAGCGGACATTGATAGGTACCACGCCCGAATTCAGGATCTGATGAGTGAAGCTAATACGCTTCGGGACACGATTTCAAGAATTCAGACTAGTGCGTCGTGGCGGCTGACGGCACCTCTACGTGCGCTCAAAGCAATGGTTTCACGGAGATGCGGGAGTAGCCGTATGAACCAAGACCCAAGAAGGGGATCAGAGGATGCAGAGTTAAACCGCGGGGCCGGCGGAGTGCAAAGCGTAGTGGGAAAAGTTGCTTCACAGGAAACCCAGATCGCGTATCAGGAAGCACAGATCGCCTCTCTTATTGTCGAGCGAGACAGTATCCTTAATTCCAAAACCTGGAAGATCACAAAGCCTTTGAGAGTTGTTTATCCTCTCCTCGTGACAAGGCCTTACCGCCAAATTCGTCACTTCGGTCTGGCTATTGTGCGCAACGTGATACATTTTATGCCAATTCCAGATCGTCAGAAAGATCTGCTGAGGACACGATTATTTCACTACTTTGAGGTAATCAAGGGGAGACGGCAGCTGCGAACCGCGCCGCCATATAGTGCTCAGGAGTTGCTATTGGTCGAGTCGGCAGCGGGCCAGGAGCCTGTGCATCTTGTCGCAAGTCCTTATACGGCTGAAACGATGGCAATGGGTAGTACACATAGATTTTTGTTGGTGTCTCATCAGTTTTCTCGGACGGGTGCGCCACGAGCAGTCCTCTTTCTGGCCAGAGCGCTGTTCCAGCTTTATGGTGTTCGTCCGGTCGTCATTTCACCCGATGATGGACCGATGCGCGAAGAGTTCGAGCAAGAGGGTTTCCCGACGGTCGTTGATCCACAGTTATTCAGCTACGAAAGTTATTCATTCGCAGCCTGTAATTTTGTAATGGGGTTTGAAAGAGTTGTTGTTACCTCTTTGGCTTCTTATCCTTTCATTCGCTACTTTCGGGATATTGCCAAACACTTGTCGTGGTGGATACATGAAACTGAAGCTGGTTTTACCGCAGTTGCTGCGATGACTTCCGATCTGGCGTTGCTCTTTGCCGCAAGCGAATCCATATGGCTTGGAAGCCCCCTTTGCATTCCCTTTGCATCCCAATATGCCTCAAGGGAAAAACTCAGCCTGCTACTTTACGGCTGTGAAGATGCGGCCTTGCCACCGCGTGCCCCAGAAAACGGCAAAGTGGTATTTTCCATCGTCGGAAGCGTGGAGCCGCGTAAAGGCCAAGATATTTTTCTGGATGCAATTGCTCGGCTGCCGGAAGACATCAGACAAAAGGGCATTTTTCGTATTATCGGATCCCCACTCAGCTATGTGTCGCAGAGGTATTGTGAAAAAGTGCGGTCGGGCGCTGCGCTCTTCCGAGAAGTCGAATGCGTTCCGGATGTGTCACCTGATCGACTGCAAGAGCTTTACGCTGAAACCATGGTGATTGTTTCCGCCTCGCGCGACGACCCCATGCCCATCGTTGTTACGCAAGGATTTATGTTCTCCAAGGTTTGCCTGTGCTCATCAGCGATTGGTCATGCGCAGTTGTTTGAAGATGGTAAAGAGGGGCTGATTTTTGCAAACGAGTCCGTCGAAATGCTCGCCGAGAAAATGGCATGGATAATCAGCAATCCAACTGAGTCAAAGGCCATGGGTCGTGCAGGCCGGAGCGTTTATGAGAAGTTCTTTGACCTGAACAGCTTTGTGCAAAACGTTCAAAAAGCTACGGCCCCGGACCTGTCATGAAAATCCTGGCTCCAGGTGGCGCCGGCTTCATCAGAAGCCCGGTTCATAAATCGCCATGAAGCAACGGCTTCCCCAAGTCCTCGTGGTTCTGTGGCTCGTTTTCATGGGCTGCGCCCTATGGGCAGAGGCTGACAGGACCGAGCAGCCGCCGTTTTATGACGCAATAAGTTACGCCCAGAAAGCGAAAAACTTTTGGGCCAACCTTCACCAGGCACGACCAGCCAATCCACTGAACCTGGAGCCCACGATACGACCGCCAGGAACCGTGCTGATGTCATACCCCTTCGGGTTCAGCAGTGATGTTCGCGGATTCTTTTTCCGATCCGTCTATTTGCCCATACTGCTGCTGGTCGCCGCAGTTTATGTGGTGGGATTTGCCAGAGAAGCGCGCCGATCGGAACGCTGGAGCCTTGCTCTTATAGCCCTGTATCTTTCCACCCTACCCATGTTTTACCAGCTTGGGGGGGGGATGTTCTGGGGCATGGTGGATAACTTTCTTGCCGGTGTGGCGGCTCTGTGTATCGCGGCGTGCGCCCGCAGTGTGAAGCATCAATCGCTGCAATGGGTGTTTGTAACCGCCCTGTTGGCGGGTCTGTGCCTCCTCATCAAGCCATCC
>JAYUGL010000093.1:0-6154 GCA_043738385.1 Sterolibacteriaceae bacterium
TTTTCCATGCCGCGATCTCAAACGCAAACTCCTTCTCGAAATCCGGGACCTTCGGGTCAGTTGTTTTGGGGTCGGCAAGCCACGTCAGCATCTGTGCGATCGAGTCGGGCTGGACACCATTCTTGAATTTCAAGAATCGCCAGAATTGAGGAACCCCGTATTTGTTTTTTTCCTCTGTCGTTGGATCAAAGACTGCGTGCAACCAACGTCGGGCCTCTTCAAAGCGCTGCTGGCTGGCGAGGTAATCCGCGATCGCCAGCGGCGCGTGGAGAAACAGCTCCCAGTTGTAGTTGGCGTAGGGACCTGACCGCAACAAGTTGCCCTTGGAGGAATCAACGAGATTGGACTGGACTTGTCGACTAAATAAATCACTGGTTGAAAGGGTCGCAACTGCGCGATAGATCGATACGAACGGTTGCCCGTCTGCCCAAGTGTACAAGCCACCATTCCTTTTCTGTTGTATATAGTATCTTCGAGTATTATCCTGTAGATACCAGACAAGAGGATCGGCTAAGTTTCCAGGCGCTTGTACCTGAATGGCCCGCGTTACGGATACAGGATAGCCAATCATCGGAATAGGCACCCGATCCGCACCGAGTTCCATTCTTTCAATTGATGCGGCGTGAATCTTGGCCGAGAATCGATTGCCATCGACCGGAATTGATGTCGGCGTGTCGGAAGGGCTTAGAACAAGTACAGGTACTAAACCGGGGAGTGGCATCGGTCTCGGTGAGGGATCATGGCGGAGGTCTCTGCCATTCTCGAAGATGAACGCTCCAACGGTTCGATATATTACCGATCGACCGGGTAAGAATAGGTTCTCAAGCCCTTTATCTTCAGCGCCTACATTGATTTCCCAAGTCCAATTAGAATAAAACGCGTTCCCTTGTGTGCTCAGTGCACCTCTTTTCACGATCGGGTCTCTGCCAGGTATATTGAACGTTAGTTCAATAACGCCGCCGTTGCGAACTCCAAAAGTGTGCACATTCTCGTTGCCAGCCGTAGCCCCATTTTTCCCCGAGCTATTAGTGGTAAACCTGAAAACGAAGTTGCCGTCCGGTCCAGTCTTGTAATCATAATTTAAAACAAAAAAGTTATTCGAAGAATTTTCACGATCTTGTCGGTCAGTCTTCAATTTGACAGTCACGTTATCCCAGCCTTGATAAAATTCGTCTCCATTCTTATCAATAGTTGCGTGCTTATAAACTACCCCCTTCACTTCGCAATTCACGTTCCACTGGTCTGAAGGAGACTTGCTCGAATAGCCAGTGGGAGAAGTGTCTAGCCTAAGGGATGGATCTGGATTAATACTCGTATGTGGCCCAACTTCAACCTCAGTCGCGGCATAGCAATCAAAACTGATAACTTCCCTTTCCAGGGTACTCCCGGAAACCGGAAGTACCTTTTTGTCGAAACGAAATACGAAGCTGCCGTAAATATCTTTATTTACCAGTCGTTCAACATTGATAAGTTGCGCCTTGCCAATCTTGCGCTTGACCCAGCCTTGCTTTGAAAGCCGTGCCCAGGCGATCTGCACTTCCCACATCAACTGAGTCTTCTTTCGTGTTTCTCGAAATATCGGCCATGCGACGTGCAGGTCGCCCTCGAAGACAAACGGCATGACGAAGTCGTTGGCGTTGTCGAGGTCCAGCGCCTCCCAGCCGCTCCACGACATCCTTTCGCTGCCAAATTCCGCGCAGGAGCGCCAGAAGTAGCGATACGGCTCGTTTGGTGTACGCCCGACGACGTAAAGCGTGCGTTCATCGTTTCCCCCGACCATCTGCCGGTCTTCAAACATGGCGATCACGCTGATCTGCGCCAGATCTCCGAGTTCCTCCAGATAGCCCAGCAACGCCGCGCGAGTACTCTCCGGCGAGGGCTCCTGCTCGGTCAGCGCGCTTTCCATCTGGCGGAAGATGGCGGTCTTGTCATCGCGCAGTTCGGGTAGGAGCCAGTTTTCCGGGAAGAGGAAGACCTTGCGGTTGGCCTCCCAGACGCGGTAGCTGCGCATCCAGTCCCAGAGCTTGCGCTTGTCATCGGTCAGCTTAAGGCCGACCTCCAGGTTGAGGAGCAGCCGCTGAACGAACAACTGCACCGCCGCCGTGGCCTGTAGAAGCCGGGTGGTTTTCAGGCAGCTTCCGGTCTGGACGTCGATCAAATAGCTTTCGTACAGATCATCCGCGCCGCTCTGGGGATCGGCACCGTCCAGGTGTGTGTACCAGCTACCCTCGGGATCGCTTTTAAAACTGACCACTGGCTTTCCGACCCGTCGATCACGCGCAATGAGGTAGTCCACCAGCGCATTGCGCTGCCGCACACGCAGCTTGTCGGCAATCGGTTTGATCAGCTCGTGCCACTGGGATTCACCGTGCTTGCTGCGCAGCAGCTCGCGTGCATCAATGGCGGCCGCGTCATGGGGCGATGGCGCTGTCAGACCGGTCGCCTGCTGCACCGTCGCGCCGAGTTGCTTGAGTGCGACCAGCAATTCAACGAGCCGCGTGAGCACGATCGGGTCGCGGTACTGGTCAATGCCGGTGATGTGGAGCTGGCTTGCGGCGTTCTCGACCTCACCCACGTCAAGCCCAAGACCTGTCGCCAGCAACACCTGTGCCGCGCTCGTACTCGCAATCGCAGGTGCATCGAAGTCGATCGCGGCGTACTGGTGCAACAGGCTACCAGCGCCCAGTCCACGCAACTGCACCAGTGCCAGCAGTTGCTCGAACCCAGCGAACACAGCTTGCGTAGCGCCCAATGCGACGGGCAGCGCGTTGAAATTCAAGGCAGTGAAACCGTGCTTGTCGGGCCCTGCCGTCCGCAGCAAACGCAGATCGGCCCGGGAAAGCTTCAGCGCGTCGCAGATGAACAAAGCCTTGTGCAGGCGCACGAGAATGTGATCGACGGGCGAAGGAGAAGCGTCGCTGGCAACGAACGACGCCTCGAGGAATGCAGCGATGGCTGCTTCTTCGGTACCAGTTGCTGATGGTTGCCGTAGTGCGGTGCGCAGCAAATCGTCTACCAGGTCGCGCACCGCGCCGAGGCCGGTTGCGAGTGCGGCGATCACCGCATCTTCCCGAGCCACTCGAATCGCAAGCGCTGCCTTTTTTGCCTCAAGCGCCGCTGCTGCTGTCGCCACTGGATCGAGTGGCGTGAGAGGCGGTAATTTCACTGTGGCGTCGGGATGCGACCGCACTGCTTCTCGTGCTGCATCGGCGAGCAGCTTGAGCTGCTTCTCGTCGAGAGCGTCGTCGGAGCCCGGGGCTTCATGGTGCTGGAGCAAATAGCGCAGCGTCTCCACCTCGATTCCCGCCTTCGCCACGGACTGAAACCGCGCGATAAAGCCGAGCATGGCGCCAGCGCGTTCATGCGCGCTGATTGCCGGCCGCAACGGCGACGAAGACGCACCGTAGAGCTGCAGGTGATGCCTAAGCTTCTCGCGGTCGATGCCCAACGCTCGGCAAAGCCCTGCCGCAGCGCCGAGCAGAGACAGGTTGGCAAGAGTCAGCTTGTCCGGGATACCCAGGCCGTCGGTGCCCGATACCCAGCCCTTCACAACCGATGCCTTGATGCCCAGACACGCGCCGACATAGCCAGCGTGATCACTGATGCCTTGGACTGGCGTGTTCGCCAGTTCGGGAGGGGCAGAGGTGCCCAATGCAAAGGCCGCGAAATCACTTACCGAGCGTGCGTCCTCGCGCTGAAAGATCGTGGCGTAAGCCGATGGCCGCCATGGCGCGCCTTCGGCGAGATGGTCGATCCAGGGTTCGGTTTCCAGCCTGTAAAGGCCCCCCACAAGCAAATCCAGCGGGAGTTCCAGTTGCTGCTTCAGCCGCTGCAAGCGGGCCAAACTGTCCAAGGTTTCGGGCACCAGCTTGCCGCCGAATGCTTCGATCGCCAGGTCGAGCTCGCGCGGGGTGCAACCGAGCTTGCGCCACAGCCTGATGAAACGATGCAAGCGATCGAGATGCCCGGGGGTGAGCGCAGGCAACCGCATCTCGCTCGGCTTGCATGTCGTCTGTGGCTCTATGCGCAGCGGTGGCGTTCCGCCGGAAATGAACCGCGTCGCCAGCACAGCCTGCAACTCCTCAAAACTAAGCCGAGATTGCTGGAGCAGCATCGACACGTTCTTGATCTGATCAAGCGGTGGGACGCTTACGACCGAGTAGCCAAATATAGGGGTCGAATCCTTAACCATAAGAAGTCTGGCACGAACGCCCCAGTAGTCATAGACCGCTGGATCTGTTTTCTCAACACCTATACGAGTTGCCTCGGCCTCGCTTAGACCGAGCACCTCGAGCGCGAAGCTCGAAGCGTTGGCGCTATTGACCATGACATGGACGGTCGCTGTTTCCGTCACCTCACCGGACGTGACGGTGTAGGTGAACAAGGCCTGGCCGTTGAAGTCTTTCGCCGGCGCAAAAATCAGTTGATTGAGGGCATCCAGCTTCACCGTGCCGTGGGCCACACTCACTGCCGTTCCGCCTGCGGTTATCGCCTGGCCATTGATCGCCGTGATGCTGCGACCGAGATTCTCAAAGCTGTCATTGGCCAGCACCGGGATGGTGATGGCTTCGTCTTCTTCGGTGGCCGCCGTATCGCCGGCAATGTCGGCCGCTGGCGTAATGGTCATCCTCATGCCCTCCACATGTATGCCGGCAGCGTCCGTGGTGGTGATCGTCAGCGTCGCTGGGCCGTTGTAGTCGGCGGTCGGGTTGAAGACCATGCCGTCGAGCGCGCGATTGACGGCAGCGGCCATGCCGATCACGGTCACGACATTGCTACCGTTGTTCTTGATGTTGACGTCTGCATCGGAATCGACTTTGGCGGCGAGGGCGCCATGGGTAACGCTCAACGTGCAGGTCACGCTGCCGCTGAAGTCGGCAATGGCGATTCGATTCTTGTTCGCCTCGGAGAACACCAGCGCGGTGTCCTCCCGCGTGCTCTGCGCGGATGGCACGGTGTTCGCGGGGGCATCGGCTTGCGACTGCCGTACAAGCGGCAGCATCAGCTCGATGAGCCGCAGCCGCGAGATGCGCGCCCTGTCCAAGAACAGGCGAACTTCTTCCAGCGGCAGATCCACCGGCAGCGACCACGGGAACTTGGCCGCTTTGAGCCGCGCATACGCTTCGGGGTTGTGGTTCTCTGGCCATGCGAGCGCATCGGCGCTGGGGTCACTGCTCTGGTAGGCCAGCGAGATAATGGTGATCTGAGCAGGTGCAAAGCTCAGCGTCAGAGAGCGCTTGGCGGATGCGAGCTTGCCCGTCGGCGTGGCGGTGAACGCGGTCGCCTTGGAAAACTGTGACGCGAGGAGCCCCTGCACAAGCGCGGGAACGGTGCTGCTCGACAGGTCGTCTCTTACCGCTGCGATCGTGGCCTGGTTGTAGGGCCAGTCCCACAAGACCACGCCCACTGGCGTCTGCAGTACTACATTCCCGCCGCTGACGAGGGTGACAACCTGCGCCAAGACCTGATACTCAACGCGCCACGACTTCCCCCGCTCCAGCGGCGTGATCGTCACTTCATAGTTCGTGAAGTCGGGCTGGCCGTCGGCGAACAACTTGGCAAATGCGGCTTCGGCACCGCTAGCGACTTTTCCATGATCCAGCGCCGCAATCACCGCTGCGAGGCTGGGACCCGTGGGCACGATGAGCAGAGGCTGCTTGCCTGACTTGAGCGCGTCCTCGGGCTGTGCAGTCAGCTTCCAGCGCCGACGGCCGTCAACCACAGTCCACGTGTTGTCTTCAGGGGTGTCTCGGGTAGCGCGCACCTCACCCGCAAAGTGTCGAACGGTTTTCCCCAATGCGCCCTTGACCGCAGGACCAACGGGTTGTCCATCTATCAGTTCAGTTGCGATGTTGGTGCCAGCGGTCAGTTCTACCTTGAGATCGAACGCAACCGCGTTTTCCAGAGCCTCCAGCGCCAGATCGATGGCCGGCACCACGGTGTTCGTGTTGTTGCACGAGAGCTCGATGTCTTGCAGGTCCGGGCGACGCCCCAGCAGCGTTTCAAGCATCCGCGCATCCTTGATGAACTGCAGCACGTCGACAAAGTAGGCGGCAGGGCTCAGCACCGAGTTGCAGTGCCCGCAAGCGCAGGCATCCTGATCGCCGAACAGTGCGCGCAGTGTCGGCTGGCGATCGATGACGCCGCCCAGGGT
>JAYUGL010000094.1:0-36684 GCA_043738385.1 Sterolibacteriaceae bacterium
AACGCGTTCCTATTCGCCGCAACTGGGCCGGTTCAAGAAGGGCGCTTTCCATATCGCGATGCAGGCCGGCGTTCCGGTGGTTCCGGTGGTCATTCGCAACGCTGGCGAAATGATGTCGCGCAGTTCCCTGGCGATGCGCTCCGGCAAAGTGCAGGTGGCGGTACTACCGCCGATCGACGTCACGAAGTGGAAGGTCGAAGAGCTCGACAAACGCATCGAAGAGGTCCGTCAGTTATATCTTGATACCCTGGAGAACTGGCCGGGCAAAGCGGAGAATCGGAAGGGGAGAAAATAGAATGAGCGGTCGGGCCAATAGGGACAACATATCCATGAGTGATCAAAAAAGTATCAACAGCAAGACGCTTGAACAACTCCGCACCTGGGGTGGTCCGCGTGAGCTGAGCGCATTCGAAGCCATGATGTGGCTGGCGGAGGCCGATCCACATCTGCGTTCCACGACGACTTCGGTTCTGGTGCTCGATTCCCTGCCCGACTGGGGACGTCTGGTGGCCGGACATGATTGGATTACGCGCGCCGCGCCGCGCTTGCGGCAGCGGGTGATGGAACCCACCCTAGGGCTGGACATGCCGGTGTGGGTGGACGATCCCGAGTTCATCCTCGACTATCACCTGCGCCGGGTGCGCCTGCCCGAGCCGGGCACGGAACGTCAGCTGTTCGACTATGCCCAGACCCTGGCGATGACGCCTTTCGATCGTTTTCGTCCGCCATGGGAGGCGGTGCTCGTCGAAGGTTTGGAGGGCGGGCGGGCTGCTTACATCCTCAAGTTGCACCATGCCATTTCCGACGGCATCGGCATCATGCAGTTGCTGACCGAGGCGCTGAACGTGCTCCGCCAGGGTCGTGAATTCCCGGCCCTGAAGCCGACACGAAAAGCGCGCAAGACCACGAGTCTGGAACTCGCCGCAAAAGGCGCGTTGCATCGCTTTCTCAAACTTCCCCACGATACGACCGATTCCGTCTCCTCCCTGCTGGAGATGGCGGCTGAATGGTTGCGCAAGCCCGAGGCGCTGCGCGAGGCGTGCGACTACCTCGCTTCCGCCAAGCGCATGCTTGCCACCAAGCCGGCGACCGGCTCGCCCATTCTGAGCAAGCGCAGCCTGGGCACGCGTTTCGACGCCTTCGAGATTTCGCTGGCCGATATCAAGGTCGCCGCAAAAAGCGTCGGCGCATCGCTCAACGATTTGTTTCTCGCCGGATTGATCGGCGGCTTCCGTCGCTATCACGAGCAGATGGGCGTCAAGCTCGAAAAAATGCCGGTCGGTTTCCCCATCAGCCTGCGTACCGAAGGCGATACCGCGGGCGGCAACAAGTTCGCCGGCGCCCAGTATCCGGCGCCGATCGGCGAGCGCGATCCGCTGAAACGCATTGAGCACATCCAGAACTTCGTCCGTAGCGCGCGCACCGAACCGGCGCTGGATATCGTGCTCAAGATTGCGCCGGTGATGGTTCGCTTGCCGACGCCGGTACTGACCGCGATCGCGGCCAACATGACCGCCGCCCAGGACGCACAGATCAGCAACATTCCCGGGATTGCCCACCCGATCCACATGGCGGGGTCGCATGTGACTCATTTCTGGCCCTTCGCCCCGACGGTAGGCTGCGGCATGATGATCTCGATGGTGTCGCACAACGGTCGCTGCTGCATCGGCATCAACAGTGATCGGGCGGCGGTCACCGAACCCGAGCTCCTGGCAGCCTGTCTGCGCGAAGGCCTTGAAGAGATGCTGGCCCTGCGCAAGCCTCTGGCGCTGGTCAGCTCAGGCAAAGGTCAGCGGAAGCCTGTCGCCAAGCCTGCGGTCAGGCCAGTAGTGAAGCTCGCAACAAAGAAGAAGACCGTTGTGAAACCTGCCGCAAAAGCCGCAGTGAAGCCTGCTGCGAAGCCCGTGGTGAAAAAGCCTGTCGTGAAAAAAGCGGCTGCTCCGGCGAAGCGCGCACGCGCGGCGTCGGTCAAGCCGGCGCGGGTGAAACGTAAAAAGAAAGTGTGAAAGGATCAGCCATGGAACATCAAGAGGGATTTATCAACGGGCAAAAAGGACTGTCGATCTACTGGCAGGCCTGGTTGCCGTCAAGCGAAAAGGTCGTTGCCTCCGTCGTCATCGCCCACGGTCTGGGCGAGCACGGCGGACGCTATCGGCGTGTGGCCGAACATCTGGTCGAGCATGGTTGCGCCACCTACGCGATCGACCACCGCGGACACGGCAAGTCGGCAGGGCCGCGCGCCCTGGTGGATCGTTTCGACAATGCCGTGGCCGACCTCGATCAATTGATCGACCAGGTACGCAAGGCGCGGCCGAACGTGCCCCTGTTCCTGCTCGGTCACAGCATGGGCGGCGGTCTGGCCCTCGATTACGCCATCGCGCATCAGGACAAGCTCGATGGCCTGCTGCTCTCGGGACCGGCGGTCGTGCTCGATGGCGCCCCCCCGGCATTGCTGATCCTCAGCAAGATGCTGTCGGTGGTCGCTCCGTCACTGGGTGTGTTCAGTGTCGATCCTGCGCTGGTCAGTCGCGACCCGGCCGAGGTGGCTGCCTACGTCAGCGACCCGCTGAACTTCCACGGCAAGGCACCGGCACGGACGATGGGCGAGATCGTGCGCTTTGTCGAGGGGCTGCCGGCAAGGCTGCCTCAGGTGACGTTGCCCATCCTCCTGATGCATGGCACGGAGGACAAACTGGCGGGATCCGGCGGCAGCGAACTGGTATATCGTTCCATCCGCAGTCAGGACAAGACCATCAAGCTCTACGAAGGTCTGTATCACGAGATCTTCAACGAACTTCCGGCCGACCGGGCACGTGTCTTCGCCGAGTTGAGCGGCTGGATCGAAGCCCATATATCCTGATCGCAGCGGGACGTGCTCCCGGTCCCGCTCCATCTGTCCAGAGGCGCGACCCATGCGCCACGCGCGTCACCAATGAAAAAACAGGGCCATCGCTCACCCTAGGATGCTGTTCTTTTCTTTAGGTGGTACTCCAATTTTGGTCTGGAGATTCCAAGCAGACGCGCAGTGGCGGAAAGATTGCCATCACATCTTTCCACGGCCCGGGTCACAAGGGTGTCTTCAATGTCATCAAATATTGCTTTGCAGGATTTGTAGTCGACGCTATCCGATAAATTCGACAATTTCAGACGTACCAGGTTTGCCAACGCGGATTCTTGATCAGATTCGCCAGTGGGGATTGAGTTATCGGTCGCTAGCGACCCATCAGTTCTTAAACTGAGTAAATTTCCTTCGATGCGCTCACCACCACTGAAAAGATGGATGGTGTCTATCGCACCATTTTCTGGCGCAAGGATAACGCCGCGTTCAATAAAATTTTCCAGCTCGCGGATATTCCCAGGCCATTGGTAGCTCAACATCGCGTCAATCGCACGACTCGTAAACCCGGAGGCGGAACGATTTTTCTGGGCATTGAACTTTCTTAGAAAGTAATTCATGAAGATCGGGATATCTTCTCGTCTCTCCCGCAGCGGGGGAACCCTGATCGGGAAAACATTCAGTCGAAAGAACAGATCTTCGCGAAAGCGTCCGGCTTTCACTTCCGCGCGCAGGTCGAGATTGGTCGCTGCCACCACCCTGACGTCGACCTTGCGCTCTTTACTGTCTCCCACGCGCTCAATAACATGCTCCTGAAGGGCACGTAAGAGTTTTCCTTGCGCGGTGAAGCTCAGAATTCCGATTTCATCAAGGAATAGTGTGCCGCCTGATGCGCGCTCGAAGCGCCCTTGCCGACTCTGGATCGCTCCGGTAAAGGCTCCTTTTTCCACCCCGAATAGTTCGGATTCAATCAGGGTGTCGGGTATTGCCGCGCAATTTATTGCGACAAACGGACCATCCGAGCGGGGGCTTATCTGATGCAAACTGCGGGCAAGCACTTCCTTTCCAACGCCACTTTCACCGAGGAACAGCACTGTAGTGTTGGTATCGGCGACCCGGCGCACCATATGACAGACTGCATTGAAACCTGCGGATGCGCCAACGACATCTCGACTGTTCAAGAGGCGCTGTGCGCTGGTGGTGGCGGTTGGGTCTGCTGGTAATGAGGATGAAGTCCGTGAAACCGATAGCCCTGATGTCAATGCGTCGGCTTGCAAGAAGCGCAACTCGTGATCAGCATCATCCCAGTCGTCGACGGGTTTGCCAATAATGTGGCAGTGGGCTGCGCCTTGGGCACAACACGTTGTTTCCCGGAACAGTACCGGCCGGCCCATGAAGGCGCTGGCGAAGCCGGAGGCATAGCCGATCTGCATCCAGCAGGCAGGTTCATTGCCAATGCCGTAGAGCTTGACGTGCTCTTCGCCCTCTGCGGAACCGAACCATAGAAATTCGCCATAGAAATGACCCCGCCCCACATCAACCTCGGCGGCAATCGGTTCCACTTTGACAGCGCCCTCAAGCATATGAAGCTGGGCACCTATATAGATTGCCTCGATTGACTCCTGGTCTCGGTTTAACCTGCGCACCATCTCTGCATCGCGGGTACCGGAGTTGTAACCAATACGGGTAATTAGCCCTCTGGCAGTTTGCTCACCCAATCCTTCGATCAACTCGCGCCGAAATACGCCCAATGCCGAGCTATGCATGAGCAGCATGCGTTGGTCGTCAAGCCATATATGCCCCTCCTCGGGTGAGAAATGGACACGTGCAACCAAATCGCCGATGTCGGGTAAATGTGGCGGCCGACCATTCGGGATGACATTCTTGTGGCGTTGCTTCAGTGGCTTTTTTTGATTGGGTGAACGTCTCAACAAGCTCACAGGGGAACCTCTTTGATCAGCGGCGTGGGATATCCGCTTGTCAGTGTTTGACCGACTGAACGGATGATCGGTAATGGGGCCACCAATCATTTCACAATTTTATTAAATAGCCTAGAAATATTTTATCTATTAATTAATAATCAACGGATGGGACGAATTGATTGAATCACTGCAATTGAACCGGAGAATGGCTTAACGAAAGGATTTGCGGACCAGTGGCCCGCGTATCGGCATATCGCTGGAAGGGTGGCATGAATGGTGCTCTAGGGATAAGATCAAAACCCAATTTGCCCAAAGCACGTCGTACTGGCATGTTGGGTGAAAAAAGCAGCAAGGAGGGCGCGCCTGATGATCCGGCGCACCAAGACTTGTTTGATACAACACGGAGTCAAATGGATATAACGCGCCGTTTCGTTCGGTTGTCCTCCATTCGTGCGGACGGCTACGTCGAATTTGTTTTTTCAATTGGCGATCCGGCGCTCGGGGTTGATTTGATTCTTTCGCGTGCGGCCTACGACGAATTCTGTCGCGTCAATCACGTCACATTTGTTACCAGTGAGCAAGCCGCTGTAATCGACTTTGATAAAGCGAAATGGCGTTTCGGCAGTCCCGGCATTAGCGAATAAGGAGAAAAGACATGCATGTTGAAATAAAAACAACCAGCGTCAAACCCCTGCGTCTGACGTTTGGCCATCTCGCGCGTCGATTCGGCGACAAGCAGGCGACGCGCTACCAGGAGGGAACATACGACATTCAGCCGGGCGTTAACTTTCACTACAAGCCGTTGTGGGATCCGGAATTCAACATGTACGACAGGCGCCGGACGGCGATTGTGATGAAGGATTGGTATGCACTCAAGGATCCGCGTCAGTATTACTACGGCAACTATACGATCGCCCGCGCCAAATGGCAGGAAGCCCAGGAGCGTCAAATCGAGTTTCTGGAAAAACGCGGCTTGCTGTTCAATCTCCCCGTTGAGACCCGTGAAGCCATTACCTTTTCTCTGGTGACCTTGCGGCACTACGAATGGGGAGCCAACACCAACAACGCCCACATGTCCGCCTATGGTTGGGGTACTGCCATCACGCAGGCGACCATGATGAACTGCATGGATCGTCTGGGCATCGCACAACATCTGAGCAAAATCGGCCTGCTGATCGACGGAAATTCGGGCAAGTCTCTCGTCACCGCAAAACGTTTCTGGATGGATGCTCCCGAGTGGCAGGGAATGCGGCATGAAATGGAAAACATGTTCGTCACCCGAGACTGGTTCGAACTGTTTGTCGCGCAAAACCTGGTTGCAGACGGGCTTGTGTACCCCTTGTTCTTTCAGCAGCTTGATTCCCAAATGGCGGCGTTGGACGGATCATTTTTATCGCTCATCGCCGACTTTCCGCTGCGCTGGTACGACGAGAGCGGCAAATGGGTTGATTCGGTCATCAAGGTTGCCGCTGCCGAGAGTGAACAGAACCAGAAGCTCCTTTCCGAATGGGTCGCCAAATGGCGGGCAGCCCATGCCGCGGCGCTGACCAAAATCGCCGACCGCGTCATGGGAAAACATGCCGGGCAGGCGGTTGCCAGTGTTCTTGATGTCTTTGATGCACGCTGCCAGAAGCTGGGCGTCGCAAGAGGGTCCGTCTGATGAGTGCAACATCCAGCCAGCCGGTCTTTATCGCCCTGCAGACGAACAACGATACCTTGTCGCTGATCGAGGCAATTCTTTATGACAATCCGGAAGCCACGATCGAAGAGTATCCCGCCATGGTGCGCATCGTGGCGCCAGGAAGACTCGTGGTTCGCCGCGCGTCGGTCGAAGAGCGGATCGGCCGGGATTTTGACCTGCGCGAAATCCAGATAAATACGATTTCCATCGCCGGCGAAGTCGACGAAACAGAAGATGAGTTCACTTTATGTTGGAAGCTATAGTGGAGAACAACATGTCGAACGAAAACCAAACCCCGGCAAAGAAACTGACGCTCAAGGAAAACTACGCGCTGATGACGCGCGACCTCGGTTGGGAGACCAGCTACCAACCGATGGATGACGTGTTTCGCTACCTCAAATTCGAGGGCATCAAGATCCACGACTGGGACAAGTGGGAAGACCCGTTCCGTCTGACCATGGATGCCTACTGGAAATACCAGGGCGAAAAGGAGAGAAAGCTTTACGCCATCATGGATGCGTTCCAGCAGAACAACGGACAGTTCAATGTCACCGACGTGCGCTACATCCAGGCCCTCAAGGTGTTCATACAGGGGTTTTGCCTGATCGAGTACACCTCGCATCGGGGTTTCAACATCATGGGCCGAGAGCTGGCAGGCGTCGGACCGCGCATCGCCGCCGAAATGCAGTCGATGGACGAGCTGCGCCACACCCAAACCCAGATTCATACGCTCAGCCAGTACAACCGGTATTTCGCCGGGATGGAAGAATTCCCGTACATGTTTGACAGAACCTGGTACCTGTCCATTCCGAAGAGCTTTTTTGAAGATGCCGTCACTGGCGGTCCGTTTGAGTTCATCGTCGCCATCTCATTCGCACTGGAGTACCTCCTGACCAACCTGGTGTTCATGCCGTGGATGTCCGGCGCGGCCTACAACGGCGATATGGCAACCGTCACGTTCGGATTTTCGGCTCAGTCGGATGAGGCAAGGCACATGACGCTCGGGTTGGAAATCGTGAAATTCCTCCTTGAGCAGGACCCTGCCAATGTACCCATCGTTCAAAAGTGGATTGATAAATGGTTCTGGCGCGGTTATAGGGTGCTAGCGCTGGTCAGCGCGATGATGGATTACATGTTGCCCAAGCGTGTCATGCCGTGGTGCGAAGCTTTTGAAATTTACTTTGAGCAAAACGGCGGAGCACTTTTTGCAGATCTTGCCCGTTATGGAATCAGGATGCCGAAGCATTACGAAGTCGCCATAAAGGAAAAAGGGCGCATCAGCCATGAGCTGTGGAGCATTTTCTATCAGTATCGGGACGCTGCCGGATTCCACCCCTGGCTGCCTTCGGAAGAAGAGATGGACTGGTTCTCGGAAAAATATCCGGACACGTTCGACAAACTGTATCGGCCACGCTATGAATATTGGCGCCAGCTCGAAAAAGAAGGGCGGCCTTTCATCAATTCGAATCTGCCCCAGTTGTGCCAGATATGCCAATGGCCGATGCTCTTTACGGAACCCGACGATCCGACACAGACTTGCTATCGCGAAACGGAATACAAGGAAGAGAAATTTCATTTCTGTTCGGATGGCTGCAAGGACATCTTTTGTGACGAACCGGAGAAGTACGTGAACGCGTGGTTGCCGGTGCATCAAATCTATCAGGGCAACTGCTTTCTTGAAGGCGTTGACCCCACTGCTCCGGGTTTTAACCCCCTCGCCGAGGCACTGAAATACATGGGCATCAAGCCGGGAATTGACGGTGGTAGCCTTAGCGCCTCCGCCGATGCGCACAACTGGGAAGCGTGGACGGGGCGTCCCCATAACAGTCACGAGGGAATGATATCCGAGCCGCCGGCCAAGGCTGCGTGATCAACACGGAGAACATCAAATGAGCACGAAAGCAATCACGCAGGACTATCACGGTGAAATGAAGGACAGTGTCGAGAAATTTCATGGCAACCAGTTGTTGAATATAGGATGGGATCAGCACATGCTGTTCGCGGCGCCGATCTGTATTCCTGTTCCGCCTCAGATGCCTTTCGGCGCATTGGTCAAAGAAGTGCTGCCAAATCTGTATGGCGCCCACCCGGATTTCGCAAAGATCCGCTGGGACGAGGTCAAGTGGCTCAGTTCAGGTAAGGCGTTTGTCCCTGACCTGGCGAAATCCCTCGCGGAAAACGGCTTGGTACATAAGGCGGTAATTCGCTTCCAGACGCCTGGCTTAAACGGAATCAACGGGTCTTACAACTAAGCAGAGGATTGTCGAGGAATGAGTTTTCAGCTCACCATCGAACCGTTGGGGCGATGCATTGAAGTCGATGAGGGTCAGACGATCCTGGATGCCTGTTTGCGTGAAGGCATCTGGCTTCCCCATGCGTGCTGCCACGGATTGTGCGCGACTTGCAAGGTTCAGGTCACCGATGGTGATGTTGATCATGGCGAGGCCTCGTCATTCGCCCTGATGGAGTTCGAGCGTGAGGAAGGCAAGACCCTCGCCTGCTGTGCGCGGCTTGAGTCCGACATGGTGATCGAGGCGGACATCGACGAGGATCCGGATGCGCAATACATACCACTGCGCAACTTTTCCGGCGTGGTAACCAGGATTGAGACGCTGACCCCAACAATCAAAGGCGTCTTTATTCGGGTCGACGAACCCATCCGCTTTCAGGCGGGCCAGTACGTGACGCTCGGCATCGGCGACCTGAGTATCAGTCGTGCGTTCTCGTTGGCGAACTCGCCATCCTCCGCTGAGGAAATCGAACTCAATGTCCGCATCGTCCCCGGTGGTCAGGGAACTGCATGGATTCACGATAAGTTATCGCCCGGAGAGCGGGTGCAACTCATCGGGCCGTATGGGAACTTTTTTGTTCGACAGTCTGCCGAACTGCCGCTCGTATTCATGGCGGGGGGGTCCGGGCTTTCAAGTCCTCGCAGCATGATTCTTGATTTGCTGGAGAACGGGTTCGATCGTCCCATCACCTTGGTCTATGGCCAGCGCACGCATTCCGAGCTCTACTATCACGACGAATTTGTGGCCCTTGCCGAACGATACGAAAACTTTCGTTATGTTCCCGCGTTGTCGCACGAAGCAGCGGATTCGGACTGGTCGGGCTATCGCGGGTTTGTGCATGAAGCCGCCAACCACTGCTTCGGCGGCGATTTTCGCGGACACCAGGCCTATCTGTGTGGTCCGCCGCTGATGATCGACTCCAGCATTACCGTTCTGATGCAGGGGCGTCTTTTCGAAAAGGACATCTACTTCGAAAAATTCATTTCGGCGGCGGATGCGCAGCAGGTAAGAAGTCCGCTGTTTAGAAAGCTTTGATCTAAGCGCTTTCGCTTCGCGCGGGCACGCCCTTGAGGTTGCGGGCCACAGTCATGAATGCTTCAAGCAACGGGGCATCCTCGTTGTTGCGATAGATCATGCATAAATCGACTGTCGCATTGTCCGACTTGCGCAGCGGCAGATGGATGATGCCCGGGACTTGCAAATTGCAGCCGGAATCGGTAACGAGGGTGATGCCAAGACCGCTGGCAACCAGCGCCACGGCGGTTATCACGTCATCGACCTCCTGGATTCGATACGGGGAAATTCCCTGCCGGTCAAACAGCCGCATCATCATGTCGATGAAACCGGGCCTTGGATTGCGGGGATAGAGTATCAACCTCTGGTCACCGATATCGGACAGGCGCAACAGCTTTCGGTTGGCCAGGGGGTGTTGATGATGGAGGGCGACATGCATGCGCTCGGTTTGAATGACCTCCCAGGTCAAGTCTTTTTCGTCGGTAAAGAATCGGCTGAATCCGACGCTGATCCGGTGTTCCCTCAGCGCCTTGATCTGACTGGTCCGGTCCAGGCTGTGCAGAACGACGTCCACGTCCGGATAGAGGGAGCGAAAGGTTCGGATGATCTGGGGAATCGCGCCGAGAACCGCCGACCCGTTGACGCCGACGTCCAGGCGGCCGATTTGTCCCTGTCCGACCAGAAGCGCACGCGCCGCCGCTTGTTCGGAAAGCATCAACAGATGCCGGGCTTCCTCGTAGTAGACTTTTCCGGCAGCGGTCGGTTCGACGCCGGTGGATGTTCTGGTCAGTAGCTTGACGCCAAGGGCCTCCTCAAGCTGTTGCACCTGGCGTGTCAGAGGAGGCTGCGATACGTGAAGGGTGAGCGCCGCACGACGAAAACTTTGTCGTTCGACCACAGCAATGAAATAACGTAGATGGCGAAATTCAATCGAACCAATGGGCATATGCAAGTGCCTGGAATTTGACTTTCACTGTTGAATGATACCGATTCCGTATCGCACTTGGGATAAAAAAGTATTAGACAGTTAACCCCTGACATTCCTAGACTTCGACCTCAACAGTCGTCATTTATCGCGGTCATCGTAGCTGCCCCGATTAAAAAGAACGAAGGGCCAATCGCCACAAGAGCCACCAGAGGAATTCCGCTTGACCTACACAGTGAGCATCGAGGGATTTGCAACGAGTTTCAAATGCCGTGGCGACCAGTCCGTGCTCAGCGCGCAAATCGAAGCCGGCTTTGGTGGAATCACGGTGGGATGCCGGGGCGGTGGCTGCGGAGTCTGCCGCGTGCAGGTTCTTTCCGGAACGTATGTCGCCGGGTGCATGAGCCGGGCTGTGATCAGTTGCGCAGACGCAGACGCCGGGATCGCTTTGGCCTGCAAGATTTTTCCGAGAGAGAACTTGCATTTGCGCCCGGCACAAAAACTGTGCAGTCAAACGCGGAGCGCGGGTGGATGCGATACGCTTGCGTGAGTTTTAAAAATTAAAAATAGATTGTCCTGGAGGGAGATGAAATGACCGCCGTGGATAAAAACCGGCCTTCGCCGGAATGGATAGAGAGCCTTCGCCGCCGATATCCTTGCGAAAAAGAGATGGATCGCGTTTTTACCCGCAAGCTGCAGCGCAGGGCCGGCCCTGGATATTCACCGGTGAGTCTGCAAACCCTTTGCGACAGTCTGCAAACCCTGCTCAAGACACAACTTGATTCGACGTTTGAAATTCGCGAGCCGAGGTGGCTTACTGGCGGGGCTTCCAAAATACAGATGGCGTTCAAGCTCGACTGGAACCAGCCGGGGGGCGGCCGCTCGCTCACGCCGATGGTTGTCCGCATGGAGCCGGCCGAGTCCATCGTCGAGACCAGTCGCCTGCGTGAGTATCAGATCATCAAGGGCGTCTCCGAAATTCTTCCCGTGCCGCCTGTTTTCTGGATCGATGAGGACGGCAAGTATTTCCCGTATCCCGCTATCGTTTACGGCTTTGCCGAAGGTGTTACCAAGCCGAGCGGTGGTGTGGCCAATGTCAGCGGGATAGGACTCAATTTTGGCCCGGCTCTCAGGAAGCCGCTCGGCAAACAATATGTCGAGCATCTTGCCAAGCTGCATACCTGGGACTGGAGCAGGGCCGATCTGAGCTCCCTCGACGTCCCCGCACTCGGTACCCAGGCCATTGAATGGCATTTGAACTGGTGGGAAAGGGTATGGGAAGAGGACAGCAACATCGATATCCCGCTGCTACGGCTTGCCGCACTCTGGCTGCGCGACAACATGCCGTCGATAAACAGGATTTCGTTGATTCATGGCGACTATCGCGCCGGCAACTTCCTGTTCACCGAGCATGATCAGCGCATCTCGGCCTGGTTGGACTGGGAGCTCGGCTACCTGGGTGATTTTCATTCGGATGTCGCGTACACAACGTTGCCTTACCTTTCCCATTATTCGGAGGATGGCTCGACGCTGCTGGCCAGTGGCTTGATGCCGGTGGAAGAACTGTATGAAGCCTATGAAAAGGCATCGGGACTGACCATCAACCAGAAGACCATCGACTACTATCACATCTTCCAGGCCTATCGCTCCGGGGTGATCATCATTGCATCCAGCTATCGGCCGGTACGAAACGGCAAGACCCACCAGGATATTTTGCTCACGTGGATCATGGGTGCGGGGTATGCAAGCATGGGATATCTGCGCGACAAATTAGAGGAGGTTGCTTGAATGGAAGTGCGTCCGGAAATCCAGATTCGAGCCATGATCAAAGCCATGGTCGACGTCGTGCTGCCTGCCGTAGACCCAGAACAGAAGATGGCCCAGGAACAGGCCCGACTGGTCATCGGCACGTTGGGGCTGATTGCCAGCAGGCTTCCCGTGGCCTATCGGTTTGATCGGGACCAATTGGATCGATACGTGTCCTTGTCGCGTGAGTTGGTTGCGTTGGACAAAGCGGATGAAGGGGGTGGGCAGGCGATTTCCAAACTCGAATCGCTTGCTGAAAGAGGCACCGATGTACTGAGCCGTGCCCGTGCAGAACCATCGGAGCTCGAATCCACGGTCTTTGAGCTGCGCGCAGAAGTTAGCAGCCTCCTGCAATCACTGCACAAAAGCAGCTCTCCCGAAAAGTGGAACAAGGTGAACAGGCTGATTCTCGATGCTTCCAAAATGGAGATTGACCGCGAACGCGCTTTGGTTGTCGCCATGGGGTTCGAACCCAAACCGGGGTCTATCCCGCCCATCGAAAGCCTCTTGCCGCAAGTCAATGCCTGAGCGTCCTGGCAGGCAACGCAACCCCAACCTGATTTTTCGGGCCTCGATTGAAGTCTGCTGCGTGTTGGAGATACCAATTAGGTATCAGGCACGGGGTAAAAAGGTATTAGACAGGGTACTCCCGGATTCCTAGAATTGCCCCAGGTAGCGTTATCCGGCTAATAAAATTGCTTGATTCTGATTGGACGATTGAGCGCAGGCAGTGACGCTTAACACGACGCGCACCAAGAAAATTAAAGAGAAACTCACGCCCTGATGAGACGCACGAACGATCCAGAATTAACCTTGTGGCCGAGAGAACAAGGCGGATCGTCCGGTCTTTTCCTGAGTGCCGACGTGAACTGTTGAAATGAGGAGATTTTAAAAATGACCGCTAACCAATCCCTGCCCAAAGGCTTTGAGGATCTGCAGCCCTTCGTTGACTATTGGGTTCGTGAAACCAGTGACGAACGCTGGCAACAACGCTCCAAGGCTTCAATGGAAGATATCCAGTGCTTCTACGATGCCATGCTGGCGCGTGCGGAAGATGCGATTACCTATCTCGATACCTTTCCGCTGGATCGCATGCCGGATGACGCCGCCTGCTTGTTCAAACTGCTTCTGGCCATTGGTCAGGCGGCGATTGCCGTCGAAATGCATCGCCAGCCGCGTGCCCATCATTCCATTTTGCCGCATGGCATCAACATCACGCAGGGCCCCCGGTTTTTCGGCGGATAGGTGCCAAAACCTGGCGAATCAAAAAAGCGGGCGGACCGATATAGAGAAATCATGAGTGCAGGCAACGAGGAGAGATCATGAGTGCAGTAATGGAAAATGTTGAAGTCCTGGAAGGTGGCTCGAACGAAAGCTTCACCCTCGCGGCAGGACTTTCGACCGGCCCGGTTTCGGTGGATCCGTATCGCTCGCCCGAGTTCTACGAACGCGAAAGCGAACGTGTCTTCGGCCGCGCCTGGCTGTACATCGGCCGTATCGAGGATCTCCCTAATCCAGACAGCTACTTCGTCAAGGAGATCGAGGTCCGTAAAGCATCGGTGCTGGTGACGCGTGACAAGGCAGGAAAAATAAGCGCCTTCCACAATGTCTGCTCCCATCGCGGCAACCTGTTGGCGCTGGAACCTTCCGGCACGCAAAGCCGCTTCACTTGCGCTTATCACGGTTGGACTTACCGCAACAACGGTGAGCTGATGGGCGTGCCGGATCAGGGCAATTTTTTTGATCTGGACAAAAAACAATGGGGCCTGAAACCGATTGCCACCGACGTGTGGGAAGGCTTTATTTTCATCAATTTTCAACCCACGCCCGAGATCAGCCTCAAGGAATTTCTTGGATCTTACGGTGAGGTCTTCGCTGGGGTGCCGCTGGTCAACAATCACCAGACGATGGTGATCGAAGCCAAATTCAATGCCAACTGGAAGTTGATTGCCGATGCATTCGCCGAGGCCTATCACGTTCCGAAGATGCACCCCGCGACGTTGGCCCCCGGTTTTGCCCACCCGGTGAAGAACAAGTTTGCCCGTCCATTGGCCGGGCTTACCTATGGACTGCATCGTTCCTTCTCCGCCTATGGCGATCCGGAATACGTCTCGCCACCCGACTCGCACGTTGAGCGCCTTGCCTGCAAAATTGATACCGGCAGTCTGTTGGGCGCCGACCTGAGCGACGAGGTGTTGCGGTTGAGGGCTCATCCTGGTGTGAACCCGACCAAGCTGCCTTGCTGGTCGGCCGATGTCACCTGGATATTCCCCAATTTCAATATCGACTTCTCGCCCGGTGGTTATTGGACGCACGAGTTCTGGCCCACGTCGTATAACACCACGCGCTGGGTGCTTACCATACGCATGCCGATTGCAACCTCGGTTCGTCAACGTCTGCAACAGGAACACTATGCCGCGCGCTGGGGCGAGGTGGTCCTCGAGGATGTGACCAATTGCGAACGTATCCAGAAAGGCCTGGAGTCAGGCGCCATTGACGTCATGCATCTGCAGGACGGCGAAATGTTGATCCGCCATGCGCTGCATATTCTGGATAAGTGGGTGGGTGCTGACACTGTCGCAGATGCGATGAAGTGATACGCCTCCCCTAACCTTTAGCGCCGCGACTTCAAGCGCGGCAGGGGCAACACACAAAAGTGTGGAGCAGACAGTTTTTTCGAAACGGTGTGATGGCGTTACCCTGGGGTGACGCCGCGTTATCAATTTCTTAAAACTAAAAATCAGTCAGGGGATCGTGATCGTATGAGCAAGAAGTTAATAAATGACGCGACCTTGGCTGACTCGGCCGAAGGTGATGCAGTGACCTTGAAGTCGAGGCGCGGTGTCCTGAAAGGCTTGGCAGCCGGATCCGTTGCCGCCATGAGTGCCACGGTTCCGGGAATCGCGGCGGCGAAGACTGGCGCACAAACGCGCTGGCAGATGGAAAGCGACATTGTGATCGTGGGCAGCGGTATTGCCGCCGTGTGCGCCGCAATCGCGGCGGCCACGTCAGGGGCCTCGGTCATCATGCTGGAGAAAATGCCCTTTTATGGCGGGACAACGGCCAAGTCGGGTGGCGTATTCTGGATTCCCAACAATCCCTACCTGACGAGTCAAGGCGTCGTCGACGATCGCATCGATGCGCTGCGTTACATGGTGCGCTGCGCGTATCCCCATCGCTACGATGTGTCTTTGCCGCTGCTGGGCATTTCGCAGCACGAGTTTGACCTGATCGCCGCGTTTTACGATAACGGCAAAAAAGTTGTCGAGACGCTGACGGCAAGTGCGGGACTGAAAATCATGCCATGGTTAGCGTGGGACGGTCACCCCTTCCCTGATTACTATGCAAACCTTCCAGAGAACAAGGTCCATCGGGGCCGCTCACTGGTATGTGATGTCAGTGGACATCCGGATCGGATCATCTGGCCGCAAGGTGGCGGCAGTGGGGAATCCATGCTCTGGCAGCTCAAGCAAAAATTTTCTTCGTTACCCATCAAAAGTTTTCTCGAACACAGTGTGCTTGGTTTAACACGGAACAGCAGTGGTGTAATTAACGGCGTGGTGGTGGATACCGGTGGTGACAAACCCATCAACGTTCATGCTCGCAAGGCGGTGATCTTTTGCAGCGGGGGATTCGCGCACAACCCCGAACTCGCCGCGAATTTTCTCAGGGGGCATATCTGGGGCGCTTGCGCTGCCCCTGGCAGCACCGGAGATTTTGTGCCGATCGCGATGGGTGCGGGTGCAGCGCTGGGCAATATGAACAATGCTTGGTGGGGCCAGGTTCCTGTGGAAGTCGCATTGAAGACGCGTAGCGTGGCCGCCGACATCTGGTCTACGCCGGGCGACAGCATGATGCAGGTCAATCGTTACGGGCGGCGTTTCGCTAACGAAAAAATTCAGTACAACGAGCGGACACAAGTTCATTTCACTTGGGATCCGGTGCGCTGCGAATATCCGAACCTGCTTTCGTTCATGATCTGGGATGCGCGCACGGCTAAGCATTACGCGGGCTACGATCCGATACCCGCCGCCAATGCGAAACACGCGCATGTCATTGAAGGGGCGACGCTAGTCGAACTCGCGGCAAATATTGAAGCGCGGCTGGCTGCGATTGCGGCGCATACCGGAGCGCTCAAGCTGGACGCAAATTTTATTGGCACCTTGCGCGAAACAATCGCACGCTTCAACGGCATGGCGGAAAAAGGACGCGATGAAGATTTCAGTCGCGGCAATTCTCCGATCGAAATATCCTTCCAGTTTTACGACCTGGAAAAGGCGCCCAATCCATATTCCAATATCACGATGTATCCGATCTCTGACAACGGGCCCTACTACGCTGTGATCCTTGGTGCTGGTGCGCTCGATACCAAGGGCGGCGCGGTGGTCAATGCCAAGGGGCAGGTTCTCGATGCCAAGGGTCAGCCCTTGCCGGGGTTGTATGCGGCGGGCAACTGCGCTGCCAGCCCCGCAGCGCAGGCCTATTGGGGCGGCGGCGGCACCATCGGACCCCACATGACCTTCGGTTATCTGGCGGGCCAGAGCGCAGCGGCCGAAGGCGTCAAGCTTGCCTGAACACCATGGCAAAGACTTTTCTGCATTTCATCAATGGCGAGTTTGTACCGAGTCACGGCGGCCGCACCTTTGAAAAGCGGAGCCCGATCGACAACAGCCTGATCGGCACGATCCATGAGGGAGGAAAGCACGAGATCGATGCAGCCGTATCTGCGGCGCAGGAAGCCCTGCATGGTCCGTGGCGGAAGTTGAGCATCGAGCAGCGTGCTGAAATGCTGTATCGGGTGGCTGAAGAAATCACCCGCCGCTTCGATGAATTTGTGGCGGCCGAGATGGCCGATACCGGGCAACCGAAGAGCGTGATGGAGCACGCCTTCATTCCACGCGGTGCGGCAAATTTCAAGGCATTTGCCGACACCATCAAGAATGTCGCGACCGAAACCTTTATCACGCCGACGCCCGATGGAAAAGGGGCGATCAACTATGCATTGCGTGGTCCCAAAGGTGTCATCGGTGTCATCTGTCCGTGGAATGCGCCGTTGTTGCTGATGACATGGAAAGTGGCGCCGGCGCTGGCGTGTGGCAACACGGTTGTCGTCAAGCCCTCGGAGGAAACCCCAGCCACTGCGACCCTGCTCGGCGAGGTCATGAATGCAGTCGGCATTCCCAAGGGCGTGTACAACGTGGTGCATGGTTTCGGGTCCGACTCGGCCGGGGAATTCCTGACCCGGCATCCGGGCGTCTCGGCCATCACCTTTACCGGCGAAACGCGGACCGGCGCAGAAATCATGAAAGCCGCCGCCATCGGGCTGAGGGATGTCTCGTTTGAATTGGGTGGCAAAAACGCCGGACTCATTTTTGCGGATTGTGACCTGAATGCCGCGGTAGACAGCGCGATGCGTTCGGTATTCCTCAATTGCGGGCAGGTTTGTCTGGGGACTGAGCGTCTGTATGTCGAAAGACCGATCTTCAGCGAGTTTGTTTCCATGCTGAAAGAACGTGCGGAAAAGCTCAAGGTTGGACGCTCGGAAGACAGGGCGACTACCCTGGGTCCGTTGATCAGCAAGTCGCACCAAAGCAAGGTGCTGTCCTACTACGAGAACGCCAGGGCCGAGGGCGCGACGGTCGTGACGGGCGGCGGCGTACCGAAAGTATCCGCAGACCTGGAGCAGGGATTCTGGGTTCAGCCGACCATCTGGACCGGCTTGCCCGAGACGGCAACGGTCGTCAGGGAAGAGATATTCGGGCCATGCTGTCACATCGCCCCGTTCGATCACGAAGACGAAGCGATCCGCATGGCCAACGACACGCCATACGGACTATCGACGACCATATGGACGAAGGACCTGGCACGCGCCCATCGTGTCGCAGCCGAAGTCGAAGTCGGCTTGACGTGGATCAACTCATGGTTCCTTCGCGATCTGCGCACGTCTTTTGGCGGATCCAAGCAGTCCGGCATCGGCCGCGAGGGTGGCGTGCATTCACTGGAGTTCTACACGGAGCTGCGTAACGTCTGTGTAAAGCTTTGAACCTTGTTCTTACACCATACAAAACAACTTCACGATGACCCCGGAAGACATACAAAAATACGGCGACGAGCTGTATGAAGCGTTCGCAACACGCAAGACCGTGGCGCCGCTGACCGAGCGGGTTCCCGGCATCTCGATTGACGACGCCTATCGCATTCAGGAGCGGATGGTGTTTCGTCGCCTGAAGGCGGGCGAAACCATCGTCGGCAAAAAGATTGGTGTCACCAGCAAGGTGATGCAGGATCTGGTCGGCGTCACCCAGCCGGATTTTGGCCAATTGACATCTGCGATGGCCTACAACGAAGGGCAGGACGTTCCGCTGGGCGGCTTGATCCAACCGAAGGCGGAAGCCGAGGTGGCCTTCGTGCTCAAGCGTGATCTCAACGGTCCCGGTATCACGGCGACGGATGTCATTCTCGCCACCGACTACGTGGTGCCCTGTTTCGAGATCGTCGACTCGCGTATCACCGACTGGAAGATCAAGATACAGGACACCATTGCCGACAATGCGTCCTGCGGTGTCTACCTGCTGGGCAGCGCGAAGAAAAAACTGTCCGAGCTGGATCTGAACTTGGCCGGCATGGTGCTGGAAAAGAATGGCCAACTGTTCAGTACTGCCGCCGGCGCTGCGGTGCAAGGCGGCCCGGTCAATGCGGTGGCCTGGCTTGCCAATACGCTCGGTGCTCTGGGCATTCCATTCAAGGCGGGCGAGGTCATTCTTTCAGGATCTCAATCCACCCTGGTTTCCATTGCGCCCGGCGACACGCTCAATTGCATCGTGGGCGGCCTCGGTGCCTGCCGGATCAACTTCACAGCGGGGGCCGCATGACGCTCTCTGCGCAGGAACTTAACAATCTGGCCGATGTGGTCCTCCATGCCCAGGACCATGCCCACACCATCCCCAAAGTCACGCTGGAACATCCCCAGATGAGCATTGAAGACGGCTATGCGGTGCAGCATGAGCTGCGCCGCCGCCGCATACTGCGTGGCGAACGTCTCATCGGCTTGAAGGGCGGCCTGACGTCGAAAGCCAAGATGGATCAGATGGGGGTGCACTCGCCGAGCTTCGGTTTTCTCACCAACATCATGGCCAGCCCGGAAAATGCGGCGATCACATTCAACAGCATGATTCATCCCCGCGTGGAAGCGGAAATCGCCTTTGTCACCAACCGCGAGCTGGGTGGACCGGATTGCACGATTGACGAAGTGCTGGACGCGACCGAGGTCGTGATCCCTGCGGTCGAGGTCATCGACTCGCGCTTCGAGAATTTCAAACTGGACTTGATCAGCGCCATCGCCGACAACGCATCGTCATGCCGCTATGTCACGGGCGGGAGACCGCGTGGCCCGAGAGATATGGACTTGCGCACGGTTGGTGTTGTCATCGAAAAAAACGGCGTCATCCAGGCGCTGGGCGCAGGAGCAGCGGTTCTCAATCACCCTGCGAATTCCATCGTGATGCTGGTACAGCATCTGGCAAAGTATCGCGAAACATTGCCCGCAGGCAGCTTTGTCATGACCGGCGGAATCACCGAAGCAATACCGGTGAAGGCTGGAGATTCGGTCATCGCCCGGTTTCAGGATATGGGCAGTGTCTCGCTTCACTTTGTTTGAAACATGCGTCACACCTATTTTTCGATTTACCTTATTTGGGGGAAACCATGCCAATCATTCAAGTGAACATGCTTGAAGGTCGAACCACCGCGCAAAAGCGGAGCCTTGCAAAAGGCCTGACGGAAGCCGCGGTAGAGGCTCTCGGCGTCAACCCGCAGTCGGTACGCGTCCTCATCCATGAGCTCGAGCCCGAGCATTTTGCAGTCGCCGGGATCACCGCGGGCGAGAAGCCGCTGGCAAAACGCGGCGACGCAACCAACAGTACAGGTGTCATGCGATGAAAAAAATCAAATGCGCGGTGATAGGATCCGGGAATATTGGTACCGATCTCATCTATAAACTCAAGCGAAGCCCCGTTCTTGAGCCGGTATGGATGGTGGGCATCGACGCTTCGTCAGAGGGACTTCAACGCGCCCGTGACATGGGGCTGAAGACCACGCACGAGGGTGTGGATGGTTTGCTTCCGCATATCGTCGCGGATGAAGTGCAGATTGCTTTCGATGCCACGTCGGCCTATGTGCACGCCGAGAACTCGCGCAAGGTCAATGCGATGGGCGTATTGATGATTGACCTTACACCTGCGGCAATCGGCCCCTATTGCTGCCCTGCGGTCAATATGGCGGAACTCGCGGGCAAAAATGTGATGAACGTCAATATGATTTCCTGTGGTGGACAGGCAACGATCCCGATGGTCTACGCCGTTTCAAGAGTCCAGCCGGTGACCTACGGCGAAATCGTGGCCTCGACCGCGTCGAAATCGATCGGCCCTGGAACGCGTGCGAACCTGGATGAATTTACCGAGACCACCGCGAATGCGGTAGCCAAGCTCGGGGGATCGGCGCGTGGCAAGGCCCTGGTCGTGGTCAATCCGGCTGAACCGCCATTGATGATGAGAAACACCATCTATTGTCTGACTGAGTCGGAACCAGACCGGAAGCGGATCGCCGAGTCGGTGGATGAAATGCTGCGCGAGGTGCAGAAGTACGTGCCCGGTTACAAACTTGTGAACGGCCCCGTGTTTGAAGGCAAAAAGGTTGCGATCTATCTCGAAGTCGAAGGGCTCGGCGACTATCTGCCAAAGTACGCGGGCAACCTCGACATCATGACCGCGGCTGCGGCGCGAACAGCAGAATTGTTTGCCGGTGAAATATTGAAAGGCACGCTGAAGCTGAAACCCGTCAATCAAAATCGAAACACGGAGGTGGCACTATGAGCGATCAAATACTCAAAGGCAAAAAAATAGTCTTGCACGACATGTCGCTGCGTGATGGCATGCATGCCAAGCGGGAGCAGATTTCGGTGGATCAAATGGTGCGCATGGCCACCGCAATGGATGATGCCGGCGTTCCGGTGATTCAGGTGACGCATGGCGCAGGTTTGGGAGGGAACTCCATCCAACACGGTTTTGCGCCCCACACCAATGAAGAGTATCTCCAGGCCGTGGTCCCCAAAATGAAGAAAGCGACGATTTCGGTGTTGCTCATTCCCGGGCTGGGAACCATGAAGGCACTTCAATCGGCCTATGACTGCGGCGCTCGCTACGTTCACGTCGCAACCCATTGCACCGAGGCGGATACGTCGCCGCAGCATATCGCCTACGCACGCAAGCTCGGCATGACCACCACCGGCTTCCTGATGATGGCGCATCTGAACTCACCTGAGGGGCTCGCCGCGCAGGGCAAGCTGATGGAGTCTTACGGCGCGCAAACCATTTACGTCACCGATTCGGCCGGCTACATGCTGCCGGACGACGTCAAGGCGCAGGTTCGCGCCTTGCGCGACGTGCTCAAGCCGGAAACCGAGATCGGATTTCACGGACACCACAATCTAGGCATGGGTATCGCCAACTCGATTGCAGCCATTGAGGAGGGCGCCAGCAGCATCGACGCCTCAATGGCAGGTTTCGGCGCCGGAGCGGGTAATACACCGCTGGAAGTTCTTGCTGCCGTCCTTAGTCGCATGGGAATGGAAACGGGTTGCGATCTGTTCAAGTTGATGGACATCGCGGAAGACATAGTCGTTCCGATGATGGACCACATCGTGAGGGTTGATCGTGCATCACTCACCATCGGCTATTACGGTGTCTATTCGAGCTTCCTGTTGTATGCAAAGCGGGCCGCTGAGCGATTCGGTGTGCCAGCGCGCGACATATTGATTGAGGTTGGCCGCCGGAAGATGATCGGCGGACAGGAGGACATGATTGAAGACACTGCGATCACACTCGCCAAGCAGCGCAACGTGAACCTGTCGGCGCACGCCGCGTAGGGCGCGACAGCAACCAAACAAAAATCAAGATAAGGAGTCTTTCACTATGGCAATACGAGGATTGTTGCGGGTCGGCGAAGTAGCCTTCCGCGTCATGGACATGAAGCTCGCGCGGCAGCATTACGGCGAACGCATGGGACTGATAGAAACCATGGAGGATGCGGATGGCCGCGTGTATTACAAGACGTGGGACGAACTCGATCATCACAGCGTCGTGATTCGTGAAGCGGATCGACCCGGGATCGATCACTTCGCGTTCAAGGTCTATGACGATGCGACCCTGACCGATCTTGAACCGAAGATCGAAGCATTCGGCTTGAAAGTGGAACGTATCCCGGCCGGTGTCTATCCGAAAAGCGGGCGCCGACTCAGTTTCGTGTTGCCAACCGGGCACACGATGCATCTCTATGCGGAAATGGAACGTGTCGGCAACACCATGGGTTATCACAATCCCGGTGTGCTTCCGGACGAGGGGGTTATTCGCGGGTTCAGGATTGAACGACTGGATCACATCCTGCTCGGTGGTCCCAATATCGAGGAAAACGAAAAGTTGTTCACCGAAGTGTTTGAAATGAGCGTCAGCGAAAGAATCATCGACGCCGAGTCAAAAGCCAACCTGGCCATTTTCTTCAGCGGCTCGAACAAGCCGCACGACATCGCGTTCCAGGCGCAGCCGGATCCCAATCGCTTCCACCATGCGTCATTTCACCTTCAATCATCGGCGGACCTGGTCCATGCCGCAGACCTGATCGGCAAATACCGGATTCCGGTCGATGTCAGTTCCAACCGGCATGGTGTTACACGTGGCCTCACGATCTATTTCTTTGATCCATCCGGCAACCGGAACGAGGTGTTCACCGAAGGCTATGTGCACTATCCGGACTCGCCGACCATCGTATGGGATACGAATGACCTTGGGCATGCTTCCTGGTCCCATGACAACGTCGTGCGTCCAAGTTTCTTCACTGTTCTGACTTGACGGGGTGGGTGAGCGGACGTTGCGTAAATTCAATGCTTTCTTGTTCTGCCTGATCGCGCTGGGGGGCGATGCGGCTTGCGCGGAACCGCGCGCAATTCCAAGCTTCAAGCAGGACATTCAACCCATATTCAATACACAGTGCGTGTTCTGTCATGTCACCGGCGCCGAAAACGCCGGGCTCAATCTGGCACGTCACGATGCCTACCGGAATCTGGTATCGACCAAGAGTACCGAGTCGGAACTGCTTCGTGTTGCGCCCGGAGATCTGGAAAAAAGTTATCTGATGCATAAATTGCGCGGGACTCAACTGAGCGTGGGCGGCAGCGGAGACTCAATGCCCAAAGTGGATCCCGCTCGATTGCTCGATGCCGCGCAGGTGGAGTTGATCGAGAAATGGATACAGGGTGGCGCTCCCAACAACTGAACGGGCAACAGCATCTCTCAACTACGGGCCATAAATGAATATGAATCGCAATGGACGGGTGGAGGGAAAAGTTGCACTGGTGACCGGGGGTGCGCTTGGCATGGGCAGAACACATTCCCTGTTGCTGGCAAGAGAAGGCGCGCGGGTAGTGCTGACGGATATCAATGAGGCAGCAGGCAAAGCTGCCGTCGAGGAAATTAGTAAAGAAGGCGGCGAAGCTGTCTTCTTCCGCCATGATGTGGCAAGTTCCGACGACTGGCAGCGCGTGGTTGCTGGTGCTATCGAGCGCTTCGGCAAGATTGATGTGCTCGTCAACAATGCCGGCATTCTCATCATGAAACCGCTGGAGGAGACAAGTGACGCGGAGTGGGATCAGACTTTCGGCATCAATCCGAAAGGCACGTTTTATGGGTGCAAGTACGTGCTGCCAGGGATGAAAAAAGCCGGTAAAGGGTCGATCATCAACATCTCATCCATTTACGGTCTGGTGGGAGCGCCGAGTGCTGCGGCCTACCAGGCATCCAAAGGCGCCGTTCGGTTGCTGACCAAGGCGGCGGCGGTTGATCTCGCGAAATACAATATTCGCGTCAACTCGATCCACCCCGGCGTCATCGTCACTGAAATGACCAGGAATCTGCTGGCATCACCGGAAGTCACGAAAGTCCTTTTAGGCACCACGATTCTTGGCAGGCCAGCGCAGCCGGAAGAAGTGTCGGCGGCAGTATTGTTTCTTGCTTCCGATGAAGCGTCATTCATGACGGGTTCGGAAATGGTCGTCGATGGGGGCTATACGGCCCAGTGATGGCTATGCCACGTGAAGGGGCGGCATTTGACTCTGATGTTCAGAGGCCACCCGGGTAGCAACTCTGAAGTCCGTTGCCACTGCGCGTCATCAAGTATTTGTTGATTCATTGCCCGCATCCAATTCGCGATACAAAAGAAAATTGGCCGGTGTGACCAGGCCATAGGTGAGAGGAGAAAATAATCATGTCCCAGGAAAAAAAGGGCGAAATTCAGAAGGCTTCCGATCGCAACACGCGTCGCAATGTACTGAAAGCGATGGCGGGGGGCTCGGCGCTTGCAATCGGGTCTTTGGCCCAACCAGTGGCACAGGCGGCGATCGGAGGCTCAAAACCCTGGTCCATGCAGGCCGATGTCATCGTCGTTGGTAGCGGCGCAGCGGGATCTGCTGCTGCGATTGCCGCAGCGAAGAATGGCGCGTCGGTCATCATGCTCGAGAAGATGCCGTTTCTGGGCGGTACGACGGCAAAATCCGATGGGGTTTTCTGGATTCCGAATAACCCGCTGCTGAAGAGCCGGGGTATCGTTGATGAGCGGATCGACGCGCTGCGCTACATGGTGCGTCTTTCCTATCCAACACGCTACGATCCGGAAGACAAATGGCTGGGCGTATCCGAGAAGGAGTTTTCGCTCATCGCCACTTTCTTCGACAACGGCGACAAGGTCATTGAAAAGCTCCAGGCGGCCGGTGCATTGAAAATTGCGTCGTGGAAGAATTGGGAAGGGGATTACTTTACCGACTATCACTCTCCGCTTCCGGAGGACAAGGTACCCCAGGGGCGCAGCCTGATGGCCAAGGTGGCTGGCGAGCCAAATTTCACCGGTGGTGGCAACGGCGCGGAACTGCTGCGGCAACTGCATGCGGTATTCGACCAACTCAAGATCAAGACCTACCTGCAGCACCGTGTCCAGAAGCTCATTCGGAACGTGCACGGTGATGTCATCGGCGTCGAGGTGGAGCGCGACGAAGGTGGCGCCATCAACATTCAGGCCCGCAAGTCAGTCATTTTCTGCAGCGGTGGCTTCACCAACAATCCCGATATGTGCAATCGCTTCTTGCGCGGACATATCTGGGGCGGAGGCGCGGCTCCGGGAAGCACCGGCGACTTCATCAACATCGCGGCCACAGCGGGTGCGGCACTGGGCAATATGTCCAACGCATGGTGGGGTCAGGTACCGGTCGAGGTGGCGCTGAAAACGCGTAGTGTTCCGCAAAACGTGTGGGTTGTGCCCGGCGACAGTACGATTCAGGTCAATCGTTTCGGCAGGCGCTTTGTGAACGAGAAGGGACTCTACAACGAACGTACCCAAGCCCACTTTTACTGGGACGCCGTTCGCGATGAATACCCCAATCTGCTCGGCTTCATGATTTGGGACGCGCGCAACGCGAAGTTGTTTCCCGGTATCAGCCCGATCCCTCCCGCAAATACGGATGCCGATCATGTAATCAAGGGGGACACATTGGATGAACTGGCCGTCAACCTGGCAGCGCGCCTGGCAAAACTGACGTCACATACGGGAGGGGTCAAGCTCGATGCCTCGTTCCTCGGCAACCTGAAGGAATCCGTTGTTCGCTTCAACGAATTTTCGAAGCAGGGAGTTGATGGCGACTTCGCGCGCGGAGCAACTCCGGCGCAAATTGGTTTCCACCTCTACGGGCGCAAGAAGGATCCGAGTCCCCATCCAAATCCGACCATGTATCCGATCTCGGAATCGGGGCCGTACTACGCCGCGATACTGGGAGCAGGCACCCTGGATACCAAGGGTGGGCCGATCATCAATTCAAAGGGACAGGTCATGAACACCTTCGGCGAAGTGATCTCCGGCCTTTACGGCGCCGGCAACTGCATTGCCAGTCCCGCCGGGCAAGCTTACTGGGCGGGTGGTGGAACCATTGGCCCTGCGCTTACTTATGGGTACCTGGCTGGCGAAAATGCAGCGAAAGAGCATCCAAAAACCGCGTAGTTGGCCCGCCTATGTTCAAGGTAGTTCTCACGAGCATCACCGCGATCAGGGGCATCAGCCAATTGGCAATTGAAGGCGTTGTTCTGGAGTGGCTATCGATTCAGCGCTCTGGATTCAATTCGTCATCAAGATAACTAAAACAATAGGAGGCAGCAATGATCACGCAGGAAGACCTCAAGTTCCACACCCCTAAGAATGTGTCCCATGAATGGGGCGAGACCTACTGGTTCGGGCTCTACGTTCCAGAAGAAAACCTTTACGGATGGGTTTACATGGTCTTTCGCGCCGGCTCCGGTGCCATGTTGTGCGATGTGGAGTTCATCGACCGCAAGTCACGCGAGATGTATGACGCACGTTACATCGATATCCAGAACCACCTGAAAATTCCCGAGCGCCTTGAATCATTCAAGCTCGCAAATGGGCTGGAATTCACCGCTAGGTCCCCTCGCGAGTACCGCATCGATTATGTCGGCGTTCATGACACGGAGATCCATCTCGACTTCAAGGGCATCCACGAACCCTACGACATTCACGATCCGGATATCGATCCGATGGCGCAACGTGATACCGGCCAGGCGGTACAGCACAGCGGCTTCGGCACCGCCTACGCCAATCATTTCGATCTGACCTGCAAGGCAAGCGGCACGGTGAAAGTGCGCGGCAAGCAATACAAGGTCAATTGCCTTGCCACCAATGACCATAGCTGGGGCCCCCGTGCCGAGCGCGGCATGCGAATGATGTCGTACATGAACGCCCACTTCGACGAAGACTATGTGGTGCAAACAATCTGGGAGTTCGATGCCGGTCGACCGGATGGGCAACAGCACACCTTCAAGCACGGTTACGCCATTGTCGATGGCAAGCTCATCGGTGCGGTTGCAGGGAAGCTCGGGGTTAGCCACAACGGCATGTTCCCGGACTCCGTCGAATTGTCGGTGACGGATGTCGAAGGTACCGTGCATACCTTGACGGCAACCCCGCTGGCTTACAACAACTGGGTGCCCTACGGCTGCTGCCCGACCGGACATTCCATGCTGTCATGGCAGACGCCTACCCGGAAGGGCGGAGTCGGCACGCTCATGGAGGCTTATCCGCTGGATACGGTAACCGGCGACTACTTGCACGAGGACATCCGCAAAAGCATCCGGCGCTGATCCGGCCGCGTTCCTTTGAACCGCGTCGGATTGAGTGGCTATGGAAAAGTCGAAACAACTGGAGGAAGCAACACCCATGTATCTCGTGGATAAGAACAACCCGTCCGCCGAGTGGATTGCTGACCTGCGTCGGCGCTTTCCCTGCGATGCAGAAGTTGATCGGATTTTGACCCGAAAAATGCAGCGTCGCAGCGGTCCGGGGTACTCGCCTGTGTCCCTTGAAACGTTGGTCAAGGGCACCGAATCCCTGATTCGATCGGAAATCAAAGAGCCCTTTGCAATTACCGACGCACGCTGGCTGTCGGGTGGCGCCTCAAAACTGCAAATGGCTTTTTCGCTGACCTGGAACAGGCCCGGCGTCGGTCAGGAAAAGACGCAGCTGGTTCTACGCATGGAACCGGCAGAGTCGATCAATGAGACCAGTCGATTGCGTGAATTCCAGCTCATCAAGCCTTTCGAGGGCATTGTCCCGGCGCCACCAGCGTTCTGGGTGGATGTCGAAGGCAAGCACCTGCCGTATCCAGCCTTGATTTGCGGTTTCGTCTCCGGTGTCACCAAGCCCAGTAATGCGAAAAGCCAGGCGACAGGAATGGGGACTTACTTTGCGCCGGAGTGGCGCGACAAGTTGGGCCCGCAGTTCGTTGATTGCCTGGCCCGCATCCACACCCGAGATATTGCTTCCGCCGGCCTGACCTCATTCACTGTGCCCCAACCCGGCATCGACGCGCCGATTCTTGGCTTGAACATGTGGGAACGTGTCTGGGAGGAGGATTCCGACGAAGACGTGCCGCTGATGCGCTATGCAGCAGCCTGGCTGCGGGACAACGCACCGCATTGTGCCCGGCCCGTGATATTGCATTGCGACTACCGGGTCGGCAATTTTTTGTTTACTGAACACGACGCCCGCATATCTGCCGTACTTGATTGGGAGGGCGGGCGAATCGGCGATCACCACCAGGACCTGGCGTGGGCCGCCGCGCACGCCTATGGACATTATGCTGAGGACGGCAAGACATTCCTGGTCGGCGGATTCATGACCGAAACGGAGTTCTTCGATTCCTATCAAAAGGCTTCTGGCTTGACCGTTGATCCGAAGTCGCTTTACTACTACCGGGTGTTGATCGGCTATGTGCAAGGGGTGATTTCACTTGCCACCACCTATCGCATCGCCCGCAACGGCAAGACACACCAGGATGTGTTGCAGGCGTGGATTCTTGGTATTGGTTCGATGCTGATCGACGATCTGCGCAACCTGCTCGAAAAGGGAGCCTGAAATGCAATTGCGTCCTGATATTCAACTACGCGCCATGATCAAGTCGCTCTCCGATGCCGTCATGCCGGCGGTGGACCCAAACAACAAGCTGGCGGTGGAGCAACTCCAGCTCACCATCGGATTACTGGCAATGATGGAGCAGCGAATGCCTCTCCAATTCCGTTTCGATTGCGATGAACTGGAACGCCTTCTGGGATTTGCCAATGAACTGGGGCAACAGCCCGGCGGCAAGGATGCGTCCGCTGCGTTGACTGAGGTCGCGGCGGCGGCAGAGTCCGGCTCCGACGTGTTAGGCCGAGCCAAGGCCGACCCCGCTGAGTTACTGGAGGCGGTACGCCGGCTGCGTGCGACATGCGGCAAGGCCGTGGATGCGATCTACCGTGAAGGTGACGCGGCCTCCAGGGATCTGTTGAAGAAAACGGTGCTATCCATTTCCGGCGAACAACTGTTGCGCGATCGCTCCTGGGTCAGTGCCCAAGGGTGGGAACCTCATCCGGAATCCATTCCCCCTGTTGAACAGCTTCTTTCAATCGGGAAGTTGTAACGCGAATTCAAGAATTCTTCAGTCAAAAATATTTAAATAACGAGGAGAAGAAAATGATCAAGCCGGAGGATTTCGATTTCCATTTCAAACCTGACTCGCATTGGCAGTGGGTCGAGACCATTGCCTTGCCCTATGCCGTACCGGAAGCCAATATCAACGGCATCATCTATCTGGTGACGCGGCCGATGCTGGGCGTATGCATGTGCGATGTCACGCTCTACGACAAGATCACAGACCTGTGGGAAGATCAGTTGTACGTCGACAACCAGCAGCACATGCCCTGCCCGAAGTCGCTGATGGAGTTTTCTCTGCCAAACGGGCTGAGCCTCAAGGCGGTCGAACCGCTGAAGCACTACAAGGTGAAATACGAAGGCATCGACGATACGCGTTTCGACCTCGATTTTTTCGGCCTGCACGAACCCTACGATTGCAATGATCCCAAGATGGACCCTCTGGCTGCCGCGCGCAACGGGCCGGCATGGGATAGCTCATGGTCGGGCCACTACGAGCAGACCTATCGCATCAAGGGCGAGTTGGTAGCGCGTGGCAAGCGCTACAAGGTGGATTGCGTGGAGACCGGCGACCGCAGCTGGGGTTCGCGTCCGGAGCGCGACAACGGTTCCATCATCTGGTGGCATGCCGCCTTTGGCGAAAACCTCGCCGTGCATCTATTCACCAAGCACGATATCGCCAAGACCAATGAATTCGGCGAGTTGGTCAGCGGCTACGTTCTTGAAGACGGCAAGGTCTATGGTATGACCGCTGCCAAAGGTGCGCAGGAATATCGCAAGTCGATTCCGATGGGCGGGCAGCTGGAAGTCACCGACATCCGCGGCAAGAAATTCAACTTCACCTATTCAACGACCAACTGCGCCTACTGGGCGCCTTATCCGGCGGTGACTTATCTGCAGTCCGCGATGCGGGTCAATCACGGCGGCAGGATCGGCTACGGCATTCAGCAACTGGTGCTCAGCCGGGCTTATCTGGGGCGAAATCGGGAGGCTATTCTCACCCGTTATTGAAAGCCGCTGCGCCATACAAAAGAATCGGAGGAGTGACATGAGAATCAGCAATACGGAGAAATACATTTCGCTGGCCTTGCACACACTTGAGAAAAGCATTGTTCCGGAACTCCAATCGAGTGATGCCAAAGCAGGTGCCGATATGGTGAAAATGGTCCTCGGCGAGATTCTTAAACGCGAGGATTTCACCCCGGGCCTGCTTGAAAAAAATCTGGCGGACGGCAACGCGCTGGTCAAGGAACTGGAGGCTTTTAATCTCCGGATCGGCGGCAAGGAAGCGGGCAGCATGCGGCCCGCAACGGGAAATGCAGAAACAAGTTTTCGCTCACTGATTGAGCAGCACAGCCTGCTGACGGAACACATCGCCCGCCTGGCCGACAGCCTGGTTGGGCAACGCAGCCGCATTGCTGACCTGGCGCAGCAAAAAGCGTTGTCCGTGCTGATGCACAAGGTGGCGGTATGGGATTACGCTTATTGGAAAGTGCAGCGCGAAACTCCCGTTCCGCCGATTGCTGCGCCGGAAAAAGGCCCGGGCGCTCCACTGACCAAGGAAACGTTGCAAGCCTTCCTGCGCACCCAGCATCCGGATGGCGATCGCTGCTCGGTCACCGAGATGAGCCCCATCCCCGGCGGCTTCGCCAAGCAGACATTCCGTGTGACGGTGAAGAATGCGGCCGGCAAGCTCGAACAGTTGATCGTGCGCAAGTGCGACCCGAGCCCGATGGGGCGCTATGGCTGTTTCCTGCTCGACCAGGAGTTCTATTTGATGAAGGACGCCTTCAATAATAGCGACCTGCCGTTGGCGGAGCCGCTCTATCTGGCGAAGGGCTTTCCCGGCGTCGATGCCAACTTTTACGCCATGTCGCCGTTGCCCGGCAGCGTGCCAAGCTCTTTCCTCGGCGCCGCGACGGCGGATATACCCGAGACGGTGATATTGCAGATGGCCGAGTTCATGGCGCGCCTGCACAGTCTCAAGCTCGACACCTATCCCAACTATCTCGAACGCTTCGGGCACCCGGATCTGCGCACTGATACGGTGGAATCGTGCTACCGCCGTACCATCAAGGAATGGAAGCAGTATTACGAGACCGCCGGCCACCTGCCGTCGCCCTTCGTTTCCTACCTGCTCGACTGGCTGGAGCAAAACGTGCCGCATCACACCAGCCCGCCGGTACTGGTGCATGGCGACTTCAACGTGCACAACATTTTGGTGGAGAACGAGCGCATTACCGGCGTGCTCGATTGGGAATGCTCCCTGTTCGGCGCACCTGAGCAGGATTTGGCCTACCTCAAGTCGATCATCTCCCATCACATCGAATGGGATCGATTCATCGCGCACTACCGCGCCAGCGGTGGCCCGGAGATCGATGAGTCGAGCATGAACTTCTACATGACCTTCGCCTCGATGCGGTTGTGCGTGATCTTCAACCGGGGCGTGGTCAACCTGCAGAGCGGCGTGACGCGCGACATCCGCTACGCCGTCGTCGAGATGGAGCTCACCCCTGAGTTCATGAAGCAGTCGCTGACGTGCATCACGGGCACCGCCTGAATGGTGTATTCCGGATGTCGTGATATTGTCGGCTCACGATACGTCGAATAAGCGATCTATCAAGGAGACATCGATGGAAAGTATTCAGCAACTGATGGCGCTTGAATCAATTCGGACCCTGAAGGCCCAATACTGTCGTGCGATTGATACCAAGGACAGGGAACTGCTCAAGCAGGTGTTCGACGAGAATGTCGAGTGTGACTACCGGGGAGGGGCGACGGATCCTGCCAGCGGTATCAACTTGATGCCGGCTGCCACGGAGAGCGTGCTTCGTGGCAGTCGCGAGGCAATCAGCGCATTGTCGCAGGCATTGGCAGGAGTGGTCTCCGCGCATCAGGCCTATCTTCCCGAAATAGAATTACTGAGCGAGACGACCGCGCAGGCCACATGGGCCATGCACGATACCTTGCGGTTCCCGAAAGGTGCTCCGATCAACGGCATATCCGGGTACGGTTACTACCACGAGACCTACCAATATCAGGGTGACCGTTGGCGAATCAAAACTCTGAAACTTGTCAGAACGCGCGTCGATAGCGTCTGAAAAGAATAGCGTCAATCTTCGTTGAAGAGTCCCGGTGGCGATAACCGGCGAAGGCGCAAGTCCGTGGGGGAAGTTTATGAGTGACTATCTGAGTGTAGACGAGGCCAGGACAATGTCCGGCATGCGTCTGGTGCTTTCCCGCGACGCGCCCGGCCCCTGGGGCGAGGCGGCACGGATTTTTTTTGAATTGAAGAAAATTCCCTACGTCCGGGTCTCCCAGCATCTGGGCCTTGCCAACGAGAACCTGAAGGAATGGACCGGGCACAGCAATGCGCCCACTGCCGTGTACAACGATGAGACGCCATATGCCACCTGGTTCGGCATCCTGTATTTGGCTGAGCGCCTGGCGCCAACGCCGGCCCTGATCCCGCAGACCGAAACAGCGCGCGCGCAGATGTTCGGCTTGTGTCACGAAATTTGCGGCGAGGACGGATTGAGCTGGAACCGCCGTCTGCTGCTGATGCAGTGCTGGGATAAATACGGCACGGAGCAGGATCAGGCAATGCGGCACAAGATCAAGTCGACCTACGGGTATAACGACCAGTCAATTGCGCGGGCCAAGCAACGCGTCATAGACATCGTCAAGTATCTGGGACCGATCCTGCACCATCAGAAACAGGACGGTAGTCCCTATCTGGTCGGTCGCATTATCAGCGCTGCGGACATTTACCTGGCGACGGCAATGGTGCTGTTCCATCCGCTGCCGGAGGAGAAGTGCCCGATGGGGGCCGGTTACCGCATGCTCTATTCGGAAAATGATCCGGACGTGCTGGCCGCGATCGATCCAGTGCTGACCGAACACCGCGACTATCTGTACGCGAACCACCTTTCCCTGCCGCTGCATTTGTAGCATTCACCAGGACCGGACCATGATCGAACTTTTTTTCGCCCCAACGCCCAACGGCCAGAAAGTCGCCATCGCGCTTGAAGAGATGGACATGCAGTACAAGGTCACGCCGATCAACATCATGCGCGGCGAGCAGTTCGGCGCGGAGTTCCTCGTCATCAGCCCCAACAACCGGATGCCGGCGATCATCGATCACACACCGGCAAGCGGCGTCCCGATTTCGATTTTCGAATCCGGCGCGATCCTGATCTACCTGGCCGAAAAGAGCGGCCGCTTTCTGCCCACCGATCCCGCCCGGCGTGCGGACGTGCTGCAATGGCTGATGTGGCAGATGGGCGGGCTGGGGCCCATGGCCGGACAGGTTCATCACTTCGCCCGTTATGCGCCGGAACGGATTCCCTATGCGACCAAACGTTACGTCGACGAAACCGCCCGCCTTTACGGCGTGCTCGACACGCAGTTGAAGTCGCGCGAATTCGTCGGCGGCGACTACTCGATCGCCGACATGGCGATCTGGCCTTGGGTGGCGATCCACGAGATGCACAATCAGGATCTTGCCGAGTTTCCACACGTCTCCCGCTGGTTCGCCTTGATCGGCAAACGTCCTGCCGTCCAGCGTGGGATGGCGGTGTTGAAGGACATGTTTGTTGCGGGGGTGGTGGATGACGAAGCCAAGAAGGTGCTGTTCGGGCAGCAGCGTCGTTGACGTTTGCGCAAACCAAAAGGAAAAATCATGATCAAACTCGTTTTCTGTCTGCGCCGTCTCCCGCATCTCACCCGCGCTGAATTCCTCGATTACTGGCACAAGAAGCATGGGCCCTTGGCCGTGGGTTTCAGCAAAGCGATGGGAATGCATAAATATATTCAGCTGCACACAATCTCCACACCATTCGACGCCGCATTGCGCGACAGTCGCGGAGGTCCCGAGCCTTTCGACGGAATGGTGGAGGCATGGTGGGAATCCATCGAGGCCCTGCAACGCTCATTGGCGGCCCCCGAAGCGGCAGAAGCCTGGACCGCCCTGCTGGAGGATGAAAAGCGATTTATCGATGTGAAAAACTCCCCGATCTGGATCGGGAAAGAACACGTCATGATTGCGGAGTAAAGCGCAACTTCCCGTGCCGATCAGAGATCGGGCGATATCTCGAAGGCGAATTGCACGGTGAGACGTGAATGTCGTGGGCCAGTTCACTTACAGGCATGTTTCACCCTCGCTTTCAAACAAGAGTTCGATGCGCGCGCAATATACTCTTGGGCAGACGCTGACATTTTCATCGGATGAATGACTCGAACACGAGATGTGTCCCCAAGGAGAATAACAATGAACGGTTGCACAGCCCTTCGACTTCTCACCGTGCTGGCCGGTGCCTCGATCGCCACTGCGGCATTTCCGAGCACCCTGACCGGCATCGTCCACAACCCTGCCGGCACGCCGACAGCCAATGTCTTCGTGACCGCGCAGGATGGCGCCCGCAAGATGGCCGTGAGCGTGCTCACGGATGCCGCCGGACGCTACCGGATCGACGATCTGTTCCCCGGGCAATACGACCTGCGCGCCCGCAAGATCGGCTTCAACGACGGCACCAGCGCCAACGTGGCGTTGGGCGAGCGGGATGCCGCCGTCGATCTGAAGCTCCAGCCCGACGATGCCACTCACTTGTCGACGCCCGGCGCCGCGTGGCTGAATACCCTGCCCAGCGTTCCCATGAAGGCCACCTTCGTCACGTCCTGCACTATTTGCCATGACATGGGCTCGCCGTTCACCCACATCCCGCGTGATGCTACTGGCTGGGGCAAGATCATTCAGCAAATGCGTTCCCAGGCTGACGTTTACAGCGTCATCGTGCAGACCGACGACGGCAAGTTGGCCAACTGGCTCGCCGCACAGAACTTTGGCGTCAAGCCTGCCTCGTTTGATACTTTCGCCAAGCGTGCCAATGTTGCGACGATGGCGCGCGTGACCGAATACGCGGTGGGCGATATCACCAGTTGGGCCCACGACATGGCGGTTGACCCGCGCACCGGGACCGCCTATGTCGGCGATTACGTGAGGGACGAACTGATCGCGGTCAATCCCCGCACCGGCGAGCAAAAAGTGTATCCGGCCCCGGTTCACGGCACTGGCATGCACACCCTCAACTTCGACCGCGATGGTTATCTGTGGATCACATTCCAGCTCGCCGACAAGGTGGCACGCTTTGATACCCGAAGCGGGGAGTGGCGCATTTATGACGGATTTGCTCACGCCACGCTGGTGCACTCGTTTGCCCTGGATTCCGAAGGGTTGGTGAAGAAGGACGCGAGCGGTCGTCTCTATATTTCGCAGTTCGGCGGCAATCGCATTTCAATGCTCGATCCGTCAAACGGTGCATTGAAGGAAGTCCCGCTCCCGGGATTGCCGTCCGGAAGACCGTACGGGGTTGCTGTCAATTCCAAAGGCGTGATCTGGTACACCAAGTACTCGGAAAACATCTTGGGCTTTGTCGATCCCGCCACTGGGCAAGGCAAGGAGTGGGCGTTGCCGCGTCCGGACAGCGGCCCGCACCGCATGCACATCGACAACGACGACAACCTGTGGATTCCCCTGTCAGGTTACGGCACGCTGCTGCGCTACAACACACGCGATGGCAGTCAGAAGGAGTTTGCGCTGCCGGACGCCGATTCGTTTCCCTACGCTTCGCGTTACGACGCCAAGTCCGACCGCGTCTGGGTCACCGGCAATGGCGGCAACGCGATCTACGCGATGGACCCGAAGAGCGGAAAATTCACCACCTTCCGTATGCCGTCGATTCTGTCCTATGGACGCATGGTCTCCATCGACTATTCGACCGGTGACGTGTGGACGGCACTGGCCAGCTATCCCAACAAGCTTTCGCTGCGGGATCACGGCGTGCTGGTTCGCATCCATCACGCGCTCGATCTGGTTCACTGAACAAGGTTTACTGAAGCCTCGCGTCTGATCGCGCCCTTACGCGAGGGCATCGAACTCAATTCACGTCGTAGTAATACGCCTTCGGCGGTACCTCTGCTTCAATGGTGTCCTTGCGCACTTCCGGCGTCTGCGGTGGTTTGTCCCACCACAGGGCGCGACCGCGCTTTTGTTCCGCGATTTCTTCCGGATGTCGTTCCATCCATTCGCGGATAAATTTGGTGTGTTCCGACTCGTAGCGTTCCATCAGTTGCTCCTG
>JAYUGL010000095.1:0-16158 GCA_043738385.1 Sterolibacteriaceae bacterium
TTTCCATTCGTCGAACAGAAGCCGCCGAGCAATGGCGTGGGCGCAGGGTTTCTGGTGCGCGAACCGGTGGGTGTCGTCGCGGCCATCATTCCGTGGAACGGCCCACCGTTGCTACTGGCTTACAAATGCGCCCCGGCGTTGTTGGCCGGGTGCACGTTGATCGTCAAGGCATCGCCCGAAGCGCCTGGCGCCGCTTACCTGCTGGCTGAGATTTGCGAAAAAGTCGGCCTGCCGCCTGGCGTCATCAATGTGCTGACCGCAGACCGCGAGGTATCCGAACTGCTGGTGCGAAATCCGGACGTGGACAAGGTGGCGTTCACCGGCTCCACCGCGGCAGGACGGCGCATCGCGTCAATCTGTGGCGATCGTGTTGCGCGTTGCACGCTTGAGCTTGGCGGAAAATCGGCGGGCGTCGTCCTTGACGATTGCGATGTCGAGAAGGTGGCACAAGCGATTTCCGGTTTCGCGACTTACCTCACCGGCCAGGTGTGCGCATCGCTGACGCGCATCATTGTTTCCCGTCCGCGCCATGCGGCCATGGTCGAGGCCTTGAGCGCCGCGTTCGGCAGCGTCAAGGTGGGTGACCCGTTCGACGCAGCTACGAAAATGGGACCGCTGGCGACCTGCCGCCAGCGCGACCGGGTGGAAGGCTATATCGCCAAGGGCAAGGCCGAAGGCGCCACGCTGGCAACGGGCGGCGGACGCCCGCCCCATCTCGAGCGCGGATTTTTCATCGAGCCCACCGTGTTCGGCAACGTCAGCAATGATTCCATCATCGCGCGCGAAGAAATTTTCGGTCCGGTGATTTCCGTCATCCCCGCCGATAACGAAGCTGACGCGATCAGGATCGCCAACGATACGATCTACGGGCTCAACGCCGCAGTATTCACCGACGATATAGACAAGGCCTGGGCCGCCGCGCGGCAACTGCGTTCGGGCACGGTCGGCCACAACCGGTACCGTACCGACTGGACCATCGGCTTCGGCGGCTTCAAGCAATCTGGCATCGGGCGCGAAGGCGGCACCCAGGGTGTGATGTCGTTCCTTGAATCGAAAACCGTGTTACTTGACGGCGTCCCTTCGGTGCTCGCCGGTTCCGCGAGCTAGGCGACTTCGCGAAAGCTCGTCACGACTTTTTCGCTGGGACCGTTGCGCTGAGCATCACGTCAATCTCTTCCGCACTCAAGCCGATCTCGCGCAGGATCTCGGCAGAATGCTCGCCCAGGGTCGGCGCGGCACGCATCCGCGGCGGCCGGGCATCGTCGAACGGGACACGCAGCACCGACGCACGCTGGGGAGCGGCGCCCTCAGGTACGACGAGCATCGCACGCTCGGCCATGATCGGGTGCTTCACGGCCTGATCCAGATCCTGAACGGGTCCGACCGGAACACCCGCCGTTTCCAATAACGTCGTCCAGTGTGCGGAGGTTTCGTGTTCCAGAGACTTCTGCAGGATGGCGTTCAATTCGTGGCGATGGCCGATGCGTCCCGCGTTGCTTCGAAACTCCTCCCGCTCCAATAATTCCGGTAGGCCGAGCGCCTTGCACAGCCGAGCGAAACTCACGTCGTTGCCTGCCGCGATCATCAACCAGCCGTCGGCCGTGCGATAGGCTTCGTAGGGCGCGGCGATCGGCGATGCCGAGCCGATGCGGGTCGGCACTTCTCCTGTCGCGAGCATGCTGCTGATCTGATGGCATAGCAACATGTAACCGCTGTCGACCAGGGTCGATTCGACGTAGTGACCCTTGCCGTCCTGTGCGCGTCGCGCCAACGCCGCCATGATGCCCATCGCCGCCCACATCCCGGTGGTGAGGTCAATCACCGACGCCGCGACCCGCGCCGGCGGCGCGCTGGGATCGCCGGTCATGCTCATCAATCCGACGAAGGCCTGGATCAGTGGGTCGTATCCGGGCAAGCCGCGTCCCGACGGACTTTCCCCGAAAGCAGAAACCGAGCAGTAGATGAGTGACGGATTGCGCTCGCGCATCGCCGAATAACCAATGCCGAGCCGATCGCTGACACCTGGCCGAAAGCTTTCGATGACGACATCGGCGCTGTCCGCCAGACGCAGCAAGGCATCGCGGCCGCGCTCGGCCTTCAGGTCGAGCACCAGGCTGCGCTTGTTGCGGTTCATCATCTGATACAGCGTGCTCTGGGTGCCGAGGTTCGGCGGCACCCGGCGTGAATCATCGCCGCCGTTCGGGCTCTCGATCTTGACCACGTCCGCACCGAGATCGGCGAAGATCATCGCGGCGGACGGGCCGGCGATCACCGAACCGAGTTCGAGCACGCGCAGCCCCGCGTAGGTTTTCTGCACAACCGCCTGTTGCACCGTCATGGGTGCTCCTCCTTGATTCCGAATGTTTCGTTCATCGGATTGACTTTGGAAAATATCAGCCTACCGAAGAGTAAGGTATATTAACGCCGGTGTTGACAGATATCCTCCCAGGCACCTGATTAGCTGAGTTGCCGAAGAGCAACGTACTGACAAAAGAGGAGCGTTTCATGAAGTGCGGCATTTTTCACACCCCCTACAACCTGCCCAGCCGCACCGCGCGACAGGTTTTCGAATGGTCGATTGACATCGCCATCACGGCCGACCAGGCCGGCTTCGCCGACTTCATGATCGGCGAGCACAGCACGCTGGCCTGGGAAAACATTCCCGCCCCGGAAGCCGTTATCTATGCGGCGGCGAGAGATACCAAGCAGATCCGCTTTGCACCGATGGCCCACCTGCTGCCATACCAAAATCCTGCCACGCTGGCGATGCGCATCGGCTGGCTGTCGCAGGTCCTCGAAGGCCGCTATTTTCTCGGCATTGCGTCGGGCGGTCACCAGACCGACGCCGTGCTTAACGGCTACGCCAATGTCGGCGAGCTGACCGAACCCATGCTGGAAGCTCTCGACATCATCCAGAAAGTCTGGGCGCGCGATCCCTTCAAGTTCAAGGGCAAGTATTTCCGGGCGGGCTTTCCCGGTCCGGAAGACATGCCACCCTACCATGTCGAGCTCTCCAACAATGCGCCATGGGGCGGTGTGGGCGGAATGGAAATCGCGATGACGGGACTCTCCGCGAATTCTCCGTCGATGAAATTCGCCGGCGAGCGCAATTACAGTCCGGTGTCGTTTTTCGGCGGCTCGGCGCAAATGCGCACCCACTGGGATACCTGGGCGAAGGCGCAGGAGTCAAAGGGCTACACGCCGGATCGTTCGCGCTATCGCGTCTGCCGCGACATTTTCGTCGCGGATACGGATGCGGAAGCCAAGCGGCGCGCCATCAAGAGCGGGCTGGGCGAAACGTGGCGCAGTTATCTGGACCCGGTCTACAAGCGATTCAATCTGTATCAGGGCATCATCGACGACTCCGGCATGAACATCACCGCCGAAGAGATCGATATGGATTTCATCGCCGAACATGTCTGGCTGTGCGGTTCACCGGACACCGTGATCCGCAAACTCGAACACCTGATCGAGAAGACCGGCGGTTTTGGAGAAATCGTCGTCCAGTCGCACGACAGCATCGACGATCCGGCGCCGTGGAACGAGTCGCTGCAGCGCCTGGCGCAGGAAGTCGCGCCCAAGGTGAATGGCGTGCCAACGTGACGGGCAGCATGGAAGAAATTCTCGATCCGGATCTGGTGATCTGCGATCCGCATCACCATATCTGGGACTTCCCCGGTTTTCGCTATCTGGTGCCCGATTTCCTCGCCGATGTCGGCCCGACCGACGGCGTGCGCGGCCATCGCATCGAGAGCACCATCTTTGTCGAATGCCGCACCTTCTATCGTCAGACCGGGCCGGAACATCTGAAGCCGGTGGGCGAAACCGAAACCATCGCCCGATTCGCCGAAGACAACCTGGCCCGGCCCGGCAATGTCGTCAATGCCTGCGCAGCGATCGTCGGTCACGCCGATCTGAGGCGCGGTGCGGCAGTTGACGAGGTACTCGAAGCCCTGATTGAAGCGAGCCGCGGGCGCTTTCGCGGCATCCGCCACGGTGCGGGTTGGGACGCAAGCGAAGTGACGGCCACCACGCCGGCGCCGGACGGGTGGCTGTATCGCGACCCGGCTTTTCGCGAAGGATTCAGCCGGCTCGCGGCGCATGGCCTGAGCTTCGAGGCCTGGCAGTATCACACCCAGTTGCTGGATCTGGTGGATCTTGCAAACGCTTTCCCCGACACGAAGATCATGCTCGATCATTCCGGTGGCCCGCTCGGCATCGGCGTCTATGCCAGCCGGCGCGACGAGGTGTATCCGGTGTGGCGCAAAGGCATCGAAGCGCTGAGCCGCTGCCCGAATGTCTCGGTGAAACTCGGCGGGCTCGGCATGGCGATGTGCGGCTTCAGTCTTTCCAAAGATCCAGGCTCGGCTGAACTGGCGCAGGCCTGGCGTCCATACATCGAGCCATGCCTTGAAGCCTTCGGTGTCGACCGCGCCATGTTCGAGAGCAACTATCCCGCCGACAAGGACACCTGCAGCTATGTGGCGGTATGGAATGCGCACAAGCGCTTCGCGTCCAGCGCCTCGGCGGCGGAGAAGGCAAAGCTGTTCCGCGACAATGCGCGCGCGTTCTATCGGCTGGCCTGATGCCTTGAATCCCCCGGAGAGGACCATCGCGTGATCGGCAATACGTTTGTCATCGATGCCGTCGTGCACCCCTGGAACCTGGGCCCCGAAAATCAAGACCCACGTGCGCTCGACGTGCTTGAAGCGGTGTACGGCTCGCATCGCCTGGCATTGGACGAAGCCCACGCCGACTACATGCTGCAGCGGGACGAGATTTTTTCCGACATCAGTTTCGACACCGTCGCCACGGCCGAATTCGTCGAAAGCCCGGTGGACTTCGCGATCCTGCATGCCCTGCCCTGCCTCGGCTTCACACTGGGCAATGTCACGCTGCCGGAGCGCGCCATCGCGTTTCGCAACAAGCATCCTGATCGCTTCAAGTGCTACGGCACCGTCGGCACGCCAGTGGTCAAGACCGCCATCGACGAAATCAAACGCCAGGTGGATGAACTGGACATCGACGGCGTCAAGCTCTATCCGTCCTTCTTTTACGATGGCAAGGGCGAGGGTTGGCGCCTCGACGGCGACGACTACGCGACACCGCTGCTCGAAGCAGCGCAGAAGATGGGCATCCGCCATGTCGCCATCCACAAGGCGCTGTGGCTGGCTCCTGCACCCAAGAGCGCCTTTGCCATCGACGATCTCGACAACCCCTTGCAACACTTTCCCGATATCCAGTTCGAGATGGTGCACGGCGGCGCGGCGTTTCTGGAGCAAACCATCCGCTTGATGGAGCGCCACCCGAATCTCCATATGACACTCGAAAGTACCTTCGCCTACATCCTGACCCACCGCAGTCACTTCGACCGCGCCATCGGCATGCTGATCGGCGCGCTGGGATCGGAGCGCCTGCTGTTCGCCAGCGGCAACAACCTGTCGCACCCCTTGCCGTTGATCAGCACATTCGCCAACTATCAGTTCGCTGACGAACATCGTGAGCGCTTCAAGCTGCCTGTGCTCACCGAGCAGGACCGACGCAACATCCTCGGCCTCAACGCCGCGCGGCTGCATGGACTCGATGTCAAAACCGTCATCGCCAATACTTGCGACGATGAATTCGCACGCGCCCGCAAGCGCGGCACACCCGGGCCGTGGAGCGCGATCCGGCAGACTCCATCGCCGCGCTGACTCAGGTTTTTTCGCAGGAGAATTTCCTTGAGTTTGCAACTGTCAGTCGAGCAGCGTCGAGCCGCCATCGAGAAACGCCACCCCGCATGGGTGGAGACGACACTGGATGCGTATTTCGCCAGGGCCGCAGCGGAGTTCGGCGCGCGCGACCTGGTCGTGACCGACGAACGGAGCTGGACTTATGCGGAGGTTCAGGCGCTTTCAACGCGCATCGCCGCCAGGCTGCAACGGCAAGGCCTGAAACCGGGCGACCGCGTCGGCATCATCATGGCCAACTACCCCGTCGTCGTGCCGCTGCTGTTTGCGATCTGGCGACTCGGGCTGGTCGCGGTACCGATCAACACCTTGTACCGCGCCGATGAACTGGCCTACGTAATCGGCCAGTCGCGCTGCCAGTTCCTCGTCGTCATGGCGGAATTTCGCGGGCAGAACTTCCTCGCTGACCTCGATCAGATGGAGCCGCTGTGGCGTGCGGGTATTTACCAAAAGTTCCCTGACCTCAATGGCATCGCGGTGTACGGCGACGCGGTCGATGTACCGATGCATTTCGAGGCCTTGTTGGAAGACGCGCATGCAACGCTGCCGTCAGGTCAAGCCGACGCTCACGATGCCGCGATCATCATGTACACCTCCGGCACCACCGGCTATCCCAAGGGCGTGCTACTGAGCCATGACAACCTGCTGCGTTGCGCCTACACGGTGACTTATCACCACGCGTTCGAAGATGGGCGGCGCGCGCTGTTTTCGCTGCCGCTCTACCACGGCTATGGCGTGATACAGGGCCTGCTGGCCGGCCTGATCGTCGGCGGCGCGATGATTCCGCAACTCAAGTTCGACCCCGCAGCGATACTGACTGCCATCGGCGCACACCGAGCCACCTATCTGATGGCAGTGCCGACAATGATGCTGGCGCTGCTGGAAGAAGCGAAGAAAGCGCCCCATCGCTACGACTTCTCCTCGCTCACCGCCATCCACAACGCGGCGGCACCAACGCCCGTCAGGGTCTGGCAGGACATCAAAAAAACTTTCGGCTGCGACGGCATCTTCACCAGCTACGGCCAGACCGAAACCACCGCGCTGATCATCGGCACTCTGCCCGGCGACCCAATTGAATTGGTGGCCGAGACACAGGGTGTGCCGGCGTTGGCCGGCGCAGCCGGGCTGCCCGCACTTAGCCATCGCATCGCCGAATTCAAACTGATCGATCCCGAAACCGGCGCCGACTGCCCACCAGGCAACGCCGGCGAGATCTGCACGCGCGGGCCGTTGAACAGCAAGGGCTATTTCGAACGCCCGCAGGAAACAGCGAAGCTCTTCCTGCCCGGCGGCTGGCTGCGTACCGGCGACCTCGGCGTTTTTCGCGCGGATGGTTATCTGGTGCTGACCGGGCGCAGCAAGGATCTGTACAAGAGCGGTGGCGAACTGGTCTCGCCCAAGGAGGTCGAGGATCTGCTGACCCGGCATTCCGGGGTGTCGCAAGCCTTTGTACATGGCGTGCCAAACGAGCGATGGGGCGAAATCGGTTGCGCCTGGATCGTTCGTGCGGAAGGCAGCGATGTCTCCGCGGAAGATCTCGTTGCTTATCTGGCGCAAAACCTGGCGAAGTTCAAGGTTCCGAACAGGCTTTACTTCATTGCATCAGATGATCTGCCCAAGACAGGAACGGGGAAAGTTCAAAAAGCCGTTTTGCGCGACCGGGCAGTATCCATGGCCGTATCTGACGTCTGAATTTACTGAACGGCTTTTTCGCAGGAGCAGCAGGACGATGAGTTGGACCTTCGGCCATTTGTACCGTCATGGATTCACATCAGTACTGGGCACCCACGGCCTCGCACAAAAAACGCATCAGCGGCACCGCGGTGGAAAACCGGGTGGCGGCCAACTTGAGCAGTTCAGGGCCGATGGCCTCCGCCTTGGATAAATCGGCCAGGGCAATGAAATCCTTGCGCTTCAAATCCTCGATCGCGACATGACTCGCGGCGTACCCGCGTGGAGGCCGGCTCAAACTGTCGCCGGCAAAGGTCCAGTGCGCGGCAAGCTTTTTGTCGTCGCGCACGGCAAACCATTGCTTTGGATTCTCGACGATCAAGTCGCGCATTTTTCCAAGTGCATCCGGATCGGGATGCCAGCATCCGGCGCCAAAAAAACATTCGTCGTTGGCGATATGCACGTAAAAGCCCGGCGCATGCACGTCCTTGCCAAGTTCGTGGCGGAACTGGATGCCGATGTTGGTCTTGTACGGCGTCTTGTCGCGCGCGAAACGCGTGTCGCGGAACACGCGCATCAGCGAACCACCCATCTTGCGTGGGTCGGTACGAAAATGCGGCGCAAACTTCTCGAACGCGGGCGCCATGGCCGCAATAAATTCCAGTGCCGGTCCGCGCACCAGCGATTCATAGCGCGGCTTGTTCTCCTCGAACCATGCCCGGTTATTGTTGGCGGCCAGTTCGTCGAGAAATTTGAAAGTGGCTTTTGTGAACATGGCTAAAACTCAGGTGGACGAAGCCGCCAACCTTTCGTTTTGCGGGAACAAGGCTTTTCGCGCCTCTTCATCCATCTCCGTCTTGAAGGCGTGCTTTTCCTTGAGTGCTTCGGCACGAATCGCGGCGGGGCGAGCGTTGATCTCGTCCAGCAGCCGCTTGACGTTCGGCAGCTTCTCCCAGGCTTCGGCACCCAGGATAAAGGGAACCGCGCGCGCCCAGCCCCAGGCCGCCATATCGACGATGGTGTATGTATCGCCGAGCATGTAACGACCCTGCCCCAGCCGCTTGTCGAGAATCTCCCAATGCCGCCAGGCTTCAAAGTCATAGCGGTTCACGGCATAGGTCTTTGGTTCCGGCGCAAAGTGCTTGAAGTGCACGCACTGCCCCGAATACGGCCCGATGCCGGAAGCGACAAACATCAGCCACGAGTACATTTCCCCGCGCTTGTCGGCGGCTGGCAGAAACTTGCCGGTCTTCTCGGCGAGATAGAGCAGGATCGCGTTGCTGTCGAAGACGACCGTCGCACCATCCACCAGGACAGGAACCTTGGCGTTGGGATTGATCGCCTTGAAGGCGGCGCTATGTTGTTCTCCCCTGCGCGTATCGACCGGAACCGGCTCATAGGGCAATCCAGCCTCTTCGAGAAACAGCGCCACCTTGGCTGGGTTGGGTGCCGTGTTGTAGTAGAACTTGATCATGGGAAACCTTTCGTTGAAGTGGAAGTTTGCCTGGCCCTATCGTCGGCAGAACATTACTACCGCAACCTGCCGTATTTCCTGTTTTTTTCGCGGACGATCGGCGGAATAAACTTGACCGAGAATTTCCACCCATCCGTTGTGTCGCGCAATACCAGCGTTTACCCGTTATTCACACCGGTCCGTCAAACAACCAGCGGCACGGCGGTCTAGCGCATGACCGCCTCTGGCGTTCGGTATCAGCGCCTCATGGATCTGGCTCTCCGCCGCACGCTCCCGTTGTTCTTGTTCATCGATCGATTTTTTAAGTTTTGCTGGCCGCGGCGGGCGCAGGCTGTGGAAGCGATGCGACTTCCGCTGCCGGGAAGTTCATTTCGATGGTCACACCCGAAGGATCTTCGACGAACACTTGATGCAGGCCAAGGCTCGGCACCGTGCGGTCTCGCCATTGATACCCCTCGCGCCGGAGAGTCGCCCAGAAATCCTCAACATTGGTGGCGAGAAAGGCGATGTGGTCCACAGTCCCGGTGCCTGTCGCCGGGAGTTCCTTGTCGCCGAGGTATTCCTTCAGGCCGCTCGCATCATTCGCATCGACGCCGATGATGTGCACCACGCCGAACTCCGATTCATCGGACCCCATGTACAGCCATATGCCGGGGAAGGGAAACGGCGGCCGGAACCCCTCTCTCATGCCGAGGACCCGAGTGTAGAAATTGCGTGATCTTTCCAGGTCGGTGGTACGGATCGAGTAATGCGCAAGCTTTGACAAAGGCATGGGTCCTCCCTATGTGGCTGTTGATGTATCCGGCGCTGGCGCCAGGGGTTCGCCGCCCCCGGCATTAGCATTGCTCTTGGCCCTCTTGCCGCTCAAAACTATGCCGCCATCCCGCTCGCGATCCCAGCACTCAGCGTTGGGCCGATCGCGAAGTGGACCCTTCTGCACCTTTCCACTTGGCGTCCGCGGCAGCTCATCCACAATTTTGAAATATCTTGGCACAGTGTAGTAAGGCATGTGCTCCACGCAGAATGCGACCAGCTCCAGGAACTCGACGGACATGGCCGGGCGGAGAGTGATGAAGGCTTTGATTTCATCCTCGCCAACCTCGCTGGCGGTCGAAACCACCGCCGAATCCAGGATGGCGGGATGGCGAACCAGCCCGCTCTCGACTTCGAAAGAGGAAATATTCTCTCCACGCCGTCGCATGTAATCCTTGCCGCGATCGACGAAGTAGAAGTACCCCTCGGCATCAAATCGCCCCAGGTCGCCGGTATGGAACCACTGGTTGCGCATGGCCGTGAGCGTCGCTTCAGGATTCTTCCAGTATGCGTCAAGCATCGAGTAGGGCCGAAGCTGCCGCACGACAACTTCACCGACCTGGCCGACAGGAAGCTCGCAGTCGTTCTCGTCAAAGACCCGCACATCGTAGTAGTCGGAGCAGACCCTGCCTGCCGATCCCGGCTTCATCGGCGATGCGGGGCCGGTGCACACGACAGGAGCGCACTCGCTGAGACCGTAGGCGCTTTCGAAAGTGCAGCCCCACCTCTGCTCCATCGGACGGTGCAAATCCGCCGGGATCGGGATACCGACCACAGTGCGGATGCCTTCATCATCAGTACGTTCCCGGCCCCAGAGCAGCATCGCAATCGAGCCGAGCATGACCGTGGCAGTGGCTTTCTCTTCGCGCACGCGGCGCCAGAAAGTCGACGCGCTGAAACGCTCTTCCTGGACGCAGCGGACGCCACGATAGATCGATCCCAGCACACCGATGCCTTTGCCGGCAAGGTGGAACAGAGGACCCGTGGAGTAGAAGACATCGTCCTTGTCCCGATACCAGAGGCGCGACTCGAGCTCAGCAAACAGGCAGATGTAGTTGTTGCTGAGCTGGACGCCTTTTGAAAGACCGGTGGTTCCCGAGGTATAGACGATGGCGCACGCGTCCGTCCACTGCGGAGGCTCGACCCCGCTCAGGTCCGACTCGGAATGGTGGTCGAGGACATCGAAGGGCAGGATGGGGACAGCGCGCGAGGGCGCTTGGCCGCGGTACGACTCGTTATCGATCAATACGATCGACTCAAGCGATGGAACTTCACTCAAGATCGCCAGGACATTCGGCAGCAGCGCCCGCTCCACGATGATGATCTTCGCGCCACTGTCTCGCAGTTGGTGCGCGAGAAATGTTCCCTTCAACCCGGTGTTGAGCATCACCTCGATCGCGCCGATCCTTGCCGTTGCGAACTCCGTGTACACCTGCGCAATGCAGTTCTCGCAGAGCATGGCAACAACGTCGCCCTTGCGAACACCGAGCTGGATGAGGCCGCGGGCGTACGCGTTGGCGCGCGCCACGAGATTGGCATAGCTGAGGTTCTGGCCCTGCATTGTCAGCGCGATCCGATCCGGGTGCGCCAGTGCGCGCTGATCCAGAATGCCAGTCAGCGTATGCGGTCTTGCCTCTTTCCATCCGTAGTCCATGGTCTCCTCTCGGTGGTGGCCTGAAGAATGTTTTGGTTAACTTCGTCACTGCGCTTGCGGCCAGGTTTCTGTACTGGCTAATCCAAAGCTTTTGTTGTCATGGAAATTCGGTCTGCAAATATGTCCGGGTAGGCGCAGTATCAAGGGAGAAACCGCACTTGTCAAAGACGATACGTTTCGTTTTACAATCAACATCATCAAGCGATTCATCACTGCAAGAAAAAGGGGCAACATGCCGACAGTCAACTACGTGGACCCTGCAGGAGCCCACCAGGAGGTCGAAGTCCCCTTGGGCCAATCGCTGATGGAAGGAGCGGTTCGCAATGGCATCGCCGGTGTGCTGGGCGAATGCGGCGGAAACCTGTCGTGCGTGACTTGCCACGTTTACATCGATGATGCGTGGTTCGACCGGGTTGGGCCTGCGCAAGCGGGAAGCCTCGAAGACGAGTTGCTCGACAACGTGAGTGCTGAACGCCTGCCGTCAAGCCGCCTCTCCTGTCAGGTTCGGATTGGAGCCGAGCTGGATGGCGTGGTGGTGCGGGTCGCGCCACGGCAGACGTAAGCAGCGCGACATTGATCGTTGGCGCGAAGCAGCGCGCCATCAGAATCCGGGCCATGATAGGCTTACGGACATCACAGGAGATCTTAATGAGCAAGACTGTACTGCCGGATCATATGACCGATCTGCTGTCACCCGCCGCTGTCAAGGATCCCTACGCGTACTTCGGAAAGTACAGGGAAATCTCCCCGGTGGTCTGGAACCCGCAATGGAAGGGCTGGATCTTCACCAGTAACGTCGTCGTTCGTGAAGGACTTGCCGGAGACACGATGACGAACGACCGGATCACACGTTTCGAGGATCAATTGACCTCGCGTGCCGGAGGAGACCAGAACGCGGACATCATCTACAGGACGATGGTTCAATGGATCGTCTATGCGACACCACCAAGGCACACCCATCTTCGCCTGCTGTTATCCAAGCCGTTCAGCCCGCGAGCAGTCAAAGACCAGAAAGCCGTGGTGGAACAAATCATCGCCGAACTGCTCGATGAACTGGAGCAGAAGGCAAAGAACAACCATGGTCCCGTTGACTTGCTGCGCGAGTACGCGGCCCAGGTGCCGGCGCGCGTGATCAGCCGGCTGATGGGCGTTCCGGACCAGGATGCGGCGAAACTGGGACATTGGTCCGAAGAACTGACATTGCTCATCCTCGGGGCAATGGGCGCCGAGGACCGGCACACGCGAGCCAAGGAAGCGTTCATCGAGCTGGAAAACTACGTCAGGAAAATGGTCGCCGCGCGACGCAAGAATCCAGGCAGCGATCTGGTTTCGCAATGGGTCGCCGCGCGTGACAGCAATGTCGGACTCACCGAAGAAGAGTTGATCGCGTCGTGCATCCTGGTGATCTTCGGTGGTCACGAAACGACGATGAACCTGATCGCCAATTCGCTCCTCGCCGTGGACCAGCACCCCGCCGCCCGCCAGGCGCTCATCGAAGGATCGGTCGACCCGGCGATGGCTGTCGAGGAGTTCCTCCGCTTCTGCGGCCCCACGCGTTCCATCCTGCGCGACGTTGCCAAAGACCACGAGGTGGCAGGTCAGACACTGCGCGCTGGCGAACGCGCCCTGTTCGTGCTGGCTGCCGCCAACCACGATCCAGGCGCGTTCGAGGATCCCGGGACGCTCAAGCTCGCTCGCTCGCCCAATCGCCACATCGCCTTCGGCACCGGTATTCACCAGTGCCTGGGAGCCCCGTTGGCGAGGCTCGAGGCCCAGGTTGCCATCCCCGAGTTCGTGCGCCGGTTCCCAGGTTATCGCGTCCTAACCGAGGATCCCGAATGGCAACCCCTGCTGATGACGCGGGGACTCAAGGCGCTTCCGGCGGAGCTTCTGTGATGATCAATGTGCTGAATGCATTTCCCGATGTCATGATCGATCATGACAACAAGTATTTCTATGAAGGATTGTTGAATCGCCGGTTGATCCTGAACCGTTGCGGCGACTGCGGAACGTGGCATGGAGAGCCCCTGCGCGCCATATGCGGCAACTGCCATTCGTGGAATATCACTCACGAAGAAGTGTCCGGACAAGGAACCGTGTACATGATGACGCTCCTGCATCAGGGACCGGCGATCGAAGGCGTCAGCTATAACCCGCCACTGCCGTTGGCTGTGGTCGAGTTCGACATCCAGAAAGGACTGCGCGTTTCCGGGAAACTCATTGGACCGGGAGCCGACTTTTCCGCCATCGGCAAGCGCGCCCGGCTGGTCTGGCCGGCAGGACAGGTTGCACCCCGCCTCGCATTCGAAATCGTGGAGGCCGCATGACATTCCGCAACCCAGCCAAAGACAAAGTCGCGTTCGCCGGCGTTGGCCGCTCAAAATACCACCGCAACCTGGACTCGACGGACACTCCCGGCGCCACGACCCTGCGGGCCTGTATGGAAGCTATCCAGGATGCGGGGATCTCGCCGCAGGATGTGGATGGCGTCTGTGGGTCGATGGTGAATAGCCAGTACGTCCAGGAGAGCCTTGGACTCGGCGACATCACCTGGTTCGCGAACCCCGAGCTGGTGTTCGGCAATCAGTTGATTGCCGCGATCAATGCGATCTACTCCGGCGCGGCGACCACTGTCCTTGTCTATCACACCACACATATTTTCCCCTTCCAATCCCAGAAGGCAGCCGCCGACCCATTCCGCCAGCGCGCGGCCAATCTCGAAGGGCGATCCTCTTACGGCGGCTTCTACGGCACCGGTCACCTCGATTCCGAGCCATACGGCATGTCCGGGGCGACACCCTACGCCGCATGGGCCAGCAGGTACCTGCATGAATACGGCGTCAGCCGGGACGAACTGGCACTGGTGGCCATCAACGCGCATAGCAACGGGCTGGACAACCCTCAAGCCATGAAGCGGATGCCGCTCACGCTGGAGCAGTATCGCCACCAGAAAATGGTGCGGGAACCTTTGGGCATCTATGACATGGACATCGTGGTCGATGCGGCCGATGCCTTCATCTTGACCACGCCCGAGCGCGCGGCCGACATGAGTAAAAAACCGGTTCTCATTCACAGCGGAACGCTGGGCCGAGCCGCAAAGTCGAGCGATATCGGAACGCTGGACTTGGCGACAACGGGGCAGACGATCGTCGCCCGGCGCCTGAGGGAATCATCCGATGTCGATGTGACTTCGACGGATCTCGTCTACCTGTACGACGGCTTCTCCATCATTGTTCTTTTCTGGCTCGAAAGCATGGGTTTCTGCGCCCGCGGCGAGGCGGCGCGGTTTTTGGCGGCGAACTGGGACTCGGAGAAACAAAAAGTCCTGATCAGAAAACGCGTCCCTTTGAACTCCCATGGCGGCAGTCTCGTTGAAGGCGCCACGCAAGGTGCGGGACACATCATGGAGGCAGTTCGCCAGTTGCGAGGAGAAGCTGGCGTGCGCCAGGTTGCCGACGCCAAGACCGCGCTGGTCACGCCCGGTGGCATTCTGTATAACTCACAAGGTTTTGTACTTCGCACCAACTAGGGTGGCTATCAACAGACCGAGCGGCGGACGGGGCAAGCATTAGGGGCCGTTGTGATCGACGCCCGCACCCGGTTGCTGGTGGACGAGTCATTGCTGGTCGGCAGCACATTACTAACGGCCTGTCTTATTTCCTGTTTTTTTCGCGAACGATCGGCGGAACAAACTTGACCGAGAATTTCCATCCATCCACTGTGTCGCGCAGTACCAGCGTTTTCGAACCAGACCCTTCTTCGAATATCGGCTGTGTGCCAACCAGTTGCACAGCCCCAATGCCCTTGATAATGCATGCCCCGGGAATCGTGGTAAAGGCCGATTCGGCCGCCACCAGAACGAACTGGCCTTCCTTGGATTCGGAGCAGGACAGGCCTTTGGGAACCGAGGCAGGATCGCGCTTCCAGCCTGATCGCAACGTACGGAGAGCGTTGAGCAGTTCGTCCGTGATTTCGATGGCGAGAATGACTTCGCGAGACTTTAAATGGGTCATTGTTTCGGTCCTTATTGGATAGGCACCCATCCGAATGTTGCCATCTATTAAAACCCTCTTTGGACTATTAGAAAACGTAACCAGAATAGGACGCCGCCATAAAGAGGCGTAAGGGGTAGTTTCCCAATAGGTTACGAGTGTCAGATCGAGGTGCCAGAATACGGTTATTTTCCGAAGACTAAGGAGTAACAGGAATGACCGCAGACTTCTTCACGTGAGCGCCGATAACGTTGGCGACATTTTGTAACAATGGCTTGAATAGCGCGAAACTTATCGTATCCGCGTTTGGTTCAACAATTTTATAGGCGAAGGTCGCTTTGCCGTAGTGTGTTGTAGTGTTATGTTCGTTGTTCGAATCAAACTTTCTACCCTCGTAAGTGATTGCGGTAGTTGCTGCATCAAAAAAGTTCTCAATACAAGAATCTGTGGCTTCACCTATTAGTGGAGTTGGAACCACATACATATTTCCGCTGACGTGGATAGAAGCTTCGGCTCCGGTTGGTTTGGACTTTTTTTGGGTTAGCTCAGCCACTGTCGAGTAAATACCACCTTTGTCTTTGGCACCACTATCGTTGTCGACCAAGAAAATAATCGGCTGCCCCCCTCCAAGGGCTTTGAACTTTTTTGACTCGATATGGTAATGACGCATTAATTTTGAAAGGCCAGGGGAACCGCCGCTACTATTACCGAAGATACGACCTGTACTCCCCCCCGCGTCAGAATAGTTGTCGCCCCGATATGATCTTGGACTTGGGGGCGATAAGGATGAAAGATGGCACGGTACGGAGAAGCATTCAGGAACAG
>JAYUGL010000096.1:0-6143 GCA_043738385.1 Sterolibacteriaceae bacterium
GGACGGGGTGCTCGCCCTCGGCGGCTGCGACAAGAATATGCCGGGCGCGATGATCGCCATCGCCCGCCTCAACATCCCGGCGATCTTTGTTTATGGCGGTACCATCAAGCCGGGCCACTATAAGGGCCGCGATCTCACCATCGTGAGCGCCTTCGAGGCGGTCGGTCAGTACATCGCGCACAAAATCGACGAACCGGAGCTGCTGGAGATCGAGCGCCGCGCCTGCCCGGGCGCGGGCTCGTGCGGCGGGATGTATACCGCCAACACCATGGCGTCGATCTTCGAGGCCATGGGCATGAGCCTGCCGTATTCCTCGACCATGGCTGCGGAGGACGCGGAGAAGGCCGACAGCGCCGCGCAATCGGCGGAGGTACTGGTGCAGGCGATCCGCAGGCAGATTCTGCCGCGCGCCATTCTCACCCGCCGCGCGTTCGAGAATGGCATCGCCGTGTTGATGGCGGTGGGCGGCTCCACCAACGCCGTGCTGCACCTGCCTGCCATCGCGCACGCCGCCGGGGTGAAGCTTACGCTCGATGATTTCGAGGCATTCAGCCGGCGCGTGCCGGTGCTGTGCGATCTGAAACCTTCCGGACGCTACGTGGCAACGGATTTGCACCGCGCCGGCGGCATTCCCCAGCTCATGAAAATACTGCTGGCCCACGGCCTGTTGCACGGCGATGCGCTCAGCGTGACCGGGCAGACCCTGGCCGAGGTGCTGAAGGACGTGCCCGAAGAACCGCGCGCCGATCAGGATGTCATCCGGCCTTGGGGCAAGCCGCTTTACCCGCACGGCCATCTTGCCATCCTCAAGGGTAATCTTGCCGAAGAAGGGGCAGTCGCCAAGACCAGCGGCGTGAAAATCCCCAAGATGACCGGCCCGGCGCGCGTGTTCGACTCGGAAGAGGCGTGCATGGCGGCGATCCTGACGCAGAAGATCAAGGCGGGCGACGTGGTGGTGATCCGCTACGAAGGCCCCAAGGGCGGGCCCGGCATGCGCGAGATGCTGTCGCCCACCGCCGCCCTGGTCGGCGCGGGTCTGGGCGACAGCGTGGGATTGATCACCGACGGACGATTTTCCGGCGGCACCTACGGCATGGTGGTGGGCCACGTCGCGCCAGAGGCGTTTGTCGGCGGTACCATCGCGCTGGTCCACGAGGGTGATTCTGTGACCCTGGATGCAGAACGGCGCTTGCTCCAACTCAATCTGCCCGATGCAGAAATCGCACGCCGCCGCGCTGCATGGAAACCGCCCGCCCCCCGCTACACGCGCGGCGTATTGGCGAAGTACGCCAAGCTGGTGTCGTCGGCGAGCCTTGGCGCGGTCACGGATTGAAGCCATGGCAGAGCTGACTCGAGCAACAGGAACTGCCTCGGTATTCGACGATGTGGAACCGGCTCGCCCGCACCACCAACAAGCATTAACTGCTACCTGCCTTGGCGAACAATGCTTGGCGCGCCACCTCGGTGACGGCCACCACGGCCGGATGGGTGAGCCGACGTTTCATCGAAATGGCGTAGAACCGTTCGCTGACATCGTCGGTCTGGCCGATGGCCTTGACGCCGTATTGGCGCTCCACTTCATCGGCAATCACCGATGGTGCGATGAAAATACCGATGCCGGATTGGCCGAAGGCTTTCATCAAGGCGCTATCATCGAATTCGCCTACGATGCGCGGCTGAATCTGTCGCTCGCCAAACCAGCGCATTAGCCGTCCCCGGATGATGGTATTTTCGCCGGGCACCAGCATCGGCGCGCCGTGCAGGGCGCGCGGGAAGTCACTGCCGTGCAAGGTGGCGAGTTTCGGTGTGGCGAAGAAGGTGACGCCGCATTCGCCGAGCTTGTGGCTGTACCCCTTCATATCCATCTCGGAAGGCATTGGGCTGTCCGCGAGCACCAGATCGAGGCGCTGAATCGCCAGTTCCGCCAGCAGGCGTTCCAGCTTGTCCTCCCGGCAGACGATGCGCACCGGTTCGGGCAACGTCATCGCCGGGGCCAGTAGATTGTAGGCGATGGACTTGGGCACGACGTCGGCAATCCCGACCCGGAACAGAATTTGGCGCCCCCCCGGATGGGTACGCAGTGCCTCCTCCAACTCGCCGCCCACCTGAAATATTTCTTCGGCATAGGAGAGGGCAAGCTGGCCGGTTTCCGTGATTTCCAGACGCCGCCCGGCGCGCCGGAACAGTTCAACGCCCAGTGTTTTCTCCAGCAAGCCGATCTGGCCGCTAATGGTTTGCGGCGTGAGATTCAATTGTTCGCAAGCACGAACGATGCTGCCCGTCTTAGCCACGGCCCAAAAATAACGCAACTGCTTGTAATTCATCATGGCGGCACCTCAACAGTTCGTAAATTCCGAACGATACAGCAGAATATATCTGCTTTTCTTGCTGCTAATTGACGCCTATCCTTATTGAGTTCGACCGTCACGCCCCAAGGGACATTCAGAAGGAGACTTTTTATGCAGATCGAAATTCATGCACACGGATTCACCACCACCGAAGCCCTATACGAGCATGTCACGAGGCGCTTGCAGCATGCGTTTGGGTGTTGTGCTGACCGCATCTCCCGGGTCATGGTGCGCCTGTCAGACATTAACGGCCCGCGCGGCGGTGTGGACAAGCGTTGCCAAATCCAAGTGCGCCTGGCGACTCTGGCCGATGTGGTCATCGAGGACACGCAGGCCGACCTGTATGTCGCCATCGACCGCGCTACGGAACGTGCTGCGAGGACCGTGGTGCGCCATCTTGCCCGGCAGCGGCGACCGGTGCGTAGCCCTCCGCATCAGGAAACGGCTTCCGGTTCGCCGGCGGTGCTTTGAAGCCGCAGCGCAGCCGAACATTCAACCCACTCTCATCGGAGGTAATGCACCATGAACATGAATTCGCAAGTAACGACCTTAGATCATGCCCAGACTGCGGTTTTGGCAAGCAACAAGGTCGTACGCAACACCTATATGCTTTTGTCGCTGGCGCTGGTGTTCAGCGCCCTGACCGCTGGCGCCGGGATAGCACTGAACCTGCCGCACCCGGGATTGATTGTCACCCTGGTCGGCTATTTCGGGCTGTTGTTCCTCACCGCTAAATTCAAAAACAGCACCCTCGGCCTGGGCTTCGTCTTCGCCCTCACCGGCTTCATGGGTTACACCCTCGGACCTATCATCAGCAGCTATCTCAGCCTGCCCAATGGCGGCCAGATCGTGATGACCGCCATGGGCGCGACTGCGGCTGTTTTCCTCGGTCTGTCGGGTTATGCCCTGACTAGCCGCAAGAATTTCAGCTTCATGGGCGGCTTCCTCATGGTGGGCATCCTGGTGGCCTTCCTAGCCGGTCTCGGCGCCATCTTCTTCGAGATGCCGGCTCTGTCGCTGGCCGTCTCCGCCATGTTCGTGTTGCTGATGGCGGGACTGATCCTGTATGAGACCAGCAATATCATTCACGGCGGCGAGACCAATTACATCATGGCCACGGTGACACTGTTCGTCGCCATCTTCAATCTGTTCACCAGCCTGCTGCACCTGCTGGGTTTTGCTAACAGCAACGAATAAGCCACCCCGATTATTACGGAGTCCCCATGCAATCCATAGAAACTTTACTCGAAAGACTGTTGTTCGCCAGCCGCTGGTTGTTGGCGCCGTTCTACCTCGGCCTGGTGGGGGGCATTGTCGTGTTGCTGTGGTATTTCGGTGTGGAATTCCTGCACCTCGTTTCCATACTTCTGCATGGCGAGGGCAATGTAGTGATGGGCGTGCTCGCCCTGGTAGACTTGGTGCTGGTGGCCAACCTGCTCATCATCATCATCTTCGCCGGCTACGAAAACTTCGTCTCCAAGATAGATACCGGCGATCACGAAGACCGGCCGGACTGGATGGGGCATGTGGATTTCGCCGGTCTCAAGATGAAACTCATTGGTTCCATCATCGCCATCTCGGGCATCGACTTGCTCAAAGCTTTTGTCGCTATCGGCGGCAATATAAACAACGAACAGTTGGCGTGGAAGGTAGCTATTCACGTGACCTTCGTGTTCTCGGGCCTGATGTTTGCCATCATGGATTGGCTGGGCGGCCCGAGGAAGCACGGGGCGGGTGGCTGAGTTGAACATCGCAAATGATCGCGCTTGATGATCGATCCATTGCAAAAGGAATTTCCATGAAACGCACACTACTATTTCTCGCCACCAACCTCGGCATCGTGCTGGTGCTGTCCGTCACCATGCGCCTGCTGGGGGTGGAGCCATACCTCAACGAACGAGGGCTGAACCTCGGCTCCTTGCTGATCTTCGCCGCCGTCATGGGCATGGGCGGATCCTTCATCTCGCTGGCCATTTCAAAGTGGAGCGCTAAGCGCATGATGGGTGCGCGGGTGATCGATAATCCGCAAACCCCAAACGAAATTTGGCTGGTCGAAACGGTGCGGCGTCAGGCGCAGATTGCCGGTCTCGGCATGCCAGAAGTCGCTATTTTCGACTCGCCCGATGTCAATGCCTTCGCCACCGGCATGAGCAAGAATAACGCGCTGGTAGCGGTGTCCACAGGCCTGCTGCAAGCCATGACCAAGCCTGAAACGGAAGCGGTGCTGGGGCATGAAATTTCCCACGTTGCAAACGGCGATATGGTGACGCTGGCGCTGATCCAGGGCGTGGTCAATACCTTCGTGATGTTCTTGTCGCGTGTGATTGGGTACGTGGTGGATAAAGTCGTGTTCAAGACCGAGCGCGGTACCGGCCCGGCGTTTTTCGTCACCATGATTATCGCCGAGATGGTGCTGGGTATTCTCGCGTCGATCATCGTCATGTGGTTCTCACGCCGACGCGAATTCATCGCCGACTCAGGCGGCGCGGCACTGGCTGGAAAGCCTGCCATGATCGCGGCGCTGGAGTGCCTCAAGGCCCAGCACGAACCGGCGCCGCTGCCGGAGAAGATGGCCGCGTTCGGCATTTCCGGCGCGGTGGGTTCGGGCTTGAAACGACTGTTCATGACCCATCCGCCGCTGGAAGAACGCATCGCGCTACTCAAGGCGGGGCAATAATGAACAACACAATCTCCATCGGCGAACCCTGGATGTGGGCCGCCTTCATCGCCTTCGTGCTGGTCATGCTGGCGCTGGATCTGTCCGTGTTCGGCGGCAGGAAGGCGCACAAGGTCAGCGTCAAGGAAGCAGCGCTCTGGTCGCTGGCCTGGTTTTCGCTGGCGCTCATCTTCAACGCCGGCCTGTGGTGGTATCTGAACGGCACGGTGGGCGCGGAAATTGCCGACCGCAAGGCGCTGGAATTCTTCACCGGCTACCTGATCGAGAAGTCGTTGTCGGTGGACAACGTGTTCATCTTCCTGCTGATCTTCACGGCCTTCCACGTCCCCGCCGAATATCAGCGCCGCGTGTTGATCTACGGCGTGCTGGGCGCCATCGTCATGCGCGCGGTGATGATCCTGGCCGGGGCCTGGGTGGTGCAGGAGTATAGCTGGGTGCTGTATATCTTCGGCGTGTTCCTGGTCATCACCGGCGTGCGCATGCTGGTGATGGCGGAGAAAAAACCCGATCTGGAAAAAAACCCAGTGCTGAAATTTGCGCGCCGCCATCTGCGCATTGCCGAGGGCGATCACGGCGAGAAATTCAGCGTAGTGAAAGACGGCGTGCGCTATTTCACGCCGCTGTTTCTGGTGCTGATCCTGATCGAGGTCACCGATCTGGTGTTCGCGGTGGATTCGATCCCCGCCATCTTCGCTATCACTACCGATCCCTTCATGGTCTTCACTTCCAACATCTTCGCCATCATGGGCTTGCGGGCGTTGTACTTCCTGCTCGCCGATGTGGCGGATCGCTTCCATCTGCTTAAATACGGCCTGGCGATGGTGCTCACTTTCATCGGCACCAAGATGCTGATCATGCCGTGGTACCACGTGCCGGTGGCGGCCTCGCTGGCCATCGTCGCGGTGCTGATCGGGTCGAGCGTGATTGCCAGTCTGATTGCCACGCGCAAGAGGGCGAATTGATGCTGCTGCGTCTGCTCGGCGTTATGCTGCTCGCGGTCGGCCTCGGCGGTTGCGCCGAAAGGAAAGGAAATCCAACGGGTCTTCGGGAAGTATGGCTGACGCCGGGTGCAGCCGTCAATCGCCGATTTCGGGCCGGCAGGCGTACGATTTGCAGAA
>JAYUGL010000097.1:0-6130 GCA_043738385.1 Sterolibacteriaceae bacterium
AATGCATTTGCGTGGCCCCATTCAACTTCCTGGCATCGATCTTTGTACCCATGCCTCCTTTAACGTACTACGCACTATTTGGTGCACACGTCAGTAATCGCGGGGTTGGCGTGGGGTACTGTGCTGGTCGCCGCCTTTGGTCTCGCAAGTAAATTCGCGTGGGCAGCACCGCAACCGACAGGCGACGATGAACGGACTGCTGTTCTCCATGCTGGCACTGGCCACCTTCGCGCGGATCGGCATCAATACCCTGGGCTTGCCGCAACAGCAGGCGGGTCCACAGTCCTGGCTGCGGCACCGGTGCTGGTTTGGGCTACGGTTGGGGTCATTGCTTCGGCGGCATGTACCCGATGGGGCGGATCACACAGGTAATCAACCCACGCAACAGCACTTTCATGCCATCAAGACTTGGTCAGCTTGACCAAGGCATCCACGTCAATCGCCACAAACTGCGCCGGCGTCAGTATCGGAATCCTCAGATAAGGATGCAATACCAGGAGATCCTTGTCGCCCGTGACGAGGCAGTGGGCCTGCCCATTAACCGCCACCTCTAACAGGGCGTCGTCATTGGGATCGCGGCAGGCCCGCACTTGTCGCGTGACGTGCACCACCTCCACCACCCCGGCAAGCTTTTCGAGAAAAGTTACCCGCGCTTCCCTGCTCACCCAGCGGTCGAACTTGTCGCGGGCCAGCACTCGCGCCAATTCGGCCAGCGTCGCCGACGATACCAGCAAACGCCCGTGATCAAGCACCCGGTCCACCGCCCGCGCCGGAGTGGAGCGGGCCAACAGCATGCGGCTGACCAGCGCGTTGGTGTCCACCACCACGCGCAGTTCGGTCAGGCCCGGCGTCATTCAGCCTATTCCTTGAGCAACCGGGCCAGTTTTTCCGCGGTCAAACCACGTTTTTTCGCGTCCACGGATACCTGGTCGCAAAAGCGGCGAAAGTCTTCCACGTTGAGGCGCGCCAGGCGGCGGTATTCGTCCATCGACAACACTACCGCCACATCGCGGGAGTGCCGCCGGATCACCACCGGCTCACGGGCGACCCGTTCCAGCACCGAAGCAAAAGACTGCTTGGCTTCGCTCGCGCTCATGGTTTGCATAACGGACTCCCAGGATATCAACGGAAGCCATTTTAGTACAATTTGTACAAAATAGACGATACGAGCAAAATTTTGGCCTAAAGCCTGGAGATCGCTGGCTGAGGACTTCCCCCGAGTTTCTTGCGCTGCCGCCGCATGGGCGACGGGATAAGGCGGTCAGCCGATCTTCAACGCCCCTGCCTTGATGCGGGCCATGCCTTCGAGCACCAGGCGCTTCGTTTGATATTCGCCGAAGGCCGCAACATCCTGATCGCGCACGATGGGAAAGGTGTCGAGGATGTAGGCGGCATCGTCTTCGTTGAGGCCGTAGAGATGCATGAACAACGCATCCAACGCCGCCATGCGCGAGCGACGGTCGGCGTCATCCCAGACAAAGGGTGGGCCGTCGTAGCCGAGGTCGCGCGCAAAGGGCGCGAGGTCGTGGGCGGTATAGGAAAGATGCAGCACCTGTTCGCCGATGAAGTCGGCGATCTTCACGCCGCCGATGGTGGCTTCAAAACGCTCAGGGGTGATGACCGGGAGTTGTTCAAGGATATATATGCTGTAATTTTGACCCTGAAGCTTTTGTCTCCCAAGAAAATCGAAGATCAGACAATTCATGTTGGCAAGCAACAGAGCAAGCATGTCACCGGATACTGATTTCTCATCAGGCAGGGCTACAGACATCGAATGCGCGATTCCAGCTCGGGGCAGAATCGCGGCGATCATTGATCGGACATTTGTAGGCGAAGTTACTTGCTTAAACCCAAGATACCAATTCAATGAAAAATCGGCGGGTAAAGTACTTTCGTTAATCCAATATTGGGGTGTCGGAAAACGATCAGGCTGTTCCTTTAGTACGGCTTGAATCGTCTCAGGTTGCGCGGGCCGCTTTAAATTTTCCGTGTTGACAATGATGTCTGCTGCGCGGTGGTCATAGATTTGTACCATCTTTCCCTCATACAAAGGCAAGGCGACCACATCAGCTTTTCTCCAACAGTTGAGCCCACTTGGCGAATAACCATTCTCTTCCAGAAAAATTTGTGTCCTGAAAAATCCTGAGTCACCAGTCATGTGCAACATGGCAGGAAAACTGACTGGCCAGACTTTGTTCTCGTCGTCATTTCGATTCACCAGCACTGGATGGGCGCGATAGATGCGCGTCGTAATCTCAGCATCACGGCGGCTCTTGAAGATCGGGGCCGCACCGGTGTTGGGGTTCACCAGACGGAAGTCGTCCGCGGAGAGTTGCAACACACGAGCCTTGTCGTCGAGTTCTTCGAGGCGATGCAGATAGAAGGCGCAACGAGACGCAGCGAATGTGCGATTCGCGCCGCCGAACACCAGCGCGCAGAATTTGAAGCTCGCGTGGATGTCGGGAAAGAAAACTTTCTTGTTTTCAAAATCAAACAGGGCTGAGAGTCGGCCTGTTGCAGAAATGCTGTGAAAGAACTCTGACGCGCCTTTGTCCGCCGCGATGCCGCTCGGCGTGAGCAAGGCCACCAACCCTTTGGCCGAGGTCAACGCCTGCGCCCGTTCGACGAACAGGCTGTAGAGATTCACGTCGCCACCGCCGAGTAGCGGATAGTCACCGCCCTTGCCCAGCACGCGCGCATTCGCTTCTGCCGTGGCTAAGGCTTCCTGATATTCGATCCAGAGCAGCGACTTTTTCTTTTGCAGTTCGTCAATCAGGCGTTTGCGGTCGGCAGCACGAACTTCCTTGGCGATGGTAGTGTCTCTTTCTGAAAACCACGGTACTTCTTCAAAACGTATCTTGTCCCAAGGTGGGTTGCCCACCACCACATCGAAGCCACCACTGCCATTCGCACCGAAGACCGTCGGGAAAGCCGTCCACCAGTGGAAGAAGCGTTCCCTTGCGGCCAGGGCGCGCGCTTGCGCGAGCAGCACATTGGCCGCCTCAACGGCGGCGCCGTCGCCTTCGATGCGGCCCGAGGCCAGCACCGCGACGAGGTTGCGTTGTGGCGAAAAAATCTCACCGAGGGCGCTGGCGAATGTGGCATCGCCCAGCTTGAACAGCTTCTTCATCGAATCTACCGGCCAGCCCGGCATCATCCAGCGCAGTGCGCGCCAGAAATCGAGCAGCGCGTGTAGCGGTGCGACTTGTTCTTGCGCATCAGCGGCAAGTTGTTTGGACAACCGCGCTTCGGCGATGTCGACATCGGTAAGGTCGGCCACCTGCACAAGACTGCGTGCAGCGATTTCGAGTCGCTGCATGTCGGCTTGCTGGAACAGCATGCCCAGCGCCGTGAGCACGCGCTGCACGCCATCGAGGCGCTCGCCATGCAGCGAGTCACCGCACTTGAGGTGGTGATCGAGAAAACTCAAGGGTGCGCCGACAGTGAAGGTGTGCAGCCACAGCGCGGTCTTGGCCAGCTCCACCGCCATCGGATTCTTGTCCACGCCGAAGATGCTCTTCTTGAGGATCATGCGGCGCACGATGTGGCGGTCGTCGAGCTGGGCATCGGTCACCGACCAGCCGTGTTCGCTGGCTTCGCCCCGGATGGTGCGGCGAATGGCGGCAATTCGCGCCACCAGGGGGCTTTGCCAGGGGCGGCCTTGCTCAACCAAGTGCGCCGACCAGGGCTGCACGTTGACGGCCTGCTCGGCGGTGTTGATGGCTTCGAGCACACGGTCGGCGAGGTCATCGACCAGCGCCACCAGAAAGTGTCCACTGCCCATGGCGGGGTCGCACACCGTGAGTTGCAACATCGCGCTGGCGGGATCGGCCTTATCCAGCGCCTCCCATTCGGAAGGATTGAGTGACTGCTGCTTTTTAAATTTTTTGATGCGCTCGTTAAAAGCAGTGAGACGTTCGGCCGCGAGCAGGCCGACCGATTCGCGCAGCAGCAGGCGCACCAGATCGTCGTGGGTGTAATAGCTGCCCGACACCTTGCGCGCGAAGCTGGCCGGACGGGCGACGATGCGGTTGATCTCCTTGACGCCGAAGTTGTCGCCGGCCTGCACTTCATGCGCCAGCGTGTATTCGAGCAAGCGCTCGTAGATGCCGCCCAGATGCGATACCGAGAGATCGCGGTAGTTGATCCACGGCTCGGTGATGTCTTCAGTACGGCGCGACAACGCGTCGATGATCGGCGCCATGATGTTGTCGGGAACCCGCGTGCGCTCCAGCAACGCGGCGCGGGCGCGGTCGAACAGGCCGCCGTTGTAGGCGGGCATGCCAACCGCATCGTCGCCCTGGTCGATCAGGGTAAACACGCCCTGTAAATCGCGCCAGAGATTGTCGATCTTCGATGAGAACACCTTGCGGGCATCAACATCGTCGCGCACCCGCTCACGCAGGCGGCGCACACTATACGCGCACCGGTAGCAGGCCGCGATCTTCGGCGTAGAACAGGAACAGCAGGCGGTAGAGCAGAATCAGCGCGGCTTCGCGCACTTCATCGAGATATTCGCGTGTGTACTGCTGGCGCTGGGCACGGCCAACGCCCACTGGAATGCTGCGCGCATGCAGGTCGCCCGCCGCGAGTGCTTGCGCCAACTGTGGAAAAATTTCGCCGAACACACGTGCGCCCAAATCCTGCGACACCTTCTCTTCGTAGAGGCGGGCTTCGTTGAGCGCGTAGGCGTGATAAGTGCGATTGGCGCCATCCCAAGATTGAGCGAGGAATGCCTCGCGATGGAACAGCAGGAAGAACAAACGCAGTGCGTGATCGGGATCGGGCGCATCGAGTTCGGCTTGCATGCCGGCGATGCCAATAGCGCCCGCCAGATCGATCTCGAAAAATTCTTCGGCGCGCGAACGGGCGTCCTGCCAGTACAAGCGCCACACCGCGCCGTTGGTGAGGATGCCCCATTTGACCGCGCGGTCGGAGACGACATCGGTGCGGCTCAGGTAACGCAGCATTTGCGACGACGGGGCACCGGGGTCATAAGCGTTGCCTGCTTCGCCACGATCAAGGGCGCGCATCCAGCGCTTGGCTTCGAGAATGGCGATGCCGTGACGATAGCGTTTGTCGTCGCGGCTCTCAGCAAGCGCGGCCTGCTTGGCCTTTGCATCGGGAAAAAGCAAGGCGTCTGGCACTTCCTCACGCCCTTTACCCGATGCATTCACCTGGGGCAGGGTGTCGTCGCTCCAACCAAGTTGGACCAGCACCTTGTCGATGACGAGCTGCTCGGTCTGCGCTTCGTTGATGGTCGATTCCGCGTTCAGGCCCTCGTGTATCTTGACCAGCGCAGCATGGAATGCGGCGAGCGTTTCGTCGGTCAAGGACTCGTAGGGTGGCGTCTCGCGGATGCCGCGGTTCAGGAAGTCCTGGGTAAAGAGTTGGCCTTGCATGCGGTGGGTGAGTTGGTGAAAATTACGGGCAAGCGCGACCTGGACGGGTCATCACAACTTGGGAATGAGAACGCTTGGCGCCAGTGCCATCTTTTGCGCCCGGCGCGCGAACTTGCGATCATCGAAGGTATAAAAAGCCTCGCACTGCCCCGCGCGCGCCAGATGCAATGCGTCGGCGAAATCCAGCCCCCCCCGGAGAAGACGAACCGCATCGATCACCGCAGTCCAGTCTTCTACAGTGACATTTGGCAGCCCCACCAGATGTTCGATCACTCGGGCGCAGTCTTCCACACCAAACTCGTAGAACGCCTGTAGCACCCAGTAAAGTTCCAGCACCACCGTCACCGAAACAAAAATTGAATCGCTCTCGCGCAGTATTTTTTCGGCAATGCGACGCTGGGTCTTCGCTTCCGGATCGGTAGCGTCGTCGACGTAATACCGCGCCAGGACGTTGGTGTCGACCCCGATCACCGGCTTGCCTTCGAACGCCGCCGCATGAGTTCCGCCGTATCAAATTCGGCCAGGCGCCGCTTGGGGCCAGCGTACTTGAGCATGCCGAAGCCACTGTCATGGGTGCTATGCGCCAGCGTATGGCGGAGCTCGATTTCGATCCTGCCATTCACTGCGGAAACATCGACCAGGCTCCCCGGCGCAATGCCCAATTGCTTGCGAATGTCCGCGGGAATGACGACCTGCCCTTTGCTGGATACAGTTACAGAAGACATGAC
>JAYUGL010000098.1:0-2027 GCA_043738385.1 Sterolibacteriaceae bacterium
AATCCTCCAGACGAACCACCTTCAGCCTGCGTAGTAACTCATCAGAAAATGTTAATAAAGCTTCACTTAAACTGACTTGCCATGTATCACGGCCGAAACTACCATGACGTGCATTGCAGTCCGGCGGCTGGCTGCATGGCGCCTCGGCCGCTCTGTTTTATATGTTTGAAACCAGCCCATCAATTACTTCATAGTCCGGAGCGATATGTCTGATTCCCAATCGGTGGCTATAGCGGCCGTCTTCCGCCCGAAATTCATCGAATCCCTGATGGAAAAGCGGCTGCTGATCGACGGGAAGTGGGTGCCCGCGCTATCCGGTCGCACATTTCCCACCACCGACCCCGCCACGGGTGATCTGCTGGCGCATATCGCCGAGGGCGCCAAGGAAGACGTCGATGCGGCCGTTGCCGCGGCCCGGCGCGCCTTTGAAGGCCCGTGGAGAAAAACCAAGCCGGTCGAGCGGCAGCGTCTGTTGCTGCGTCTGGCTGACCTGGTCGAGCAGAACTACGACGATTTCGCCATGCTCGATTCGCTGGACATGGGCATGCCGATCACGCGCAGTTCGCTGAACAAGCAGCGCGTGGCGGGCATGATCCGTTTCTACGCTGGCCTTGCTACTGCCATCCAGGGCCAGACCATTGAAAACTCGATTCCCGGCGCTTTTCTTTCTTACACCGTCAAGGAGCCCGTCGGCGTCGTTGGCGCCATCATTCCCTGGAATGGACCAACAAGTCAGGCGGTCTGGAAGATCGCTCCGGCACTGGCAACGGGCTGCACAGTGGTCCTCAAGCCAGCAGAGCAGGCCAGCCTGTCGTCCCTGCGTCTTGCCGAGCTGATTGAAGAGGCTGGCTTCCCGCCGGGCGTGTTCAACGTGATCACGGGCGCTGCCGAAGCCGGCGCGGCGTTGGCCGCCCACCACGACGTTGACAAGGTCGCTTTCACCGGCTCCACCGAGACCGGGCAGGCGATCGTGCGGGCCTCCGCAGGCAACCTCAAGCGACTGTCGCTTGAGTTGGGCGGAAAATCGCCCGACATCGTTTTTGCGGATGCCGATCTCGACGCCGCCGTCGCGGGCGCCGCCGCGGCAGTGTTCGCCAACTGCGGACAGATCTGCATTGCAGGCAGCCGCCTGTTTGTCGAGCGAAAAATTTACGATGAGTTTGTTCACCGTGTCGCCGATATCGGCAGCCGTATGAAAATCGGTTCACCTCAGGACCTGGCGACAGAACTCGGTCCACTGGCCTCCAGCGAGCAGCTCGAGAAGGTGATGAGCTATATCGACAGCGGCATTGAGGAAGGCGCTAACGCGATCACGGGTGGTGCGCGGTTGCAGACAGGGGCCTTTGCCAAGGGCTGCTTTGTCCGCCCCACGGTCTTCGCCAACGCCCATGACGAGATGAAAATTGTCCGGGAAGAGATCTTTGGTCCGGTGATCAGTGCCATGCCATTCGATGATGTCGAGGAAGTCATCCGGCGGGCGAACAACACGGTTTACGGGCTGGGGTCGGGCGTCTGGACACGCGACCTGGGCAAGGCGCACCGGGTCAGCGCCGCGCTGCGCACGGGGACGGTCTGGGTCAACAGCTATCTGATGCTCGATGCCGCCATCCCGTTTGGCGGCTATAAGATGAGCGGCTACGGCCGCGAGTCCGGCACCGAGCACCTTGACCACTACCTGCACACGAAATCCGTGGTGCTCAACACTGCCTGATGCACTGTTCCTGCCACAACGGCGGCTATTGCCCTATAGCCATTGATCAACGCCCGCGCCATTTCGAAAAGAGACCCTATGCAGAGCTATCAGGTTGTTGAGTGGGGCAAGCCACTTCAGTTGCGTTTGCAGGAAAAGCCGGTGCCGCAAGGCGAAGAGGTGCTGGTCAAAATCGAAGCTGCCGGGGTCTGTCACAGTGATGTGCATATCCGCGCAGGCTTCTTCGACCTGGGCGGCGGCAAGCGCCTGAGCGCAGCCGATTTTGGATCGAAAATGCCCATGACGATGGGTCATGAAATTTGCGGCACCGTGGTCC
>JAYUGL010000099.1:0-6102 GCA_043738385.1 Sterolibacteriaceae bacterium
CAGTTTGATGCGATAGCCCAGCTCTTCCGCGTATTCAATGTCTTCGCGGGTGAGCTTGGTGATGCCCTCGACGTAGGCCGAGCCAAACTGCATCGGCACACCGAACGCAATCGCGCTCATGATGGTCAGTTTGTGGCCGGCGTCGATGCCTTCGATGTCGAAGGTGGGGTCGGCTTCGGCATAGCCGAGTTTTTGCGCCGCGCGCAACACATCAGCAAACGGCAAGCCCTTGTCGCGCATTTCCGACAGGATGAAGTTCGATGTGCCGTTGATGATGCCGGCGATCCACTCAATGCGGTTGGCGCTGAGGCCCTCGCGTACCGCCTTGATGATGGGAATGCCACCCGCCACGGCCGCCTCGAAAGCCACCATGACGCCTTTTTTCTGCGCGGCGGCAAAGATTTCGTTGCCGTGGTTGGCGAGCAGCGCCTTGTTGGCGGTGACAACATGCTTGCCATTTTCAATCGCCTTCAGCACCAGCTCCTTGGCCACACCGCAGCCGCCAATCAGCTCGATGACAATATCCACTTCCGGATCGTTGATGACAGCAAACGCATCATCGGTGACGCGCACCTTGCCCTGGGTGACCGTCTTCGCAAGCGCCGTATCCTTATCGGCCACCACCGAGATTCTGATCGGACGTCCGGCGCGGCGGGTGATTTCTGCCTCATTGCGCGCCAGAACGGTAAACGTGCCGCCGCCGACGGTACCAATGCCCAACAGTCCAACATTTATAGGTTTCATGGATAAATACTTCAGGTCGAATGTCGCTTGCGATAACCGTCGAGAAAACGCGCGATGCGGCCGATGGCCTCGCGCAAGTCGTCCTCATGCGGCAGGAAAACCACGCGAAAATGGTCCGGATGGGGCCAGTTGAAGCCGCTGCCTTGCACCAGCAGGACCCGTTCGGCTTCCAGTAATTCAAGAATGAAATGCTCATCGTCAGCAATCGGATAAATCGCCGGGTCCAAACGCGGGAATAGATAGAGCGCGGCCTTGGGCTTGACGCAGGACACGCCCGGAATCTCGGACAGCAGCTTCCACGCCAGGTCACGCTGCCGCGCCAGTCGCCCGTCAGGCGCGACCAGATCGTTGATGCTCTGGTAGCCACCGAGCGCGGTCTGGATCGCGTATTGTCCCGGCACGTTGGCGCACAGTCGCATTGACGCCAGGATGTTGAGTCCTTCAATGTAATCGGACGCGTGCTGCTTCTCACCGGAAACGACCATCCACCCGGCGCGAAAGCCGCAGGAGCGGTAGTTCTTCGACAAGCCGTTGAAGGTCACGAACAGCACGTCATCCGCCAAAGAGGCAATCGAAGTGTGCGTGTTGCCATCGTAGAGCACCTTGTCGTAGATCTCGTCGGCAAAAACGATGAGCTGGTGGATACGGGCGAGTTCTATGATTTCCAGCAGCACTTCATCGGGATAAAGCGCCCCGGTCGGGTTGTTGGGATTGATGACGACAATCGCCCGGGTAGCGGGGCTGATCTTTTTGCGAATGTCGTCAATGTCGGGCAGCCAGCCGGCTTGCTCGTCGCACAGGTAATGGCGCGGTGCGCCGCCGCCCAGCGTGGCCGCCGCGGTCCACAAGGGATAGTCGGGGCTGGGCACGAGCACTTCATCGCCAGCGTTCAGCAGCGCCTGCATGGCCATCACGATCAGTTCCGAAGCGCCGTTGCCGAGGTAGATATCATCAATCGTAACGCCCGCGATTTTCTTCTGCTGTGTGTAATGCATGATCGCCTTGCGCGCCGAGAAAACGCCCTTGGAGTCAGAGTAGCCCGACGACTCCGGCAGGTTGCGGATCATGTCCTGCACGATTTCTTCCGGCGCCTCGAAGCCGAATGGCGCCAGATTGCCGATGTTCAACTTGATGATGCGATGGCCTTCATCCTCCATCTGCCTGGCGCGACCAAGCACCGGGCCACGGATGTCGTAACAGACATTGTCCAGCTTGGCAGACTTCATTACTGGTCGCATTCGGAGCCCTTGTCTCGTTGATCGCCACGGAGAAACTCCGGGAAAGCAGCCAAACACGCGCCATTTCGCCCAATGACTGACATTGGGCCGCGTGCCGGGCAAAGGTATAATCTTACCGAAGCCCATGCTGCGCCGCAATCAAGGTTGTCGGCGCTTTCTTTTTATGAAACTCCACGCCGACACTTATTCCGGTCAAAACACGGTCACCGCCTACGGTTCCGGCTTCGTCGCAATCAACGGACGACGTTATGAACGCAGCCTGGTCGTGACACCCGACAGCCTCGATCCGGAGTGGCCGGCGTCGACACTCGATGAGCTTCGCGCCGAACACTTGGCGCCACTTGCCGCCTCGGGGTGCGATGTCGTGCTGCTCGGCACCGGTGCGCGGCAGCGTTTCCCATCCCCTGCCATCCTGCGGCCGATGATCGAAGCCCGCATCGGCGTCGAGGTCATGGACACGGCGGCGGCTTGCCGCACCTACAACGTGTTGATGGCCGAAGGCCGCAAGGTCGTTGCAGTGTTGATCGTCGAATAAATATGACAGCCAACGCACGTCGTTTCCCCTGGATCCTCTGGATCGCCCTGATCACCGTCTGGTTCGGCACACTCGACTATCGCCGGTTGGTGCGCCCCGATGAAGGCCGCTACGCCGAAATCCCGCGCGAAATGGTGGCCAGCGGCGACTGGCTGACGCCGCGCCTGAATGCGATCAAATATTTCGAAAAACCAGCGCTGCAATACTGGGCGACCGCTGCGGGCTACGCAGCCTTCGGCGAACAGCAGTGGACAGCGCGCTTGTGGCCGGCCCTGACAGGATTCTTCGGCGTCCTGCTGGCATGGTTTACCGGTCGCCGGCTGTGGGGGCCGCAGGCAGGCGCCCTCAGCGCAGCCATATTAGCCAGCAGCCTGCTCTACCTTGTCATGAGCCAGGTCATCACCCTGGATATGGGGCTGAGCTTTTTCCTGCAACTGGCATGGACCGGCTTTTTCTTTGCCCAGCAGGGTGATGCCCGCAGCGCACGGCGCTGGATGTGGGTCGCCTGGGTGGCGTTGGCGCTGGCGGTGTTGAGTAAAGGGCTCGTGGCCCTGGTGCTTACCGGCGCAACGCTGTTTGCCTATTCGCTGTTCAATCGCGACTGGTCGCCGTGGCGGCGGCTCGCGCCGCTGTCGGGCCTGCTGCTGTTTTTCGCCATCGCTGCGCCGTGGTTCGTCGCGGTGTCGCTCGCCAATCCCGAGTTTGCGCATTTCTTTTTCATCCACGAACACTTCGAACGTTTCCTCACCACGGTCCATCGCCGCAATCAGCCGGGATGGTATTTTTTTGTCATCTACGCACTCGGCGCCCTGCCCTGGACATTCATGCTGCTCCACGCGATGCTCAAGTCGTGGCGGCGTGCAGGGGCTGCGCCATTCCAGCCGCAACGCTTTCTGTTGCTGTGGATTGTGATCACCTTTGGTTTCTTCAGCGTTTCCAGTTCCAAATTGCCGTCCTACATCCTGCCGATATTTCCGGCACTGGCGCTGCTGGGCGGCAAGTTGCTGTCCGATCTGTCGCGTCGTGCGATGCTGCTGCATCTGGGCGCACTGGTGCTGATCGCCCTGCCCGCGCTAGGGTTCGCACCGCGTTTGGTGAACGGGGTCGACCATGAGTATTCCTACGAAATGCTCTCCGGCTACGCCAACTGGCTGACCGGCGCCGCGGTACTGTTGTTGTTGACTCTGGCAGCGGCAACCTATCTAGCGTGGAATAGACGCAACATGCCAGCGTTGATCGTGCTGGCGACCGGAAGTCTGCTGGCCGGTAGCGGCGTGCTGCTCGGTCATGACAACCTGGCGCCCTACTATTCCGCCCACGACATCGCCGCAAAGACACGCCCGCTGCTGACGCCAGGCGTCCCCTTCTACAGCGTACGAGGCTACGAACAAACCTTGCCCTTCTATCTCAATCGTACCGTGACGCTGGTGGAATACACCGATGAGCTGGCCTTCGGCATCGAACAGGAACCAGACAAATGGATCCCCACCGTGGCGGAATTCCGCCCGCGCTGGGAGCAGGACAAGGACGCCTTCGCCATCATGCCGCTGAGCGTGCTGCCGGCCATGCAGGCTGAGGGTTTGCCGATGCAGGAAGTCGCCCGCGATAAACGCAATGTCATCATAAGGAAACCGCAATGACGCCTATTGCATTTGCTCTGGTGCTCACCGGCGTATTGCTCAATGCCGCTGCGCAGCTGCTGCTCAAGGCTGGCACCAATGTCGTCGGCCATTTCGAGTTTCAGCTCGACAACCTGATCCCGATCGGCATGAAGATCGCGTTCCAACCTTATATCCTTGGTGGCATGGCATGTTATGCAGTGAGTCTGGTGGTGTGGATCATGGCGCTTTCCAGAGTGCCGGTCAGCATTGCCTATCCGATGCTGTCCATCGGCTACGTGGTCAACGCGGCCGTGGCCTATTTGTGGTTCGGCGAACCGCTGGTCGCGCAAAAGCTGCTGGGCCTTGGTTTTATTGTCATCGGCGTGGTGCTGGTGGCGCGTTCATAACAAGTGAGGAGCCAGCAGTGAGCAGTGAGGAGTTTCTGCCATTCACACGGCCTTCGATTGATGAGCCCACCATCGCCGAAGTGGTGGCGGTGCTGCGCTCCGGCTGGATCACCAGCGGCCCCAGGGTACAGGCTTTCGAAGCCGCACTCTCGCAATACTGCGGCGGCCGGCCGGTACGTGTCTTCAACTCCGGCACCGCTACGCTGGAAGTTGCGCTACGCTTGTCTGGCATCGGCCCCGGCGATGAAGTCATCACCACACCGCTGACCTGGGTCGCCACCGCCAACGTCATCCTCGAAGTCGGTGCAAAGCCGGTGTTAGTGGACATTGATCCCGCCACCCGCAACATCGATTTGGAATTGATCGAACCCGCAATCACGCCAAAAACAAAAGCCGTCATCCCTGTCGATCTGGCCGGCTTGCCGGTGGACCGTGATCGCCTTTATGCCATCGCGAACAAGCATAAACTGCGCGTCATCGAAGATGCTGCGCAATCCTTTGGCGCAAGCTGGCACGGCAAACCGATAGGCGCATTTGGCGATTTCGTCTCCTTCAGTTTCCATGCCAACAAGAACCTCACCACCGGCGAGGGCGGCGCCCTGGTGCTCCCGGCCGACATCGCCCCGGCCTTATGCGAACGCCATCGCCTGCAAGGCTTTCAGCGCTTTTCCGATGGCGGCATGGATGTCGATGTGCTCGGCGGAAAATTCAATCTGACCGACATCGCCGCAGCCATCGGCCTTGGCCAGTTGCCGCACCGTGCCGAATTCACCGAGCGCCGCCGCCATCTCGCCCGCCTCTACTTCGCGATGCTTGATCCGGCGCTGAGCCTGGGCCTGCCACTGGCCGACTTCGATAATTCCAACTGGCACATGTTCCAGGTATTGCTGCCGGAAAGAGTTGATCGTGGCAGTTTCATCGCCGCAATGAAAGGGCATGGCATCGGCATTGGTGTGCATTACCCGGCGCTGCATCTATTCACGCTTTATCGCAAACTCGGCTTCAAGGAGGGCGACTTTCCGCACGCAGAAGATGTAGGGCGGCGTACTGTGACCCTGCCGCTATTTCCCGGCATGGCCGACGAGGATGTGAATAGAGTTTGCTCAACAATGTCGGAAATACTGAAACTGCATAGTCACGGTCAAATTCGTGAGACCCGGGGCAAGCTGAACTGGACTGGCAATCTCGATGCATCGCGGACTGACAATGATCAAACATGATGGTTCACTGGTAAGCTTCACTTGTCCCTATGATCCCGAGTAGGTGACCGAATGAAACTCACACAATACTTTCAGACCTTGCAACAACGCCCCGACAGGGCCTATATAGCAATGGAATGGATACAGCAAGTGGTTGACCAGCCGGAAAAAGAGCTGGTCCAAGTGGATGGTCGCATCCGGCGCTGGGCAAGAATCGATGAGGCTAACGGAAAATACCTGCGGGTGATCCTGTTGGCAGATGCTGAAACAATCCACAATGCTTTCTTTGATCGAGGATTCAAACCATGAAGATCAAATACTTTCAGGACACCGATACGCTTTACATCGAATTTCGCCCTGGACTGCAAGTCGCAGAGA
>JAYUGL010000100.1:0-15998 GCA_043738385.1 Sterolibacteriaceae bacterium
GAAACGAAAGTGATTGAACTGTCGGGCGGCAATCAGCAGAAAGTTGTCATTGCCAAGTCTCTGATCCAGGAGCCCGACCTGGTTATTTTCGACGAACCAACCCGGGGCGTGGACGTCGGAGCGATTGTCGACATCCATCAGTTGATTCGCCGCCTGGCTGATGAAGGAAAAGCGGTGGTGGTGATCTCGTCCTATATGCCGGAGGTGATGGCGCTCTCCGATCGTATTTTGGTGTCGCACCAGGGCAAGATCGTTGAGGAATTTTCCAACGATGTGACCGAAAACGAAATCATGTATGCGGCCATCCACTGACCAACGGAGGGCTACATCGATTACATAATCGATCTTGATCAACTATGGACTCGATGCTACATTTTCTTGCCGGGGGTGGCGACCGATCCCATACATGGCACTCTAGTAGATCAACATTGAATCGACTGCGAAAAGGGACCGAATGAGATACTGTTGGGCGCCGCGCTGCGGCTTATGGTCTGCCGTCGACGGCTTTAGCAGGCTTCGCTATGGCGCGCGTACTTGACGGAATACGCGTCATCGAGCTCGGCACCTTCATTACCGGGCCGTATGCGGGCATGCTGCTCGCGGACCTGGGCGCCGATGTCATCAAGGTCGAACAACCGGGAGGCGGTGACCCCTTTCGCGGCTACCAGGGGTCTCTTTACAGCCCGCACTTTCACACCTACAACGCGCGCAAGCGCAGTCTGGCGCTGAACCTCAAATCGCCGCACGCGAAAACCATCTTCGAACGTTTGGCGCAGCAGGCCGATGTGCTGGTGGAGAACTACCGCCCGGGCGTCCTGGACAAGCTCGGCTTCGGCTGGCCGCGCCTGCATGAACTCAATCCCCGCCTGATCTACTGTTCGATCACGGGCTTCGGAAGTTCTGGCCCCTATGTCGACCGGCCCTGTTACGACACAGTCGCGCAGGCCTTGAGCGGGTTCTTGAGCCAGAACCTCGATCCCGAGCATCCGCGCATCGTCGGCCCGGCGGTTGCCGACACGGTCAGCGGGCTGTATGCGGCTTACGGAATCCTGGGCGCGCTGGTGGAGAGAGCGCGCACCGGCGTGGGCCGCCAGGTCGAAGTGGCGATGCTCGACAGCATGATCGCTTTCGGAGGCGCGGCGTTCGCCTCGTACTTCGCCGATGGCACGGTGCCGGGGCCGGTCAGCCGCCCCAGGGCGTCCCAGTCTTACGCATTGCGTTGCGCCGACGGAAAGCTGATCGCGTTGCATCTGGCATCGGTCGACAAGTTTTTCCAGGCGCTGACGGTTGCCATCGAACGCCCCGAATACGCGCAAGACCCGCGCTTTGCCACCGTGATGGCGCGCCAGACCAACTACGAGACACTTACCACCGAATTGCAGCGCATCTTCGCCACCAGGACGCTGTCGGCGTGGGTTGCGCTGCTGCTCGAACACGACGTGCCCCACGCGCCGGTAGCAACCCTGGACGAGGTCTACGCCGATCCGCAAGTGCGCCATAACGGGGTCTTCACGACGCTGCATCACCAGACCGAGGGAGATGTGAACAACACCCAACGCCCGGTGCTTTATGACGGCGACCGCCAGGCCGGCGATCTTGCTCCGCCGACCCTCGGAGAGCATAGCGAAGAAGTGCTGCGCGAACTCGGATTCGAAGCGGCGGAAGTCGAGGCAATGGTACGCGGCAAGGCGATCCAGAGTGCCGCTCGGCCGCTTTCGGGAAAACCATCATGAGCACCAAGCCACTCGTTACCCGCATCTCGACCTTCGACGAAAAAGGGGCGACCATCCGCGGCAAGAGCTTGGTCGACGACCTGATCGGCGAAGTCAGCTTTACGCAGATGATTTACCTGCACATCCTCGGACAGATGCCGACGCCGCCGCAGGTCCGCTTGCTGGACGCGGTGCTGGTCACGCTGGTCGACCACGGCGTCATGGCGTCGGTCGGCGCACGATCGGTCTACATGGCTTCGCCCGAGGCGATCCAAGGCGCGATCGCGGCTGGAATCCTTGGCCTCGGCAGCCAGTTTGGCGGCGTGATGGAGGAGATCGGCCGAAACCTTGAAACAATCGTTGCGGCACCCGATCCCGAGGTCGCCGCCAGCGCGATCGTGGCCGGGTACCGCTCGGCGCGGCAGTCGATCCCAGGTTTCGGCCATCCAGACTTTCGGCCAGAAGACCCGCGCACCATCAAACTGCTACAAGTCGCAGAACGCGAAGGCATGGCCGGAGCCCACGTCGCGGCGCTGCGAACGTTGGCCAAGGCGGTGGATACCAACCTGGGCAAACACATCACGATCAATGCGACGGCCGGAATCGCCGCCCTGCTGGGCGAACTCGGCGTGCCCTGGAAAATCATGCGTGGCTTCGCGGCCATCTCGCGCACACCGGGAGTCGTCGGTCACCTCTATGAAGAGATCACCAGCCCGTCAGCCTATCGCATCGGAATGATGGCGCAGGAGGCGGTTCGATACGTCGGCGATATTCCTCCCGAACGTTGAAAGACCCAAGACCATGAAACCTCTGCACTTCGTCGACACCACGCTGCGCGACGGCAACACCAGCCTGTGGGCGGGCGCGCTGCGCACCGACATGTTGCTGCCGATCATGGACCAGTTCGACCGTGTCGGTTATCAGGCGATGGAAATCGTAGACGTGGCTTTTTTCAAGAAAATGGTGCGCGACCTCAAAGACGACCCATGGGAACGAATCCGGCGGGTGTCGGCCGCGTGCCCGACCACACCCTTGCGCGTGATCACCTCGCGCCACCTCACGTTCGAGTATTCGGCACCCGCAATCGATCGGCTGTTCGTGGAGCGGCTGGCGGCCAACGGCGTCAGGCAGGTTCGCATTTCGGACCCATCCAACACTTCGGCGAACTGGGAGCGGCTGGTCGTCAATGCCCGCGAGGTCGGACTCGACTCGATTCTGAACCTTATTTTCTCCATCTCGCCGTTGCACACCGACGACGCCTACCGCAAGCTAGCGAGCGACGCGGCGCGGCTGCGGCCGACCCGGATCTGCCTCAAGGACCCGGGTGGACTGCTGACCCCGGACCGCATGCGCACGCTGGTGCCGGTCGTGCTGTCGGCAACCGGCGACGTCCCGGTCGAGTTCCACACCCACTGCAATACCGGATTGGGTCCGCTGTGCGTGCTGGAAGCGATCAAGCTCGGGATAGAGATAGTCAACACTGCTACGCCGCCGCTGGCCAATGGGTCGGCCAATCCGTCGGTATTCAACGTGGCAGCCAACGCGCGCGAACTGGGCTTCGAGCCTTCGATCGACCTGGAACCCGTCACGAAGATCTCCGAACACCTGCACGCGGTCGCCAAACGCGAGGGCTTTCCGATAGGGGCGCCGCTCGAATACACCGAGTCGCACTATGCGCACCAGGTGCCGGGCGGCATGATCTCCAACTTCCGGCACCAACTCGGGCAGTTCGGCATGCTAGAGCGCTTGCCCGAAGTGATCGAAGAGGTCAAACGCGTTCGGGCCGATTTGGGTTACCCGATCATGGTCACGCCCTATTCGCAGTTTGTCGGCGTCCAGGCGGTGTTCAACGTGATGCTCGGCGAGCGCTACAAGGAAGTCAGCGACCAGATTCTGCAATACGCGCTCGGTATATGGGGCACGGCAGAACGTGACGCCATTGACCCGAATGTTCGCGACCGCATTGTTTCGCGTCCGCGCGCCAAGGTAGTCGGCGCCTGGACAGCGCCGCAGACAACACTTGCAGAATTGCGAGGCCAGTTCGGCGGCCCAGGCGTCGATGACGACGAAATGCTGCTGCGCTACTTTGCCGGCATCGAGGAGGTCAAGGCGATGCGTTCTGCCCCCGCGCGCGGCACGGGTCTCGACGCGAACCAGCCGCTGGTGCGCCTGATCGAAGCGGTTGGAAAGAAAAAACAGTTTGGCCAGGTTCGCATCGAGAAGGACGGCATGGTGATCCAACTCGGCCGTGCCGCACCGGTCGCAGTGTGAAAATGACACAGGAGAACAGCGTGAACAAGATTGATTCGCTCACCGACGACGAAGTCCGGCAGGTCTCGCAACTGATCGAGGCGCTCGACCGCTCGACGCTCGACTTCCTCCAGCTTGACGCGGGCGGCGTCAAGGTTACGATCAGTAAAGGCGGCGCCGCCATGCCGGCCCAGTCGTTCCAGCCACCCGCCTCCGCGCATGCCGCGCCGGCGCCTCAAGCTGTGGCGCCGCAAGCGATGGCGCCGACGATTCCTGCCCCGGCGGCCTCACCGGCGCCAGCCGCGACAGCAAAACCCAAGGAGCAGTCACAAGCCAGTCCGGATGACGGCAGCGTCGAGGTCACGGCGCCGTTGATGGGGCGTTTTTACTCGCGGCCCGAACCCGGATCTCCGCCTTTCGTCACGGTAGGCAGCCAAGTCGAAGTGGATACGGCGGTCGGACTGATCGAAGTCATGAAACTTTTCAATACCGTCCAAGCCGGCGTGCGCGGAACGATTACCGAGGTGTGCATCCCGGACGGAGAGTTCATCGAGTTCGGTACCGCACTGTTCAGGGTGCGCCCGAACGATTCCGGCGCACAAAGCAGCTATCTCAGAGGAAGCTGATGCCGGCGCTGAAACGCATCCTGGTGGCGAACCGCGGCGAGATCGCGCTGCGCGTCATCCGAGCCTGCCAGCAGATGGGCATCGAAACGGTGCTTGCCGCGTCGACTGCCGATCGCGACAGTTTGCCGGCGCGCTCGGCCGACCGGATGGTGTGCATCGGACCGGCGATCGCTGCGCAGAGTTATCTGGACGTGCGTGCGATCATCACGGCCGCCAAGGGCACGGGCGCCGACGCGGTGCATCCGGGTTACGGCTTCCTGTCCGAATCTCCCGATCTTGCGCAGGCGTGTGTCGACGAGGGGCTGGTGTTCATCGGACCGCGTCCGGACAATATCCGGGAGATGGGGAACAAGCTCAAGGCGCGTGAAAAAGCCAAGGCTTTTGGGCTGCCGATGCTGCCAGGCTCCGAAAAGGTCGGTTCCTGGCAGGACGCGGCTCAGGTCGCGCAGCGTATCGGTTTTCCGGTCATGCTGAAGGCTGCTGCCGGTGGCGGCGGGCGCGGTATGAAGATCGTGACGCAAGCCGACGAGTTGCAGCGGATGTTCGAGTCGGCCTCCAACGAGGCGCGCGCAGCATTCGGCGACAACACCCTGTATCTCGAGCGTTACATTGCCAATGCGCGCCACGTCGAGGTGCAGGTGCTCGGCGACAGTTTCGGCAACGTGATTCATTTAGGCGAGCGCGATTGTTCGCTGCAGCGGCGGCACCAGAAACTGGTCGAGGAATCGCCGGCGCCGGCAATTGCAGAACCCGTGCGCGAGGCGATTCGCGAAGCCGGGGTCACATTGGCGCGCAGCATCGGCTATGAAAACGCGGGAACGGTCGAGTTCATCTACGATGAAGACAACAAGGCCTTCTATTTTCTCGAGATGAACACGCGCATCCAGGTCGAGCACCCGGTCAGCGAAATGGTGACCGGCATCGATCTGGTGCAGGAGCAGATTCGCGCGGCGCGCGGCGAAACTTTGCGTTTTCGCCAGCAGGACATCGTGTTCCGCGGTCATGCGCTCGAGTGCCGGATCAATGCCGAGGTGCCGAGCGAAGGCTTCCGCCCCAGCCCGGGCCGCATCACCGATTGGGACCCACCCCTGGGTCCCAATATCCGGCTCGACAGCCATTGCCATGCGGGTTATGCGGTCCCTCCGTACTACGACTCCATGATCGGCAAGCTGATCGTTTATGGGTCCGACCGCAGCGAGGCGATCGAACGTATGGGCCAAGCGCTGGCACGGTTCAGGGTCGAGGGCATCGGCACGACACTGGAATTTCTGCGCCACGTGATGCGCCATCCCGACTTCGTGGCCGGACGCGTGAGCACTGGTCTGGTGGGCCAGATGCTCGATGAATTGAAAACGCAAGCGGCTGTCAACCGTGCCTGACCGCATGCGTTGGACAACAAACAGGTACAGCCTTCGGCCGGATGTGAGACCGCGTTCTGTTGGGTGTGCTGGCCACGAGCCAGTCGATTTTCTTATATCTTTTTTGGAAGACACCATGAAACTGCAATCTAAATCCGGTCTGCTCGGACTGCTGGTCGCCGGGCTCGTAACAAGCTTCGGCGCAGTCACGGCGCAGGCGCAGGAAATTACGCTAAAAGCCATCAGCGCATGGCCGAGCGACAACTACTTCTCGCTCAACTTCGAGAAGTTCGTCGCCAAAGTCAATGCCGAGGGCAAGGGCCTGGTACAAATCAATAATCTCGGCGGTGGCGCGAAGGTCATGCCGCCGTTTGAAGTCGCCAACGCGGTCAAGAGCGGCGTGGTCGACATTGCCAATGTGGCGGGCGGCTTTTACACCACCGTGCTACCCGAGAGCGACGCCTTGTCCCTGGGCACGGTGAGCGCGCAGGACCTGCGCAAGAACGGCGGCCACGAATACATCAACAAGCTGTGGAACGAAAAGCTCAACGTTCAATACATGGGACGTTCTGTCGATGCCTTGCCGATCCACATCTTCCTGCGCAAACCGATCACCAAGCCCGACCTCAGCGGTATGCGCATGCGCGTGATTCCGTTGTACCGGCCGTTTCTCGAGTCGCTCAATGCGCAGTCGCTGTTGAATATCCCGCCCGGCGAGGTATACACGGCGCTGGAACGCGGGCTGCTCGATGGCTACAGCTGGCCGGTGATCGGTCTGTTCGACGTGGGGATTGAAAAGCAGACCAAGTACCGCGTCGATCCAGGGTTCTATTCGGTCGAAGTTGGCGTACTGGTGAACCTCAATACCTGGAAAAAAATGAATCCCGCACAGCAGGCCTTCCTGAACAAGATGTCTTTATGGATGGAAGACCTGAACCTGGCAAACGCAAAACTCATCGAGGACGAGAAAAAGCGCCACGCTGCAGCAGGAATCGAGGTCATCACGTTCACCGGCAAGGAAGGTCAGGATTACCTTGCCAAGGCCAACGAGTCGGCCTGGTCGGCATTGGTCAAGCGGAGCCCGGAGCACGGCGCGAAGCTGCGCGCGCTGCTGACGAAGTAACGCTTCGACGCACGACCATTCCATGCGCCGCCTGAACGACCTCTTCGGAATACTGCTCGAGGGGTTTGCGCTGCTAGGCTGCGCGCTGCTATTCGCCATGATGGTGATGATCTGCGCCGATGTCGGGTTGCGCACGTTTGGGATTGGTTCGGTGCCCTGGTCCAACGAGGTCAGCGAATACATCCTCTATATATCGACCTTCATCTCGGCGCCCTGGCTGCTGCGCTGGGGTAAACATGTGCGCCTCGACCTGGTGCTGCGCGCCTTGCCGACGCACCTGGGGTGGCTCATGGAGTGGCTGGTGGATCTGGTCGGTATCGCGGTCTGCGCCACGCTGACCGTGGCCGGGCTGCGCATCCTTCTGTCGAGCCAGGCCAACGGCAATATCGTGCTCAAGACCCTCTCGTTCCCAGAGTGGTGGTTGATGATTCCGATCCCCGTCACGTTTTTATTGTTGACGATCGAGTTCATGTTTCGCCTCTACCGGCTGTATACCGGTCCGCGTCAACTGCGCGACGAAGCCACTTCTGCGGGTTAACGCGCTAGCGGCATGACCATCAGGAAATTAGGAGCAATATGAACTGGACCGAAAGCCTTGGCCTGTTGTTGGGCGGCATCATGTTCATGCTGTTCCTCGGCTTGCCGGTTGCGATCGCGTTTCTGACCCTGAACGTATTGGGTTCCCTGCTTTTCATGGGGGGTGTCGCGGGTGTGGACCAGTTGGCGCGCAACACGATGGTGGCGGTGTCTTCTTTTTCCCTGACGCCAATTCCACTGTTCGTGCTGATGGGCGAAGTGCTGTTCCAGTGCGGTCTTGCCTATAAAGTAATCGAAGGCATCGAGCGCCTGATCCTGCGCGTGCCCGGCCGACTGGCCGTGGTGTCGGTGGTAGCGGGCACTGTCTTCTCCGCGATTTCAGGCTCCACCATTGCGACCACCGCCATGCTTGGAAGCGCGATGACACCCGCGATGCTAAAGCGGCGCTACCACCCCAGCCTGGCCATGGGTCCGATCATGGCGATCGGCGGCGTCGATATGCTGATCCCACCTTCGGGGCTGACGGTTTTGCTCGGAAGTCTGGCGGGTATCTCGATCAGCGGTCTGCTGATCGCCGGCATTATCCCCGGCATCCTGCTGGCGATCATCTTTATTGCCTATATCGTGATCCGGGTCCGCATGAATCCTTCATTGGCTCCGACCGACGATGAAGTTCCAGTGGTTGGCTGGGAACGGTATCGCATGTTTTTTGTTTTCGTGTTGCCGCTGGTGTCGATCTTCGCCGTGGTGGTCGGCTCCATGTTCGGCGGCATTGCCACCCCCACCGAGTCGGCCGCGCTGGGGGCGCTCGCAACCGTCATTTTTGCGATGGCTTACCGGGCCCTGACATTCAAAATTCTGCTGTCGGCTTTCAAGGGCACGCTGACTGTTTCAGGAATGGTCCTGTTCATCATCGTCGGCGCGACCGGCTTTGCCCAGTTGCTGGGTTTTTCCGGCGCCAGCGACGGCATGCTGAAGGTCATCGTTGGCCAGGGTTTCAGCCCCTTCTACGTCATGGTCGCCATGCTGGTGATCCTGTTGCTGCTGGGCTGCTTTGTCGATCAGGTCAGCATGATGCTGCTGACGCTGCCTTTTTTCATGCCGCTGGTGATCAGCCTCAAGTTCGACCCGATCTGGTTTGGCGTATTGTTCCTGTTCTCGATGCAGATCGGCCTGCTGCACCCGCCTTTCGGCCTGCTCGCGATCACCATGAAATCGGTCGTGCCGCGCCACATCACCATGATGCAGGTCTATGTTGCCGCGATTCCGTACGTGATCATCTGTTTCCTGATGATGCTGGCTATCCTGTTCTATCCGCCACTCGCGACCTGGTTGCCGAACCTGGTCGGATAGGCACCGCGTATTCCAGCATCCTCTCGGGAACCCATTGCCATGGACCAGCCGGAACGCATCACCGTCATTGGTGCGGGCTTCATGGGTAGCGTCATCGCCACCCTCTATGCGCGCCATGGGTTTGCGGTCGCTCTGCACGACGCCGCACCCGACACGCTTGCGAGCTTCCCAGAGCGCGCGCTGCCGATTGCGCACAGCCTGTCGAGTCCGAATGATTCGCGTGAAGCTATCGTTGGCCGCGTCAAGCGCGTCGGCAATCTGGCTGACGCTGTAGCTGACGCGCAATTGGTGCACGAATCGATCCAGGAAGATCTGCCGCTGAAGCAAGCCTTGTTCCAGCAACTGGATCGTCTTTGTGCGCGCGACGTGGTGCTGGCCACCAATACCTCGACCTTCCTGCTGTCCGAGCTGTGCCGCGACGTGATCCACAAGGACCGCGTAATCGGCATCCACTACATCACCCCGGCGCACATCGTCCGCGCCGTGGAGGTGATCATTGCCGACTTCACCCCGCCCGAGCGTATCGCGTGGGCCCGGCGCTTTGTCGACGGCATCGACCATGTGGCGGTGGTCTGCCGCGAGAGCCCGGGTTTCATCGTGAACCGGATCCAGGGCACGATGCTGGCCGAGATTCACAGGATCGTCGACGAGGGATTGGCAACGCCCGCGGATGTCGATACGGCCATCCGCTTGAGCCTGGGACCACGCTGGGCACTGTGGGGTGCACTCGCCTGCGAAGATCTCATCGTGAGCAAACGGACCATGCTGGCCATGCTCGAATACATGCTCGACCGGACCGGGAAGGAACAGTACCGCGCCACCAATTCGCTGCTCGAACAGGTTCGGCAAGGACGCCTCGGGGCGATCGCCGGCAAAGGCTGGTACGACTGGGGCAATCGGTACCCTGAGCTCGTCATGGAACGCGACCGGCAACTGGCAGAAATCTTTGCCTGGCTGGCCAGCAAAGATTCCGAATCGCTCGTTCCGAAGGGTCAGCCCCTATGAAGGCAAGCATATTCGTCACCGGTGGTTGCGGCGTCAACGGCAGTTGGGTGGTACGCGACCTGCTCACGCGCGGCTTCGAGGTAACGGCGTTCGACCATGCCGCCGACGACTCGCTGATGCCCGACCTGCGCGGCCAGTATGAAATGCTGGTGGGCGACATTCGCGATGGCGCGCTGCTTTCCCGGCTGGTGCACGCACGCAAGCCCGCGGCCATCGTGCACCTGGCGGCGCTGGTCGGTTACCCACAGGGGCGGCCCGACCCGAAGCTGGTCTACGACGTCAACCTTGGCGGAACCCTCAACGTGCTCGAGGCCGCAGTAGTCGGCGACGTGCCGCGGGTGGTTTTTACAAGCTCCAAGAGCGCGTATGGTGTTGTCGGCGCGCCCTATGCTCGTCCGCAGTACGACCCGGTCCCCGAGCACCATGTGGGCACGCCGCCTCCGCCGTCGTTTCTGTCCCTGTACGGACACGCCAAGGTCGCAGGCGAAGGTCTCGGGTTCAATTACCACGCCGCTTTCGGGATTGATTTTTTCGCGCTGCGTTTCGCAACCATCTGCGCGCCGGGGAAACTTGCGCGCCATGGTCCGATGTCGATTCACAGCCGGCTGATCGAGAACGCCATGCTGGACGCGCCGACCGTCGTCGACCAAGGCGGTGACGAGCGCGATGACATCGTCTACGTGCGCGACGTGGCGCAATCGATCGGCCGGGCCGTCGTCACCGAACAGCGTGGCGCCGCGGTGTACAACGTGGGCCAGGGGCGCGCATTCACCCTGCACGATATGGCGCGGGCAATCCACATCCGCTACCCGTCAGCGCGGATCGACATCGGCGCTGGATTCGACTTCATGAATGTCGGTTTTTGCGCCTACAACGTGCTCGATATCAGCAAGGCGCGCGAGCAACTTGGTTATGTACCCGAATTCGACCTGCCGGCGATGGTTGAAGACTATGCAAGCACGCTCGAGCGCTTCGGCATCCGGCCCACCGCCACATGAAGCAGACCAGCAACAGCACAAGCGCCCTGGTTCGGATCGCCGTGGTCAGGCGCGCAACGACCAGGGGCTAGCCATGAACGATACGGACATTTATTCGGCGCAGGGGTTTGGCGCCACGCTCGGGCCCGGCCAGCGCTGGGGATTGCTGATCGTCGACTTCGTGGTCGGTTTTACCGATCCCGCCCTGTTCGGCGGCGGCAACATCGGCGCTGCGGTACAACGCACGCGCGAGTTGCTCGCATTCGCGCGTCGAGAGGCACTTCCGGTGGCCCACACACGCGTCGTCTATGCCGATGACGGTGCGGATGCAGGCATCTTCGCGCTCAGGAATCCACGCTCGCTGAAGCTCACCGAATCGAGCGCCGCATCGCAAATCGTTCAGGAACTGACCCCGGTCGCCGGGGAGAGGATCATTCGCAAGACCGAACCCTCGGCATTTTTCTGCACCGCGCTGGCATCTTGGCTGCAGCTGCGCGGCGTCGATACGCTTTTGGTAGCAGGCTGTACCACCTCGGGCTGCGTGCGTGCCAGCGTGGTCGACGCGATGAGCCACAATTTCAGGCCGATCGTCATATCCGACTGTGTCGGCGACCGGGCCCTCGAGCCACACCATGCCAACCTGTTCGACATGCGGCAGAAGTATGCTGACGTGATGGACCTGGACCAAGCCATAGCCGCGTTTCGCGAGCAACGCCAGGCCCGAGCGCAAGCGTGATTGACGCGTTTCGGGTGTTGCCGGCGACCGGGCTGGGCGTGTTGCTGGCCACCAGCGCGATGCTGCTGTTCGCGGTGTGTGTCATCATCACCTCGGTTGCGTCGCGCCGCCTCGACAGCGACTGCGGTTCGCTGCTGTCGGCCGGGGTGACTCTCCCGGTCGGACTGATGCTGGTAGGTATCCAGCTGTCGACCGGCTCAGCGATGATCGAGCCCACCCGCACCGGCGTGCTTGCATTTGTGCTGGCCGGAATTTTCTCGACCTATCTGGGTCGCTGGCTGCTGTTCAAATCGATCGAGACGATGGGGCCGACGCGCGCCTCGGGCTTTCAGAGCAGCAGTCCGCTGCTGACTGCGCTGATCGGCTGGCTGCTGCTCGGAGAACAACTTGGCTGGGCGGCCTGGGCCGGAATGGCGCTGGGTGTGCTGGGGCTGGCGATCATGAGCCGGCGCGCGGTCAATCGCAACCCGCTATCGAGCCCGCAGCGGCTGGCCGAAAAGCGGCTGCAACGCGGCATTCTGGTGCTGGGCTTGGGTGCCTCTGCGGCGTACGCAGTCAGCCATGTGTTGCGGGCCGCCGGCGTACGCGACTGGGGCGAACCGCTGGTCGGGACGACGCTCGGCGCGGCGGCCGGACTGTCGGTGCTGCTGCTGGTCAACGCAAAGCGGCTCGCGTCAATCGGTACACGCGTGGCGGCCAATCGAGGTAGCGCCGCACTCTACTGCGCCGTCGGCGCCATGCAGTTTGCGGCACAGGCCCTCATGATCGCCTCGATGAAATACATTCCGGCCTCGTTCGCTGCCTTGATCACGATGTGCACACCGTTGGTGGTACTACCCGTGAGCTTCGTGCTGTTGCGCAACGAAGAGGCCATCAACTCCGGCACCGTGCTGGGCATGCTCGTGACGATCGTCGGCATAGTGCTGCTCACGTGGCGCGGTCTCTCGTGAGCCGGACCGTGGTCTGCATAAGCACCGGGCGCCGAAGGAGACGCATCAAGTCAACCCACCTACAGAAACACCAGATGTCAAATCGGATCAATGAAATCACCATGTTGAAATCAAGAAAGCCAATCATGTTCTATCGAATCAAGCATTTAGCGGTTGCATCGGCGTGCCTGAGCGCCCTGCTGGGCAACGGAACGGCACAAGCCGAGGTCACGTTGCGAGCGATCAGCGCCTGGCCCGAGGGCAATCAGTTTTCGGTCAACTTCGAGCGTTTTATTGCAAAGGTCAACGCGGAGGGAAAGGGGCTGGTCCAGATCAATTATCTGGGCGGCGGCGCCAAGGTGATGCCGCCCTTCGAAGTTGGCAATGCGGTCAAGAACGGCGTGACCGACATCGCCAATGTGGCGGGCGGTTTCTACACCAACGTATTGCCCGAGGCTGACGCGCTGTTCCTCAACACCAGGCCAACGTCCGAACTGCGCAAGAATGGCGGCTACGACTACATCAACAAGCTGTGGGGCGAGAAGATGAATGTGCATTACCTCGCACGTTCGGTCGATTCGCTGCCGTTCCATATATTCCTGCGCCAGCCGATTACCAAACCCGACCTCACGGGGCTCCGGTTGCGCGTCATACCCACTTACCGCCCATTCCTCGAGTCACTCAACGCGCAGTCGCTGCTCAATATTCCACCGGGCGAGGTCTACACCGCGCTCGAACGCAATCTGCTCGACGGCTATGTGTGGCCTGTGATCGGACTGTTCGACGTCGGCATTGAGAAGCAGACCAAATACCGCGTCGACCCTGGCTTCTACAACGGCGAGGCCGGCGTGCTAGTCAATCTGAACAGCTGGAATAAGCTGAATGACGCCGAGCGCTCCTTTCTGACCAAGATGGGAATCTGGCTCGAGGACCTCAATGGCGAAACCCTGAAGTTGGTCGAAGAAGAGAAGAAGAAACATGCCGCGGCCGGCATACAAACCATCTCGTTTACCGGCCGGGAAGGCCAGGAGTACGTCAAAAAGGCCGACGATACCGCCTGGGCAGCGCTGATAAAACGCAGTCCCGAACATGGTCCCAAGCTGCGCGCATTGCTCACAAAATAAGCGCCCAGTGCCGGTCGACCGACCCTATCCTCCAGCGCAAGCCGGGTACCACGGCTCCCTGCTCAGCGCTTGGGCACTGCTGGAGATGTGGCGCTGGGTCGTCGGATCAGGTCGGCTGCCTTCTCGGCGATCATGATGACCGCGGCATTGATGTTGCCGCTGACCATATCGGGCATCACCGAAGCGTCGACAACTCTCAATCCGGTTACGCCCATCACCTGCAGCGAACCGTTGACGACGGCCATGTCATCGGCCAGCGCTCCCATTTTGCAGGTGCCGAGCGGATGGTGCGCTGTCGCCGCAGTCGCGCGCAAATTCGCCTCGATGTCGGAATTCGACACACAGGCCGGACCAGGGTCAAGTTCAGCGCCGACATACGATTCAAGTTGCGGCTGGCGTACGACATCGCGCGTAATTTTTATTCCTTCGCGGAGCGTCTCGATATCGCGCCGCTCGGACAATAGATTCTGGAATATTCTCGCGTGCACGGCAGGGTCCCCTGAGCGCAGCTGAACTGAGCCGCGGCTTTGCGGGTGCAGCAACACCGGGCGCACCGAAAAGCTATCTTCGAAACCGCGCGAGAAAGGCCTCAAGTAGGGATGCGCGTCGAGTGGGGCCAGATTGGACAACAGCTGCAAGTCCGGACACGCCAGCGCTGCGTCGGTTTTGAGAAACGCCACCCATCCCGACGGAAGGTCGGTGGCGAAACCAGTGCCCATCAGATAAGCCCGCGCCATCTCGACTCCAATTCGATCCAGCCGCATCATTTTCGGAAAGGGTCCCGGGGTCTTGCGCCGATACCGCACCTGGCCGCTCACGTGATCCTGAAGATTCTTGCCCACCCCCGGGCGCGCGGAAATCACGTCGATCGAATGCGCCTGGAGCTCGACCGGATCCCCGATGCCGGACAGCATCAGCAACTGCGGTGAATTGATCACTCCCCCTGCCAGAATTACCTCGCGTTCGGCGCGTGCCAGCTTGCGTTGCCCCTTGGTGACGTATTCGACCGCACTGGCCCGCTGTTTCTCAAATACCACGCGTGTGGCCAACGCCCGGACCACGACATGCAGGTTGCGTCTTTTCAGCACTGGGTGCAGGTACGCTGCGGCAGCACTGCAGCGCCGGCCCTTTCGGATCGTGCTCTGGAGCAGGCCAAAGCCCTCCTGCGACTGCGCGTTGTAGTCGGCGTTAGCCGAATAACCGGCTGAAACTCCGGCCCGGATAAAGGTCTCGACAATCGGATCCTGGTATTTGGAAGGGCGGGTTGTCAGGGGTCCATCGCCTCCCCGGTACGCGCTGGCCCCGCCCTCCCACGATTCCTGCTTGCGAAAATAAGGCAGCACCTGATCGAACGACCAGTCCGGCAGTCCGTAAGAGGCCCAGCGCTCGAAATCGGCCCGGTTGCCGCGCACATGCGCCATCGCATTGATCGACGACGAGCCCCCAACGACTTTCCCGCGTGCGCATTCGATGCCCCGGCCGCCCACATTGGGGTCGGGCTCGGCGAAATAATCCCAGTCGAACAGGCGCTTCTGGAGAATGCGTCCCCAGGCCAGCGGGATGTGAATCCACGGGTGGACATCCCAGCCACCGGCTTCGATCAACAACACCCGGACTTGGCTGTCTTCGGTCAGCCGATTGGCAAGCGTACAACCGGCCGAGCCGGCGCCAACTATGACGTAGTCGTAATCTGCGCTATGCGCCATGGCCGAAACTCATCTTAGAAGTATTTGCCCGCTGAACCGGGCCCCACCAATCAGCCGAGGGCGCCCGAAAGCTGTTTCTTGCTGCCTTGCAAGGTGAGCGACAAGCCCTCCTTCTGCAAATGCACAAAGTTCACATTCTTGCGATTGCCAAGCTCGGCGATAAGCTTCTGCAGGCCCTGACCAGCGTCCGCAGTCAGATTGACCGGCCCGGCCGCACGCATTGCGTTGACCTGATCCTCATCGGTAAAAAAGCGCATCAGCAGTTCGTCGTCGGATACGCCCGGGCCACCGAACTTTTGCCTCACTTCTTTCAACGATGGCTCCGGTGGCTGCCATTTGGCCAACACTTTGGCACGCGCACGGTTCAATATCTTGTCGCGCACGTCCGGGTTCATCGAATTGGATTCATCCTCGCCCCATAGTCCCAATGCGTACTGGATGACCTCGTCGGCGACCTCCTTGTAGGGCTCGCCGAGCATGACATTCATCACGGCCTGCACGCCCGTGAACTGCGAATACGGGGTAACCATCACCGGGTAGCCAAAGTCGGCACGTACCCTCG
>JAYUGL010000101.1:0-6070 GCA_043738385.1 Sterolibacteriaceae bacterium
CGGTCTCGTCGCATCGACCGGCATGGCGATGATCAATGCGGTCGGGACCAGCCTGGTGGCGGTCACCGCCTTCGGCCTCACCACCGCGCTCAACTACGCGGGCTCGGGCCTGATCGACTGGACGCTGGCAGGGGTATTCGTCGTTGGCGGTATCATCGGCAGCCTTGCGGGGACGCGCGCAGCCAAGCGGCTTTCAGCTGGCGGTCATCTGACCAGCGTATTCGCGACGCTGATCTTCGTCGTCGCCGGCTACATGCTGTGGAGAAGTGCGGCAGCAATCTTCTGATGCGAAGACGCCGGCCCGCCGACGGCAGCCCCGCGCCCATGCCTGTTCTGCCCGGTCCCCAAGAAAAACGCCGATGATCAAGACCATGTTCAAGCTCGCAACCTTCGCCGCCCTGTCGGCGGCCCTCTCCGGCTCGGGGGCTTTGGCCGCGCCGCAGGACAATGTTGAGACGGCGGCCTTGCTTCGCACCGCCCGAAAACTAGCGGATGGTGTTGTTTTCGATTAGAGGCGGGCCAGTCTCACACAGGCCGATAAGTTTCGTGAAAAGGTTACATCGAGCAGGCGATGAGTGCCATCTGCTTGCCTGCGGGCAGGTTTCTGGCGAAGGTCGCGAGCTTGCCGACCTCGCTTTTCGGGTGTGCTGGACGAGGTCGCCGTAGGATTCCTCCAGGATTTCGAGGATCTGCGGTCCATCGACCTTGATCGCTTCGCCTCCCCAGTCGACCGCGTGCCCCGCCGTTACTGCACGCGACGCGCTGCTGTGGGAGCAATTACGTGACCCGGTACAGGCATGGAGCTAAGAACTGCGCCTCCTCTTTCGTGACCAAAAAACTGCCATCTTCCTCCCGGCGGGGAGTTCGACCGCTGGACAGCTGGAACTGCATGCCTTTGTCGTCGCAGTTGACGCGGATGCATGGCGTGGGGCCTTCTAGTCGTTCCCGATTGTCCTGCCGAACCATGTCGAGGAAGCCCTGGTTCTTCGAGTGGAAGATAAAGGCGTAGGTCAGGGCCTGGCTGGTTGAGTCGACCTGGTCGTCGTACCGGCCTGCGGGGAACATCATCAGTTCAGTGAGATAGTCCTCGAGCCAGCCGGCCTGTGATGGGACGAATACGTGTCCCGCCTCGATTCGGGCAGTCACGCTATTGAGCCGCATGACCTTGTCGCCCTTCGGCTTGATGGCTTCCACCTGATAGAAGCCGTCATTCTTGAGATCCTGGGGCAGTGCCATGCCCGAACTCGCGTCCTCGATCAGCACCTTGGTCGCCCCGAACAATCGTAATTGCTCGATGACGGCCCGTTTGAGGTCAGGATATTCGAGCTTCTTTCTCAGCACGTGGAGCAGGAAAACCTGGTGACCCTTCCGCCCCCAGGTCGTGCACACCGAGTAGTCCGACAGCTGGCTCGCCTTGCTGGCCGTGTCCCAGCTTTGGAAGATGTTGTCGAACTCGGGCAGATTTGTTGGGTCGTAGCGCTGAAACCATTCCGGCTTGACGATGCTCCCTCCGGGGGGCGCAGGCATTTGCAGATATTGCGTCGCGAACATACGAGTGCCCATCGCCACGCGTAGCTCTTCCAGCACCGCCAATGGCTCACGCTCATGATGCAGCGCCTCCTCCTCTGCCCGATGATGTTTGCGCATTCCGAAAGGCGTCGGCCATTCCAGATCCTCATCGCACTGGGCAATTGCCGGGAAGCTCACCAGCTTGATCTCGCCCACACTCTGCATGTGACCAATCATGTCAGCCTCATGAAGCCGCTGCATCACCAGGATGATGGCTCCCTTGCCCTTGTCGTTGAGGCGGGTGAACAGCGAGTGATTGGCCCAGGCGTTGGCCTTGGCGCGCTCCACATCCGAAAGCGCCTCCTCGGGCTTGGTCGGGTCATCGACGATGATGATGTCGGCGCCAAAGCCGGTCAGGACACCGCCGACTGAGGTTGAGTGCCTGGAACCACCTGCGGTGGTCTCGAAGAAGCCGACGCTCTGGCGGTCACTGTTTAGTCGCGTCCCGGGGAAGAGTGCACGATACCAATCCGAGCGCATGACCTGACGGCAGTCCCTGGCCAGATTGTCAGCGAGCTGCTGACCGTAGCTGGCGCAAATGATCTTCGTCGTTGGATCGTGGCCCAGAAGCCAGGCAGGGTAGGCGACCGAAACGATGATCGACTTGAGGCTGCGTGGTGGCAGCGCGATTGCCAGCCGGCGCACCTCGCCCCGCCGCACCGCCTCAAGTTCGGAGCAGATCAGGCTGATGTGGAAATTATCGAGGTACGGCTCCGACCCGTTCAGCTCAACGAAGACGCGCTCAACGAAAAAGTTGAAGTCGAGCCTGGTGATAGCATCGAACTCCGTGCGGTCAGGCATCTGGGTCATTGTTGCTCTCCACCGCTCGCGTGAGATTGAGCCGAGCGATGAACCGCTCGACAATTGCTTGATCATTCTGGGTGGACGGCGGCGGCGCAGCACTCGCTGTCGTGCTATTCTCCGCTTTCAAGGCCAGGTCGACCGACATCTTGGCGGCTTTGAGATCGCCCGAGGCGCCTTGGTTGGCGATCTGTTTGGTGTTGGCGGCGAGCTTGCTGATCTTTTTGCGCTTGCTGTTCTCGGTCACGATCAGCGGGGATGACAATTCGCGCATGATGATGTCGTTGACCGACCGACCGCCGCGAGGCCGACCGTCGGGATTGGCGCGGTTGCCGTGGCCGAACCGCCCGTTCTGCTCTCTCCCCTCGCTCATGCTGCCTCTCCCATGCACAAGGCACGTTCGGCATCGACTTGCGTGAAGGTTCGCCCGTCTTCGTGAAGTGCCTCCTCGCCAGTGAGCTTTTCGAAGCGGCGGAGGACCGCGTCGACATAGAGCGGATCGAGCTCCATGCCGTAAGCGATCCGCCCAACCCGCTCGGCCGCGATGATCGTCGTACCACTGCCCATGAACGGGTCGATCACGATCTCCCCGCGCTTGCTGACGTCAAGGATGGCGTCGGCCACGAGGGCGACCGGCTTACACGTGGGGTGAGTAGCCAGCAGATCTCCACCTTCCGAGTGACGGAACCCGGCTGCGGAGGGATACTCCCAAATGTTCGAGCGGTTGCGGCCATTGCGCCCGAGTTCGATATTGTTGCGATGTCGGCCGCGGCCACTCTTCCAGACGTAGAAGAACTCGTGCTGGCTGCGGTAGAGGGCCCCCATCCCGCCCGAGGGCTTTTGCCAAACGCAGATGTTTTTGAGCTCGGTGAAGACCGCCTCCCCTGCCGCAATCATCTCTGGCGAGTGCTTCCAGTCCATCGCGGCAAAGTGGATCGAGGCCGGTATTGAGTGCTTGGCCATCAAGCGGAACGAAGCTTCGAGGAACGCGGTGAACTGATCCCGATCCATCTCGCCTGATGCCATGCCGAACTCACGATGACGGACCTTGCCAAGCCCGGACACGTGGCCGTGGACCTTGACGTTGTAGGGTGGGTCCGTGAAACCCATAGCAGCCCGGTCACCCGCCATGAGCTGGTCCCACGCCTGCGGATCAAGCGCACTGCCGCAGAGCAACCGATGCGGCCCACAATGCCACAGATCGCCTTCAACACTGACTGGCATCGTGCTCAATTCAACGGGGCCATCACCAGGATCATCCGCCGGCTGCTGGTCGAGCGCCTCCATGCGAAAGTCGATCTCGCCGACACTGAACCCGATCGCGTCGATATCAAAGTCGAGTTCGGCGACGCTAAGATCGCGAAGGACCTCGCCGAGCAGTTGATCGTCCCAGCCACTCAAGTCGGTCAGCCGATTGTCAGCAATCATGTACGCTTTGCGTTGTGTGTCGCTGAGGTGCTCGACCATGATCGTCGGCACATCGGTGAGACCGAGCTTGTTTGCAGCAGCGAGGCGGCCGTGACCCGCGATGACGTTTCCGGCGCCATCGATGAGGATCGGTACGTTGAAGCCGAAGGTCTTGATCGAGCGCGCAATCGCGGCGACTTATGCACACGGGGGTTGGAAGGATCGGGGTTGATGCTGGCGGTTGGCAGTTGACGCACCACCAGGTTCGCGGCGCAATTAGACGGTGACGACTCGGGCATTTGACAAAGCTCCATGACTGAGGAGCTGCCTATTAGTCACATGCGGGTGGCGCAGGGGATGTCACTAATCGACATATTTTTCAGTCTTGCGGCCTTAATTGGATCAGCGTGGCGGGATCTGCGGACCGCAGCGGGTTGTTGAGAACGAACGGCTCCAGCCAAATGGCGATCAGCAAAACATCAGTGATGAACGCCTCATCGTGGACACTGAAATCGACCCTTCTTTGGTCCTTTGCGACGCGAGCACAGCCCACGATATCGAACGCGATCGCAAGATGCAGGACCGGAAGAGTTTGCGACAGCCAGCGTCTTAAGAAGTTGTCGGACCCGGCGTCATCCGGCGGTACGACGTAACCAGACAGTTGCTTTAGGGAGTATCGCTCCAGGCCGGGCGGCAACGGCGGTGCTTCGCCGAGCATGTATTGCCGGACGGCGGGCCGAAACATTCGTGCTACCTTCATTCGCTGATCGAGGCGTTCACGGACCCGGTGAGCAGTCAGATCCCTCCGAAACGTCGACTTGTAGCCGCGGCCGTCGCGGCGCTTCAAAACCTCGGCGGCCGCCTCTGGGGCATGTTGCTTCAGCTTTTGAAAGCTTTGTTTATTCAACCTTGATTCTAACCCAACGCGCTCTTTCCCAAAATCGGGATACACCAGACATGCCAAGGCAAGGTTTGCCAGCTCAAACGTTTCCATGACAAGCTCTCTACTGCAGCCGGAAGATCGACCCTGAATTGTCTGGAAGGCCTACGAACGCTTTCAACCGTGCCTGTGTTTGACGAACCATAGGCGGCGCCGGCGACCGTAGCCAACCAATGAGAGTCGCAGAGCGCAGGATCAGTTGAGGCCGCAACAGCGCTTGTATTTCTTGCCCGAGCCGCATGGACATGGCTCGTTACGTCCAGCCTTGCGAACAGGCTCGGCGGGGTCGAGTTCATCGCGGGCACGGATTTGAGCGAGCTTGCGCAGCGCGGGCAGGACGCGGGGGATGAGTTCGCCGTTTTCGCGTCGGATTTCGTCAATGTCGTCCGGTGCTGGCAATTTGTCGATGTCGTCGAGGTCAATGAACACGGTAAAGGGTTCGACGAGGATCCGGGTCCGATCGTCGTCGGCGAGGCTCAGCCAAGCTTCCGGAGCGAACATCATCGCTTTCCAGAAGCCCTTCACCCAATGGCTGCATTGCTCGACGTCAACGTCGCCAGAGGGAGTGAAGAACATCGGTTTCCACTTCGCGCCCTTTTTGTCTATCTTCTGAATGATCGAGTTGTAGTGGCCCATAACGCTGTCGAGTGCAGCTTGTACCTGCTCATTGCTGTCGAAGACAGGCTCCCCCTCCCCCCAGAGCTCTGAAATCCAGATACTGGGAGGAACGAGATCGGGGACGACCACGAGCCCTGTGAGATAGCCTTCGAGTTCCAACGGTTGCAAGGTCGACGCCCGGGCAGCAGGCGATGCGAGAAAGGCCTTCCAGCCTGAGAGCGGATCCTTTTTCATCTACCCCGAGATAGCACCCTGGCGTCATTGCGCCAGCTCCAGAGAACAGTTCGTCGATACGCTTTGTTCGTGTTCGGCCATATCGGAAAGAAGGTCAGCTAGCCAAGCCGGCGGAGCGGTCTCGTTGATCTTGGCGTATTGATCAGACTGCCCCCGAAAGTGGCATATTGACAGATGATAACCGGTCGGCGTTCCGCCGGTTATGGACCGGTTATTGACCGATTACCCACCGGTTCCGGGGACCGCACCACTTGCTACCCTAGCGGTAATTTCAGGTCCTAGATCAATGCCTTACTCCCGTAATACTGGCTGAACGAGCGATGAAACAGCCAAAACCGCTAAAATAACCGGTGTAAACGGTGGAGACCGGTTCGCTTAGGACTGCGTCGCGCACCACACAGTCCTATGTAACTGTTATCGCAGTAGAATACGGCCATTTGCAGATTTTTTCCCGCGATATCCGTGCCTTGTAACGTAACGATTTTTGCCCGTGGCCAGAGA
>JAYUGL010000102.1:0-2007 GCA_043738385.1 Sterolibacteriaceae bacterium
GGATGATGCAGAACACGTCAACCCGAACGGTGGTGCGATTGCGCTCGGACATCCGCTTGGCGCATCAGGCGCGCGACTGATTACCACCGCCACGTATGAACTGCATCGTCGCCACGGCCGTTATGCGCTTTGCACAATGTGCATCGGTGTTGGTCAGGGTATCGCCGTGATTATTGAGCGGGTTTGAGCATGAGTGCGGCTGCGGGCGTCGAATTGCACGCAATGCGTGGCAAATTGACGCGATGAAAATCGAGTTGCACAACAAAGCCAGTCGCGACGATCTGCCCGTTGCGCACGCGCACAAGCGAATTGATGCAGACGAGACTTTCAGAAACGCGCGCGCGGTTCAGCGGCAATACATCGACCAGGGCACTTATGCCACTACCTTAAGCGCAGAAGTAGCATGCAACGCACTTGACCTTCCAGCGCGCAGGAGGTTTTATTGGCCACGATCCAAGTAGTCTCAAATAGTAAAAAATGTCCGGAAACCCGCACCAGCGCTAGACATCAGAGTTTTGTCCCCGCCATATGTCCGTCAACCGCATCAAGGATCTTCTCCGGGTCTTCAGCGTCTGCCTCGGTCTCGTTGTTAAGTACGCGCTGCATCCGCGCCGTATCAAGCTCGCCACACCACTTGCCCACCACCACGGTGGCGACGCCGTTGCCGATCAGGTTGGTCAGCGCCCGGGCCTCCGACATGAAGCGGTCGACGCCAAGAATCAGGGCCAACCCAGCCACCGGCACCTGACCCACGGCCGATAGCGTGGCCGCCAGTACAATGAAGCCGCTGCCGGTCACGCCGGCCGCGCCTTTTGAAGTCAGCAACAGCACCGCCAGCAGCGTGAGTTGCTGGGTCAGCGTCATCGGTGTGTTGGTCGCCTGGGCAATGAACACCGCCGCCATCGTCAGGTAAATCGACGTGCCATCCAGGTTGAACGAGTAGCCGGTAGGGATCACCAGGCCAACGGTCGATTTCTTCACGCCGAGGTTTTCCATCTTCGCCATCATCCGCGGCAGCACCGATTCGGACGAGGACGTTCCCAGCACGATTAGCAGTTCCTCCTTGATATAGCTGATGAACTTGAGGATGCTGAAGCCGTGCAGGCGCGCGATCAGGCCGAGCACGGCGAGTATGAACACCAGGCAGGTCAGGTAAAAGGTACCCATCAATTTCCCCAGCGACAACAGCGAACCCACGCCGTACTTGCCGATGGTGAAGGCCATGGCGCCGAACGCGCCGATCGGTGCCAGCTTCATGATGACACCGACGATCGCGAACAACACGTGCGAGATTTTTTCGATGAAATCGAACACCAGCGTTCCCCGACCGCCGAACCGATGCAGGGAAAAGCCGAACAGCACCGCGATCAGCAATACCTGCAGAATCTCGCCCTTGGCAAACGCATCGACGATGGTGCCAGGAATGATGTTGAGCAGAAACTCGGTCGTGCCCTGCATCTGCCCGGGTTTGGTGTAGGCCGCAATGCCTTTGGTGTCGAGCGATGCCGGATCGATATTCATGCCAGCGCCAGGCTCGACCAGATTGACGATCACCAGCCCAACAATCAGCGCGATGGAACTGACGACTTCGAAGTAAAGCAGTGCGTAGCCGCCGGTCTTCCCGACTTTTTTCATGTCCTCCATGCCGGCGATGCCGACGACAACGGTGCAGAAAATGATCGGCGCAATGATCATCTTGATCAGCTTGATGAAGCCGTCGCCGAGCGGCTTCATTGCTGTGCCCATATCGGGATAAAAGTAACCAAGCACGATGCCGATGACGATCGCGGTGATGACCTGGACATAGAGTGACCGGTAGAGAGGCTTGCGCGTAGTTTGCATTTGAAGTCTCCTGGCAGTTTCTTTGGTGGCGTAGCGAATGATCAGTCTTGCCTAGTGTCCCGACCCGGAAATATCGATACATGAAACGGCGTCTTTTTCCGCATGGCGGCGTTGCTCGTCGTTGCCATAGGCCATGCTATGTCGCCTCCTCGCGCCTTGCCATGC
>JAYUGL010000103.1:0-15924 GCA_043738385.1 Sterolibacteriaceae bacterium
GATCTCGATGCGCTTGGCATCCTTGGTGATCTTGCGCGCCATTGCACCAACCACACCATCAAGCGTGGCCGAGAACAGCAAGGTCTGGCGCGAAGCCGGTGTCTTGGCGACGATGGCTTCAATGTCGTCGATGAAGCCCATGTCGAGCATGCGGTCGGCTTCATCGAGAATCACGATCTCGACCGAATTGAAGCTGACGCTCTTTTGCTGCACGTGATCGAGCAGGCGGCCCGGCGTGGCGACCACGATTTCGCGCCCTTCCTTGAGTTCGGCGATCTGCGGCTTGATGTCCACGCCGCCGTAGATGCAGACGGAACGCAGCGGCACGTATTTGCTGTAGGTCTTGACGCTGTCTTCGACCTGTATCGCCAGTTCCCGCGTCGGCGCCAGGATCAGCGCGCGCACCGGATGCCGCGCCGGTGACGACGAGGTGCTGGCGTGATGGGAGAGGCGTTGCAGCATGGGCAGGGTGAAGCCGGCGGTCTTGCCGGTGCCGGTTTGTGCGCCGCCCATCATGTCGAGGCCTTGCAGCACAATCGGAATGGCCTGCGCCTGGATCGGCGTTGGATCGGTGTAGCCGGCCTCGTGAACAGCGCGCAACAGTTCGGGCAATAGCCCGAGGTCTTCAAATTTCATGAATGCTCCCGAATCGGCCTGCCCCTCGCGGGGTACCGGTTCAGGTGGCGAAACATTATTGGATGGACCAGAAAACGCGCCAACCGGTGGAGCGCGGATCGGCATTATAGCGCTTACCTGTCGCGAGGCCGCGACATCAACTGTGGCACATCAACCGCTCTACCGCGACATCAGGAATCCGGTGACTTCCTTGCGGTCGTGATAGAGCTGCTTGAAGCGCAACTCGTAGCGATGGTTGCGCAGTTTGTCATCGATGAGGATGCGGCAGCGCTGCAATTCTTCCCAGCGTTTTTTCATCGGCAGCTTGAGATTGAAAATCGCGCGCTGGCAGTATCCGTTCGCCAGCCAGTCCGCCACCAATGCGGCGATGCGCGACGGTTTTTCCACCATGTCGCAGACCAGCCAATCCACCGGCCGCTTTGGCCTCCAGGTCAGGCCGTCGGCACGCAGATGTTCCACCTGATGATTGGCAAGCAAGGCCGGATTGAGGTCGCCGTTATCAATGGCGTACACATGCAGGCCATGGCGCACCAGTTGCCAGGTCCAGCCGCCAGGCGCGGCGCCGAGATCCACGGCGCTGATGCCGGGGTGCAGCCATTCGGCGCGTTCGGCGTCGGTGAGAAAGACGAGCAGGGCTTCTGCCAGTTTGAGCGTTGATCTCGACGCGGCGGTGCGCGGCATGCGCAGACGCGGAATGCCCATCTGCCAAGGCGCGCTGTCGGCCGGCGCGGAGAAGCCGACATAGGCTGCCGCCGAGCTGTGGAACATTACGTGCAGGCGCGTCTGCGTCATGTCGTTGGTGAGCATGCCGTGCTTGGTGAGCGTTTCGCGCAGGCGCGGCTCGAACTTGCGGCAGAACGAGGAGAGTTCTTTCGCTTCGTTGGTATCGGCGGTCTCCAGCCATACCTCTGAAAAGCGCAGGTTCAGTTCGGCTGCAGCCTTTGTCAGTGGCGTGGCGCGATCAGTGATCGGCATGTCGCCGACCAGGCGAGCGTCCCTCACCATCTGTCGGGCGAAGGCCAAGTCGTGCCAGCCGATGGGAGGATTGCGGGCTTTTTCCGGATCGTGCGGTACAAACAGCACCAGCCCCGAGTCCGGTTTTGTTTTGGCATAGCCATCCGCGCCGAACTCGGCCATGGCCGTCGAGACTTCGGCGGCGCACTCTTTCTCGAAACCGGGACGGCAGTAGAGGAGCAAGCCGGGGGTATGCATTCGTAGTCGCCGCGTAGCTTTGGGGCGCATAGAATACGCGAATTGATGCGACAAAAAGGGGAAGCGATGCAATACCGCAATCTTGGCGCCAGCGATTTGAACGTGTCGGAGATCTGCCTCGGCACCATGACGTTCGGCAACCAGAATAGCGAAGCCGAGGCGCATCAGCAGCTGGATTACGCGGTGGCGCACGGCATCAATTTCATCGATACCGCCGAAATGTATCCGGTCCCGACAACGGCGGAAAGATATGGTCAGAGCGAGGTGTTGCTCGGGACGTGGCTGGTGCGCCAGGCGCGCGACAAGGTCATTGTCGCCACCAAGGCCACCGGCCAGGGCCGTAGTATGGACTGGATACGCAATGGCCAACTGGCCTTTGATCGCACAGGCCTGCATGCCGCAGTCGACGCATCGTTGAAGCGTTTGCAGACAGACCACATCGATCTTTATCAATTGCACTGGCCGGAACGCAATACACCGATATTCGGCAAATACCAGTTCGATCCGGCGCTTGAGCGATCATTCACGCCCTTGCGCGAAACACTGGCAGTGCTGGCCGATCTGGTGCGCGCCGGCAAGCTGCGTTACATCGGTTTGTCCAACGAAACGCCGTGGGGCGTGATGCAGTTTTTACGTCTTGCCGAGGAGCATGGGTTGCCGCGCATTGCGTCGGTACAGAATTCCTATCACCTGCTCAATCGTAGTTGGGAGAATGGCCTCGCCGAAGTCGGTTACCGCGAGAACATCGCGCTGGTGTCGTACTCACCACTCGCGTTCGGTTATCTGACCGGCAAGTATCTCGATAACCCGGCGGCACACGGCCGGGTCACTTTATTTCCGGGATTCAATTTCCGTTACACCAAGCCGAATGTTCCGGCGGCGCTGACCGCCTATGCCGATCTGGCGCGCAAGAATGGCATGACGCCGGCGCAACTCGCGCTGGCCTTTGTCTATTCGCGCTGGTTCGTTACCAGTGCCATTATCGGTGCTACAACGGTGGTTCAGTTGCAGGAGAACATCGGCGCGCTTGAGGTCAAGCTGTCCGATGACGTGTTGAAAGCGGTTGAAGAAATACACTTGCGCTATACCAATCCTGCACCTTAGTGGCATAGACCCAACTGCTGACGCCCGTCGCTCCTTGAGAAGGGGGCATGAGAGAAGGTTTCCGTGCGGTAATCCCGCAGGTGCTGCATCAAGGTGAGCGACCGCCAACCGGCCCTGCCATACCTGATAAATCACTTTCGATTCAATTTGTATCCCTGTTGAATTAAAAGAGAATTTAATTTCAGACGCGGTTGCAGAAAGTGCCGCTAAGTCCTTGTCCCGCAAGAAAAAAACCTCAAACACCTCTTGACTAGGCAAGGTTACGCGCCTAAAGTGGGAAGAAGTGGGAAAAAGTGGGGAAAACTATTCCCCAAGTGTTTTCCGCACCCAACGGAGGAGGGCGGATGTTTCAGGGGGCGGGGCAGATCAATCTTGATGCCAAGGGGCGCATGGCGGTCCCGGCGCGGCATCGCGATGCCTTGTTGGCGGCTGGCGAAGGCCGCCTGGTCATCACCGCACACCCACATCGTTGTCTCCTGCTCTATCCCCAACCAGCGTGGGAACCCATCCGCGCCAAGGTCCTCGCTGCACCCAGTCTTGAAGCCCAATCGGCCATGTTGCGTCGTTTGCTGGTCGGTTTTGCTGTCGACGCCGAAATGGACGGCGCCGGCCGGGTGCTGGTGGCGCCGGAGTTGCGTCAGTACGCCGGGCTGGAAAAAGAAGTGTGGCTGGTGGGTCAGGGCAGTCACTTTGAAATCTGGAGCGACAGCGGCTGGAAAGCCCAGCAGGAAGCGATTTTCGCCTTGGGCGACAAATTGTTGCCGCCTGGCCTGGAGAATTTTTCGTTGTGAGCCACGTCAGCGTGCTGCTGACGGAAGCAGTCGATGCCTTAGCAGTGAAGCCGGACGGAATTTATGTGGACGGTACTTTTGGTCGCGGTGGTCACAGCCGCGAAATTCTGGCGCGCTTGGGCTCGGGTGGCCGATTGCTGGCGCTGGATCGCGATCTGGCCGCTATTGCTTCTGGTCGCGAGATTCACGATTCACGTTTGACGCTGGTGCATGCATGGTTCGGCGATCTGGGGCGGGTGCTGGATGAGTCAGGCATCGGGTTAGTGGACGGCGTGTTGTTGGACCTGGGGGTTTCAAGTCCCCAGTTGAATGAAGGCAGCAGGGGATTCAGCTTTCGCTTCGATGCGCCGCTCGACATGCGCATGGATACGACGACGGGGGAGACCGTGGCGGAATGGCTGGCAAGGGCGACACAACAGGAAATAGGGGAGGTCCTGCGCGACTATGGCGAAGAACGGTTTGCTCATGCGATTGCAAAGGCGATTGTTGCTGCTCGGAGCGAGTGCGGTATTGCAACCACGGGACAACTTGCCGCGCTCGTGGAAAAAGCGGTACGTACGCGTGAACCGGGGCAGCATCCGGCGACACGCAGCTTTCAGGCTCTACGGATTTTCATCAATCGCGAGCTTGAGGAACTTTCGCTAGTCTTGCCGCGCGCCATGGAAAGACTTGCTCCCGCAGGCCGGCTGGTGGTGATCAGTTTTCACTCGCTCGAAGATCGTATCGTCAAGCGTTTCCTGCGTGACGAAGCAAGCCCGCCGCAACCGCCCAAGCGTGTGCCGGTGCTGGCGGCAGATTTGCCGCCGCCACGCCTGCGCCTGATTGGCAAGCCGGTGTTTCCGGGCGACGCCGAACTGAAGGCCAATCCGCGTTGCCGCAGTGCGGTGATGCGGGTGGCGGAAAAGCTGTAATGGCCCGCCTGAATTTGATCCTGCTGGCGATTGTGGTGGTCTCTGCCTTGAGTGCGGTGGCCGCGAACCATCGTGCGCGCAATCTGTTCGTCGAACTGGAACACGACCAAACGCGCTCACGTCAGCTGGATGTGGAATGGGGTCAGTTGCAACTGGAACAAAGCACCTGGGCCAATCACGCACGCATCGAAAAAATTGCGCGTGAAAAACTCCAGATGCGCATTCCGCTCCCGGCGAAAGTGATTTCGCTGGAAAGAGGGAGCGCTCAATAAATGAGTTTCCTGAGTCGATCCGCCGTTTCCTTCACCCCCAACCCCTCTCCCGAAAGGAGAGGGGGGCGTTGTGAGCCGCTTGCGCGGATGTTGCGAACATGAAATTCTCCAGGAGCCCGGTACTCGCCCAGGCCGTTCCGGCGTGGCGTGCGCGCGTGGTGCTGATTGTGTTGCTGGCAGGGTTTGGCACCCTGCTAGGACGTTCGCTGTATTTGCAGGCGTTCAACAATGGGTTTCTCAAAGTGAAGGGCGAGGCGCGTTACGAGCGGGTGTTGGAAGTGTCAGCGACACGTGGCCGCATTGCCGACCGCCATGGCGAAGTGCTTGCGGTGTCGACACCGGTGAAGTCGATCTGGGCGATTCCCGAAGACGCCAAATTACAGCCCGCTCAGGCGCGTGATCTGGCGCATCTGCTTGAGCTCGACGGACGCGAGTTGAATCGCAAACTCGCCTCGGATCGGGATTTTGTTTTCGTCAAGCGACAGATCTCGCCCGACCTTGCCGAGAAAGTGGCGGCGCTGAATCTGCCGGGTATTCATCAGCAGGAAGAGTACCGGCGCTATTACCCCGGCGGCGAGGTGACCGCACACCTGTTGGGTTTCACCGGCGCCGACGACTCCGGCCAGGAGGGTGTGGAATTGACCTTCAACAATTCACTGTCAGGCAAACCCGGCAGTCGCCGCGTGATCAGGGACCGGCGCGGCAACGTGGTCGAAGATGTGGAAAGCATCAAGCGGCCGCAAGAGGGCAAGGACATGACCCTCGCCGTCGACGACAAGATTCAATATCTGGCGTATTCCAATCTCAAACAGGCGGTCGAGCAGAACAAGGCCAAGGCCGGTGGCATCGTGGTGCTCGACGCCAGGACAGGTGAAGTGCTGGCACTGGCCAATCTTCCCACCTACAATCCGAACAACCGCGAGCGGCTGGTCGGTGCGCAATTGCGCAACCGGGCATTGACCGACACCTTCGAACCCGGTTCCACCATGAAGCCGTTTACGGCGGCGCTGGCGATAGAGACGGGTCACTACCGTTACAACACGTTGATCGATACCGCGCCGGGGCGCATGACCGTCGGCAACGCCACCATTCATGACACGCATTCCAACGGCTTGATCACGGTTGCCCAGGTGATCCAGAAATCCTCCAACGTCGGCGCCGCCAAGATGGCATTGTCGTTACCGGCCGAAGCCATGTGGACCATGTTCGATGGTCTCGGCTTCGGCACACCACTCAAGCTCGGATTCCCCGGCGAGGTGGGCGGCAGGCTGCGTCCATGGAAGCGCTGGCAGGCCATCGATCAGGCGACCATGGCCTACGGCAACGGCATTTCGGTGACGCTGATACAACTGGCCCACGCCTATCTGGCGTTTGCCCGCGATGGTGATCTGATTCCGCTATCGTTGACCCGCATCGACGTACCGCCGCAGAGCAGCAAGCCGGTCTTCTCTGCCCAGACCGCACACGAGGTTCGAGCCATGCTTGAAATGGTGGTTGGCCCCGGCGGAACCGCGCCGCGCGCCCAGGTGCCCGGTTATCGGGTGGCGGGCAAGACCGGCACCGCGCACAAGCTGGAAGGTGGTGGATACGTCAACAAATACGTCGCATCCTTCGTCGGCTTTGCACCCGCTTCCGATCCCCGCTTGATCATCGCGGTGATGATCGACGAACCGTCGACCGGCGTCTATTACGGTGGTGAAGTGGCTGCCCCGGTTTTTGCGCAAGTGATGGCTGGCGCGTTGCGTACCTTGGGTATTGCCCAGGACGCGCCCTTGCGTCCGCTGCAAGTTGCAAATGCACCGGCCGCCAAGGAGGAAATGTGAGTGGGCGCGCCATGGCCGTGCTGACCGAACTCGAACGCAAGGGTGTCACTGCACACAGCTTGTGTGCGGACTCGCGCAATGTGCGTAGAGGTGATGTGTTCGTTGCATTTCCTGGCGCTCAAGTCGATGGCCGGCGTTTTGTTGCAAGCGCAGTTGCCAACGGTGCCCAGGCAGTGCTCTATGAGCAAGCCGGCGCCGGCGCAGTTGAGCTGGGGGTTCCTGTTGTGCCTGTGGCCGGGCTGGCAGCACTATCAGGTGAAATTGCCCATCTGGTGTACGGGCGTCCGTCCGAAAAACTGTCGCTCGTCGGCGTCACCGGCACCAACGGCAAAACTTCGGTGTCGCAGTGGATCGCGCAAGCCTCGAACGCTCTGGGCCGCAAGTGTGCGGTGATGGGTACGCTCGGCAATGGATTTCCCGGTGCATTGGAAGAAAGTCCGAACACCACGCCCGATGCAATCACCGTTCATCGGTTGCTGGCACGTTACGTCGAGCAGGGCGCCAGTACTTGTGCGATAGAAGTGTCCTCTATCGGCCTCGACCAGGGACGGGTCAATGGTGCGCGGTTTGCAACTGCCGTGTTCACCAACCTGACGCGTGACCACCTCGACTATCACGGTGACATGGCGGCTTACGCCAAGGCCAAGGTGGTCCTGTTCGAAATGCCCGGCGTCGAAACAGCAGTCATCAATCTCGATGACAGCTTCGGTCGTGAACTTGCTCAGCGCCTGCAAGGCCGGGTACGCGTGATCGGTTATACGCTTCACGAAACTGCTCCCGAACAAGATGTGCTGATCGCAGAAGACTTGTCGATCACCAGCACCGGTCTCCGCTTCACGCTGCGTGGCTTGCCGGTGACGGCGCCGGTGATCGGGCGGTTCAACGCATCGAATGTGCTGGCGGTGATTGGTGCGCTGTTGGCGGGCGGCACAACCCTGCCGGATGCGATTGCATCTCTTGCTAGTTTGCATCCGCCGCCCGGGCGCTTGCAGATTGTCGGCCGAAATGGCCAACCGCTGGTCGTGGTGGATTACGCGCACACGCCCGATGCGCTGGAAAAGGCGCTGGATACACTGCACGAATCTGCGGCAGCGCGTGGCGGGAAACTGATCTGCGTGTTCGGCTGCGGCGGTGATCGCGATGCCGGCAAGCGCCCGCTGATGGGCGTGGTCGCCGAGCGGCTGGCTGACTGCGTGATACTGACCAGCGACAATCCACGCGGCGAAAATCCCGACAACATCATCGCCGCGATTCGCGCCGACATGAAAACCGCACCGCTGATCGAACCGGATCGGGCCAAGGCGATTCACGCCGCGGTGGTCGGCGCAGATTCGCGTGACGTAATTTTGCTGGCGGGCAAAGGCCACGAGCCGTATCAGGAAATCGCTGGCGTGCGCCATCCGTTTTCGGATGTGGCACACGCGCAAGCCGCGTTGGAGCAGCGCGCATGATGAGTATCCGCGAAGCCGCGAACGCCATCGGCGCACGGGCGCGCGGACCGGAGGTCTCGTTTGATACTGTATTTTCGGATTCGCGTGCGCCGGTTAAAGGAGGCCTGTTTGTCGCGCTGCGCGGCGAGCACTTTGACGGCCATCACTTTGTTCGCGAGGTATTGTCGCAAGGCGCAGCAGCGGCGATGGTGGATGCCGCCTGGGCAGCGTCGGCGGGCGCCGAACTGCCGCTGCTGGTGGTCGACGATACGCGCCGCGGACTGGGGCTTTTGGCGGCCAGTTGGCGCAGTCGCTTCGACATTCCGCTGATCGGCATTACCGGCAGCAATGGCAAGACCACGGTGAAGGAAATGTGCGCCGCGATTCTGCGTGCGCATTTCGGCGCTGATGCCGTGCTCGCGACCAGCGGCAACCTCAACAACGACATCGGCTTGCCGCTGACGTTGCTCACGCTACGGCCGCAACATCGCGCCGCCGTGATCGAGATGGGCATGAACCACGCCGGTGAAATTTCCTGGCTCACCCAGCTGGCCCATCCCACAGTTGCCGTTATCAACAACGCCCAGCGCGCGCATCTGGAGGGCCTGGGATCGGTGACTGGCGTTGCCAAGGCCAAGGGAGAAATCTTCGAGGGACTCGACGACAACGGCGTAGCAGTGATCAATGCCGACGACCCTCACGCCGAACTATGGCGGGGCATGAACGCGACGCGGAAAATCATCAGCTTCGGCATCGACCACAGCGCTGATGTAAGCGCTGCGCTCCACCTCCAAGGGCTGGGCACCGCGATGGATATCCAGACGCCAGTAGGACGCGCCCAACTCGAACTCCGTGCGCCAGGCCGACACAACGCGCGCAATGCCCTCGCTGCAGTTTCGGCTGCCATTGCGACGGGCGTTCCGCTGACCACGGTGACCAGCGCGCTATCGGCTTATACCGGCATCAAGGGCAGGTTGCAGTACAAGCCGGGCATCAAGGGATCACACGTGATTGATGACAGCTACAACGCCAATCCGGATTCCATGGCCGCTGCCGTTGCCGTGCTGGCCGGTCTGCCCGGCAAACGCATTTTCGTCATGGGCGACATGGGCGAAGTGGGCGAGGCCGGCGCACAGTTTCATGACGAGCTGGGCGGCTACGCCAAGAGCATGGGCATCGAACGGCTGTTCTGTTTGGGCGCTCAGAGCATTGCCGCTGCCCATAACTTCGATGGCGGCGCGGAGCACTTTGCCCGCATCGACGACCTGATCAAGGCCCTCAAGCGCGAACTGGATCCGGCGACCACGGTACTGGTCAAGGGTTCGCGCTTCATGCGCATGGAACGAGTGGTCGAGGCGATTACCGAAAAAGGGGAGGGACAACATGTTGCTTGAGCTAGCGCGCTGGTTGGGCCAGGATGTTCGGGCCTTCAATGTGTTCACCTACATTACTCTGCGTGCTGTATTGGCGACGATCACGGCCCTGACGATCTCGTTCGTTTCTGGCCCCGGCGTGATCCGCTGGCTTGCCGCGAAAAAGATCGGCCAGACGGTGCGCAGCGATGGTCCGCAGACCCACATTATTAAAACCGGCACGCCGACCATGGGCGGTGCGCTGATTCTGATCTCGCTGGGCATCGCCACGCTGCTGTGGGCGGACCTCGGCAATCGCTTCATCTGGATCGTGCTGATCGTCACGCTGGGCTTCGGCGCAGTGGGCTGGGTCGATGACTGGCGCAAGGTGGTGTATCGCGACCCCAAGGGCTTGTCGGCCAAGGCCAAGTTCTTCTGGCAGTCGGCTATCGGTTTGGTCGCCGCGATCTATATCGCCTTCTCGATCTCGGCGCCAAACAATGAGAAGGTGGTCGAACTGTTCATCCATTGGGTGGGCAGCGGATTCACTTTGGAACTGCCGTCGAAGGCCGATCTGATCGTGCCTTTCTTCAAGACCGTTTCCTATCCGGTGGGCATGTTCGGTTTCATCAGTCTGACCTACCTGGTCATCGTCGGCACCAGCAACGCGGTCAACCTGACCGATGGTCTTGATGGACTTGCGATCATGCCGACTGTGATGGTCGGCGCGGCGCTGGGACTGTTCGCCTACGTCGCGGGCAATGCGGTGTTCTCCAAATACCTGCTGCTGCCGTACATCCCCGGTGCCGGAGAACTGCTGGTGTTCTGCGGCGCCATGGCCGGCGCCGGCCTCGGCTTCCTCTGGTTCAACGCCTATCCGGCCGAAGTCTTCATGGGCGATGTCGGCGCGCTCGCGCTCGGCGCGGCGCTTGGCACAGTGGCGGTGGTGGCGCGTCAGGAAATCGTGCTGTTCATCATGGGCGGCGTGTTCGTCGCCGAGACTGTATCGGTGATGGTTCAGGTCGGCTGGTTCAAGTACACGAAAAAGCGATACGGCGCGGGGCGCCGGATATTCCTGATGGCGCCGTTGCATCACCACTTCGAGCAAAGCGGCTGGAAGGAAACGCAGGTGGTGGTGAGGTTCTGGATCATCACGATATTGCTGGTGCTGTTCGGACTTTCGACCCTGAAGATACGTTAGCCCTCTTATCTCCCCCAATCGACGGAGTACCCGATGAAGAAATTTCTTTCAATTGTTGGCGGTCTATTCTTTGTTTTTGTTCTCGTCGTTGCTGTCTTTATCGGCTATGCCGCATATCAGGGTCAGGGCTTGGATGCGTCGAGCAAGGCATATGTCGAGGCGAATGTTCCCGCAATCATTTCCACATGGTCAAAGGATGAGTTGTTGAAACGATCGTCGCCGCAGCTTCTGAAAATCGTCAACGAAAAACCAGAACTGATAGATCAGCTATTTCGAAAGCTTTCGAAGCTGGGGGCCATGCGGAGTTTCGGTGACGTAAAAGGAGACTCAAACGTCTTCTACACGACTCAAGACGGTAAGGTTACGACCGCTTCTTACGGTGCCACCGCAAAATTTGAAAATGGCGAAGGGCATATCACTGTCCGTCTAATTCAATCGTCTGGCCAATGGCAGTTCTTGCTGTTTCATGTCGATTCGCCCCTGTTTCTCCAATGAGAGGGCTAACCCATCATTCCAGGGGGCAATGCGCGATGAAGCCGCGCACCGCCCCTGAATTTAGACGTTGAGGCTGTAGGAAAAGTCCTTTTGAAAAATCTTCCTAGCCATGACTAAAAGTCGACTTCTCAAAACGCGCTGTAGCGGCCGATCTCCAAGCGAGGAATGGTCAAGTGACCCCCAAAATTGCAGTTCGTTGACCCCCCATGGGGTTTTCCTACAACCTCGTTAGGCGCATATATGAGCACGGATATCTTCTGGGACATAGTTCGTCGAAGACGTAACTGTTTTTATGGTTGGGGCTTGGCATGGCCATTTTTTGGCTTCTTGTGTGTGCTCACCTACCGCTCAGTGTTTGGTCATGAATCACCATTCGCTCTCGGTTTGGTGCTTTTGATCTTCTGGGGAATAGTGATGTTCATTTTGCAGTCGCGCCTCATGGCTATCCAGTGTCCGAAGTGCCAAGAACTGGTCTTGGCTCACGGGTTCTTTTTCATGCGACATGCTAAGTGTCAACATTGTAGTTATGCGTACAGCGCATCCAAACCGGAAGGCGAGCGAAATGCCTAACGGCAACTGTTCACTTCTAGGCTGACGGTAGATATGGAATTACGGGACAAACATGTGCTGGTTCTCGGTATGGGCGAATCGGGCTTGGCAATGGCGAGATGGTGCGCGCGTCAAGGTGCGCATTTGCACGTGGCCGATACCCGTGTGGAGCCGCCGTTCAAGACTGCGCTGATGGATACCGTCAACGATACGAAATTTATTTCCGGCGAGTTCAGGATGGAATTGCTGAACGGCGTCGAACTTCTGGCGCTTTCCCCAGGTTTGCCGGCAAGTCTGCCTGTGGTGGTAGAAGCGCGGCGGCGCGGCATTCCAGTAACGGGAGAAATCGAACTATTTGCGCAGGGGTTGCGCAAACTTGGTTTGCGTGATCGGACAAAAATCATCGCCATCACCGGCACCAATGGCAAGACCACCACTACCGCACTGACCGGACATCTTTGCCGCGCCGGAGGAAAAACCACCGAGGTTGCCGGCAATATTTCACCGGCGGCGCTCGATGCCTTGATGGCGTGTCAAGACGCGGGTCGCACGCCGGATGTGTGGGTGCTGGAACTCTCCAGCTTCCAGCTCGAAACACTGGAAAGTCTCAACGCCGATACGGCCACGGCGCTCAATGTCAGCGACGATCATCTGGATCGCTACGCCGGCCTTGATGACTATGCCGCAGCGAAGGCACGTATCTTTTACGGCGAGGGCGTACAAGTATTGAACCGTCAGGACCATCGCGTAATGGACATGGCGCTGCCGGGGCGTCGAACGATCAGCTTCGGTCTCGACGTGCCCACTGGCGCCAATGATTTCGGCCTGCGCGAAAAATCCGGCGCGCCGTGGATTGCGCGCGGCGATAGTCTGCTGTTGCCGGTAACCGAGCTGCCGATGGCGGGTTTGCACAATGCCGCGAATGTCATGGCGGCACTGGCCTTGTGCGCGGCCATCGATTTGCCGGCCGAATCATTGTTGCCGACATTGCGCGATTTCAAGGGGCTTCGACATCGGGTGGAGCGCATCGCCGAGATCGGCGGCGTGGCGTGGTATGACGATTCCAAGGGCACCAATGTCGGCGCGACGGTTGCGGCACTCGAAGGCTTGCAGCGCAAAGTGGTGTTGATTGCGGGGGGTGACGGCAAGGGTCAGAATTTCACTCCGCTTAAATCCGCATGCGACCGTCACGCCCGCGCTGTCGTGTTAATTGGCCGCGACGGGCCGCAGATTCGCGCCGCACTCGAAGGCATCGCCACGCCGCTGCTGTCGGCGGCGACATTGGAACAGGCCGTGCGCATTGCCGCCGAGCAAGCGCGTGCCGGGGACGCCGTGTTGCTGTCGCCGGCCTGCGCCAGCTTTGACATGTTCCGCAATTTCGAGCACCGCGCCGAAGTTTTCATCGCAGCAGTACGTGCGCTCGCGGAGCGGGCGGCATGAACTCAATCACCTCATCCTATCGTTTGGGCGTGACGCGAAAATCCCCGTCGGATGTCGACCCATGGTTGTTGTGGTCCGCCATCGGCCTGCTGGTGTTTGGACTGGTGATGGTCTATTCGGCCTCCATCGCCACGGCGGAAGGCAGCCGCTTCACCGGGTTCCAGTCGTCGTACTTTCTGGTGCGGCATGGTGTCTTTCTCACCATCGGTCTGGTGGCTGGGCTGGTCACTTTTCAAATTCCCTTGCGGGTGTGGCAGCAGCTGGCACCATGGCTGTTCGTCACCGGGGTTGTGTTGTTGGCCATGGTGTTGATCCCGCATGTGGGTCGGGCGGTCAATGGCGCTCAGCGCTGGATACCCCTGGGTTTGGTCAATCTCCAGCCTTCGGAATTGATGAAACTGGCCGCCGTGCTCTACGCCGCCGACTACACCACGCGCAAGCTGGCCGACATGAATTCGTTCCGGCGCGGCTTTGTGCCGATGGCCATCGTCATGGTGCTGGTCGGTGCGCTGCTGCTGCGCGAACCCGATTTCGGCGCATTCGTGGTGATCATCTGCATCGCCATGGGCATCCTGTTCCTTGGCGGCATCAATGTCCGCCTGTTCTCCATTCTGTTTATGTTCCTGGTGGTCGCTTTTGTGGTGCTGATCTGGACCTCACCCTATCGCCGCGAACGCTTGTTCGGCTTCATGGACCCGTGGCAAGACGCGTATGGCAAGGGCTACCAGCTCTCCCACGCGTTGATCGCCTTCGGCCGCGGCGAGTGGTTTGGCGTTGGCCTCGGCGCCAGCGTGGAGAAATTGTTCTACCTGCCCGAAGCGCATACCGACTTTTTGCTGGCGGTGATCGCCGAAGAGCTCGGCTTCGTTGGCGTGGTCGCCGTCGTCGGCATGTTCGCACTGTTGGTGCAGCGCTGTTTTGTCATCGGCCGCCAATCGCTGTCGCTCGACCGCATCTTCGGCGGTCTTTTCGCGCAGGGTCTGGGTATCTGGTTCGGCGTTCAGTCCCTCATCAACATGGGCGTCAACATGGGGCTGCTGCCGACCAAAGGCCTGACCCTGCCGCTGATGAGTTTCGGCGGCTCCGGCATTCTCGCCAACTGCGCCGCGCTGGCGATCCTGTTACGCGTGGACTACGAAAACCGGCAGCTCATGCGCGGACAGAAGATATGAAAAAACCTTTCACCACAGAGACACGGAGACACAGAGAAAAGATTCAAAGACTTTCTCTGGGTTTTTCCTCTGTGCCTCTGTGTCTCTGTGGTGGATTTTTTTATTCATGAAAACCATCCTAGTCATGGCCGGCGGCACCGGCGGGCACATCATGCCGGGGCTCGCGGTGGCGGATCATTTGCGCAGTCTTGGCTGGCGCGTGGTGTGGATGGGTAATCCCGACGGCATGGAGGCGCGGCTGGTGCCGGGCCATGGTTATGAGATGGCGTGGGTGCGCTTCTCGGCATTGCGCGGCAAGGGACTGCTGCGCAAGCTGATGTTGCCGCTCAACCTGCTGCGCGGCTTCTGGCAGGCGCTGCAACAACTGCGCCAGACCCGGCCCGATGTAGTGCTGGGCATGGGCGGCTTTGTCAGTCTCCCGGGCGGCATGATGGCGGCGCTGACGCTTCGCCCGCTGGTAGTGCACGAACAGAATTCAATTGCGGGGCTGGCCAACAAAACGCTCGCCAAACTTGCCGACCGCATCCTCACCGGATTTCCCGGTGTGTTGAAAAAAGGCGAGTGGTGCGGCAACCCGGTGCGCCCCGAAATCGCGCGTCTGACTTCACCTGCGCAGCGCTTCGAGGGTCGCAGCGGCCCGCTGCACGTACTTGTGCTCGGTGGCAGCCTCGGCGCCCAAGCGCTCAATACGGCGATGCCGCAAGCGCTGGCGCTGATCCCGGAAGCAGAGCGTCCGGAAGTGGTGCACCAGTCGGGCGAAAAACATCTGGAATTGCTCAAGCAGGCTTACGCACAAGCCGGCGTCGCCGGGCATTTGGTGCCCTTCATCGAGGACATGGCGGGTGCTTACGCGTGGGCCGATCTGGTGATTTGCCGGGCCGGCGCGTTGACGATAGCGGAACTTGCAGCGGCAGGCGTCGCCAGCATTCTGGTGCCATTTCCTTCCGCCGTGGATGACCATCAGACGACCAATGCGCGGTTTCTTTCCAACGCCGGCGCCGCCATCCTGCTGCCGCAATCCGAACTGACCGCGGAAAAACTTTCACTGATCCGCGGCATGCCGCGCCAGCAGTTGTTGCAGATGGCCGAGAAGGCGCGGGCATTGGCCAAGCCGGATGCGGCGGCGGACGTGGCAAAAGTCTGCATGGAGTTGGCGAAATGAAATTGAACCACAGAGACACAGAGACACAGAGAACGGCAAGAGACTTTCAAGAGTTTCTCGCTGTGTCTCTGTGTCTCTGTGGTGGAAGGTTTGCATCATGAAACACAAGGTCAAGCGCATCCATTTCGTCGGTATCGGTGGCTCTGGCATGAGCGGCATCGCCGAGGTGCTGGCTAATCAAGGCTTCGAAATCAGCGGTTCCGATCTTGCCGACAGCACGACGGCACGCCGTCTGGCGGCGCAAGGGATACACGTGGTCATCGGCCACGACGCGACCAATGTGGCGCGTGCCGATGCGGTCGTGGTGTCCACCGCCGTTCACGAGGACAATCCGGAGGTGATCGCCGCGCGCGCGCGGCATATTCCGGTAGTGC